>NZ_JBEYCQ010000035.1:0-60840 GCF_040632905.1 Streptomyces sp. NPDC016469
ATCCAACGTCAGGTCATCGGCGAAATGCCGGTCACCGGTCGCGTCGGGCACGTACTTCACAGTGACAACGATCCTCAAGCTCACGCCGGCTCTCCTACTGCATCGTCATTTCCGGGCTGCCTTGTTGCACGCAGCATAGGCGCCTGATGGGGCGTTTTCCGGTCGGGGCGACCGACGCTCCGACCGTCATATTACTCGCCAGTACATCCAGCGTGTGCCCAATGAGCAAGCGCTTTGCACTGTGATCTGCCCAACGCGATCCACCCGCGAACCCCGGGGATCGCGTCAGTCCCGCAGAGCCGTGAATCGGCCCTGGTGATAGACGAGCGGCCGGCCTCCGCCGGCCGGGTCGCCCTCGACCACCTGCGCGATCACGATGTGGTGGTCGCCCGCCGGGATCCGCGCCACGACGCGGCAGACCAGCCACGCAAGGACGTCGTCCAGCAGCGGAACGCCCTCCGGCCCGCTGCGCCAAAAGGTGGACGGGCCGAAACGGTCCGCGCCGCTCCGGGCGAAGGTGGCGGCCAGCTCCCGCTGGTGTTCGCCGAGTATGTGCACGCCCACGTGCTCGGCCTCGGCCAGCACCGGCCAGCTGGAGGACGAGGTGCCGACGCCGAAGGAGACGAGGGGCGGCTCCGCGGCCACGGAGCTGAGCGAGGTGGCGGTGAAGCCGACCGGGCGCTCTCCGGCGGCGGTGATCACGGCGACTCCGGCGGCATGCCGGCGGAACACGGAGCGCAGAAGATCCGGGGATGCCGTGCGCGTCGTGCCGAGCCCGGGTGATGCCGTCATGGAGATGTCCTTCTGCGCGTCGGAGATGCGGGGTCGTGGATGCTCAGGCACCCGGACAGCACGCGCCGGCGGTGCGGGCGAGGTCGATGTACGCCCGGCCATGGAGAAGGGGATCTGACGGCATAACGTCAGACTGACGATGCGCGGTCCGCGCCGTCAAGGGCGTCCCGCCAGGTGGGAGAAGCATCACGGTCCGTCATATCGCCCGGCCGAGGGCGGCGACGACGTCGACGGTGCGGGGCTGCCCCTCGGCCCGGCGGACGATCCGGCCCCCGGAGTCGAGGACCAGGACGGTCGGGGTCCGGCTGATGCCGAGGTTGCGTACGAGTGCGAGACGCGCCTCCGCGTCGATCTCCACATGGGCGACCCCTTCGACCATTCCGGCCACCTCCGCGAGGGTGCGCCGGGTGGCCCGGCACGGCTGGCAGAAGGCGGTGGAGAACTGGACGAGCGTGGCCCGCTTCCCCAGTTCCGCGCCGAGTCGTGCCGCGTCCAGCCTCTCGGCGCCTGCCTGCCCGTCCACCTTCGGCCTCCTGTCAGAGTTCTACGCAGGGCGTCAGCGTCCGCGACGCCGCGGGCATTCCCGGGCGCAGTACGTGACGAGAATCTCGCGGCCCGGCGCCGCCGGGACTGGCCACCACGTCACCGCATGGGGCACCATCGGCGCAATGCCGAAAACCTACGGCTGCGTAACTTCCGCCGGGAGAACCTCCGCGGGCGCTGAAGAAAGGGTCTTCCCCAGATGGCAGAACTCGTCTATCGGCCGGTCATCGGCGCCGCTCGCACGTTTTTCAAGGCGCTGGACCTGAAGATCGACACTCAGGGTTCGGAGCACATCCCGAAGACCGGTGGTGCTGTTCTGGTCAGCAACCACATCAGTTATCTGGACTTCATCTTCAGTGGCCTCGCCGCGCTCCCGCAGAAGCGGCTGGTGCGTTTCATGGCCAAGGAATCCGTATTCCGGCACAAGGTCTCCGGGCCGCTGATGCGCGGGATGAAGCACATTCCCGTCGACCGCAAGCAGGGTGAGGACGCGTACGCGCACGCGCTGGCCTCGCTGCGGTCCGGCGAGATCGTCGGAGTGTTCCCCGAGGCGACGATCTCGGAGTCGTTCACGCTCAAGAGCTTCAAGTCGGGTGCCGCCCGTCTGGCGCAGGAGGCCGGGGTGCCGCTGGTCCCGATGGCACTGTGGGGCACGCAGCGGCTGTGGACCAAGGGCCGGCCGCGCAGCTTCAAGCGCAACCACACCCCGATCACCATCCGCGTCGGAGAGCCCGTGGAGGCCCCCACCGACCAGTACGCGGGCGCCATCACGCGGCGGCTGCGCGAGCGGGTGCAGGAGCTGCTCGAAGCGGCCCAGCGGGCCTATCCGGTCCGGCCGAAGGACGCCAGTGACACGTGGTGGGTGCCCGCGCACCTGGGCGGTACGGCTCCGACGGCGGCCGAGGTCCGCGAGCGCGGCTGAATCGTCTCCGGGGGGTACGGACAGGTCCGCACCCCCCGGAGACGGGCCGGGCCGCTAGGCGGCGGCCATTTCCTCCTTGAGCGCGAGGAGGAACGCGTCGACGTCCTCCTCCGTGGTGTCGAAGGCGCACATCCAGCGCACGTCACCGGCCTGCTCGTCCCAGAAGTAGAAGCGGAAGCGCTTCTGGAGCCGCTCGGTCACCGCGTGCGGCAACCGGGCGAAGACGGCGTTGGCCTGGACGGGGTGAAGGATCTCCACGCCGTCGATCCCGCGCACGCCCTCGGCCAGCCGCTGGGCCATCGCGTTGGCGTGCCGGGCGTTGCGCAGCCAGAGGTCGCCCGCGAGCAGCGCCTCCAGCTGCACGGAGACGAAGCGCATCTTGGAGGCGAGCTGCATCGACAGCTTGCGCAGGTGCTTCATGGCCCGGACCGCGTCGGGGTTCAGGACGACGACGGCCTCGCCGAAGATGGCCCCGTTCTTCGTGCCGCCGAAGGACAGCACGTCGACGCCGACCGTGTTGGTGAACGTACGCATGGGCACGTCCAGGGAAGCCGAGGCGTTGGCTATGCGGGCGCCGTCGAGGTGCACCGTCATGCCGTGCCCGTGGGCGTGTTCGCAGATGGCGCGGATCTCGTCGGGTGTGTAGACGGTGCCCAGCTCGGTGTTCTGGGTGATCGAGACGACCTGCGGCATGGCGCGGTGCTCGTCGTCCCAGCCGTACGCCTGCCGGTCGATGAGCTCCGGGGTGAGCTTGCCGTCCTCGGTGGGGACGGTGAGCAGCTTGAGGCCGCCGACCCGCTCGGGAGCCCCGCCCTCGTCCACGTTGATGTGCGCGGACTCGGCGCAGATGACCGCGCCCCAGCGGTCGGTCATGGCCTGGAGCGAGACCACGTTGGCCCCGGTCCCGTTGAAGACCGGGAACGCCTCGGCGGTGGGGCCGAAGTGGCTGTGCATGACGCGCTGGAGATGGCCCGTGTAGTCGTCCTCGCCGTAGGCGACCTGGTGGCCGCCGTTGGCGAGGGCGAGTGCTGCGAGGATCTCGGGGTGCGTCCCCGCGTAGTTGTCACTGGCGAAACCGCGGACCTGCGGGTCGTGATGGCGACGCGCGTCGGTCCTTACGGTTGCGGGGTCAGCCACAGGCGCTTTCCGTTCACTTCCGGGGCGGGCCTGTCCCAGACGCCGGCGATGGCATCGGCCAGGTCCTTGACGTCGGTGAAGCCCGCGAACTTCGCATTCGGGCGCTCGGCGCGCATCGCGTCGTGCACCAGTGCCTTCACGACCAGGATCGCAGCCGCGCTGCGGGGGCCGTCCTCGCCCCCCGCCTTGCGGAAGGAGTCGGCGAGCGCGAGGGTCCACGCCTCGGCGGCCGCCTTGGCGGCGGCGTAGGCGGCGTTGCCCGCGGTGGGCTGGCTCGCCCCGGCCGCGCTGGTCAGCAGAAAGCGCCCCCGGTCGCTGCGCAGCAGGCAGTCGTGGAAGGCCAGCGAGGTGTTCTGCACCGTGCGGATGAGCAGCTTTTCGAGCAGCGTCCAGTCGGCGGGGTCGGTCTCGGCGAAGTTCGCGCTGCCGCGCCAGCCGCCCACGAGGTGGACGACGCCGTCGACGCGGCCGAACTCCTTCTCCGTCTTGGCCGCCCATTCCCGGGTGGCGCCGAGGTCGAGCAGGTCGACGGTGTCGCCCGTGACGGTCGCGCCGCCGTGGGCGTAGCGCGCCGCGTCGACGGCTTCGGCGAGCCGGGTGGGGTGGGAGTCCGAGGCGACGACGACCGCGCCCGCCTCGGCGAGCCGCAGCAGCGTGGCCCGGCCGGCCGGGCCGGCGGCTCCGGCGACGGCGACCACGGCCCCTTCGAGCGCGCCGCTCGCGTCGCCCGTGCTTGTTCCGTTCATGGCCTCCGCCTCCTTGGGACCTGTGCTCACGCGGCAGCCTTCCCCGCGTCCGAGCCGGTGATGCCCTTGGCCGAGGCGATCACGCTCTTCAGCTTCTTGGAAAGGGCCTCATAGAACATGCTCAGGGGAAACTCGTCGGGAAGCACGTCGTCCACAAGTTTCCGGGGCGGCTGGGAGAGGTCCAGGGCGTCGGGTCCCTTGGCCCAGCGGGAGCCGGGGTGCGGGGCGAGGTAGGTGGAGACGAGGTCGTACGCGGCGAACCAGTGGACCAGCTTGGGGCGGTCGATGCCGTCCCGGTACAGCTTCTCGATCTCGGCACAGAGCTGGTTGGTGACCTGCGGGGCGCGCTCCCAGTCGATCCGGAGCGTGTTGTCGGTCCAGCGCACCACGTCGTGCTTGTGGAGGTACGCGAAGAGGAGCTGGCCGCCGAGGCCGTCGTAGTTGCGGACGCGCTCGCCGGTGACCGGGAAGCGGAACATCCGGTCGAAGAGCACGGCGTACTGCACGTCGCGGCCGTGCGGGTTGCCCTCGGCCTCCAGCTTCACGGCCTCCTTGAAGGCGGTGAGGTCGCAGCGCAGCTCCTCCAGGCCGTACATCCAGAACGGCTGGCGCTGCTTGATCATGAAGGGGTCGAACGGCAGGTCGCCGTGGCTGTGGGTGCGGTCGTGGACCATGTCCCAGAGCACGAACGCCTGCTCGCAGCGCTGCTGGTCGCCGATCATCGCGCGGATGTCGTCGGGCAGTTCGATGCCGAGGAGGTCGACGGCCGCCTCGGTGACGCGGCGGAAGCGGGCGGCCTCGCGGTCGCAGAAGATGCCGCCCCAGCTGAAGCGTTCGGGGGCCTCGCGGACGGCGATGGTCTCCGGGAAGAGCACCGCCGAGTTGGTGTCGTAGCCGGAGGTGAAGTCCTCGAAGGTGATGCCGCAGAACAGCGGGTTGTCGTAGCGGGTGGCCTCCAGCTCGGCGAGCCAGTCGGGCCAGACCATCCGCAGCACGACCGCTTCGAGATTGCGGTCGGGGTTGCCGTTCTGGGTGTACATGGCGAAGACGACCAGGTGCTGGAGGCCGTCGGCGCGCCCCTTGGCCGGCTGGAAGGCCAGCAGGGAGTCCAGGAAGTCGGGGACGTCGAACCCGCCGCCCACCCAGTCGCGCAGGTCCTTCACGAGGGCGCGGTGGTACGCGGCGTCGTGCGGCAGCAGCGGGGACAGCTCCTCGACGGCGCCGATCACCCGCTCCACGGCGGCCTCGGCGAGCGCCGGGGCGGGCGCGCCCTCCGCGTCGAAGTCGATGGAACCGTCCTTCGACTGCCAGGGGCGGATCTCCTCCACGGCGTTCTTGAGCGCGGGCCAGGCCGGGTGCTCGATCACCCGTGGGGCGGCAGCTATGTCGCCGGATACGGCGTCGTGCACAAGAATTTCCGTCATCACACTTCCTCCACGGGAGAACCTCGCGTCCGACCACCGTATCCGCGTGCGAGTCCCCGGGACAAGTGGGATTGTGGAAAATATCCTGCGGACCCCCCATGGTCACCGCCATTTTTCCTGTGATACGTCCCCGCGGCGGCTTCTTCGGGGGTTTCGCGGGGCGCTGCGCGCTCGACCCCGCCCCTCCCCCGCCCGGCGTTGCGGGGCCACTAGGCTGCGAGGAACAGAGCGTCGACGGAAGCGAGCGGGCCTTGTCTTTTCTCACGATCGGTCATCGCGGAGCGGCGGGCGTCGAGCCGGAGAACACTCTGCGCTCCTTCGTCCGCGCCGAGAAGGAGGGCGTGGACCTCATCGAGCTGGACCTGCATCTGAGCAAGGACGGCGCACTGGCCGTCATGCACGACGCGGAGGTGGACCGTACGACCGACGGCGAGGGTCCGATCGCGGAGAAGACGCTCGCCGAGCTGCGCGCGCTCGACGCGGGCCTGGGCGAGCGGGTGCCCGTCTTCGAGGAGGTCCTGGACGCCGTGCGGTCCCCGCTCCAGGCGGAGATCAAGGACGTGGCGGCGGCCCGCACCCTGGCCCGGGTCATGCACGAACGCGACCTGGTCGAGCGCGTCGAGGTGATCTCGTTCCACGACGAGGCGGTCGCCGAGATCGCGCAGCTGGTCCCCGGCGTGCGGACGGCGCTGGTGGCCAGCCGGTGGGGCGGGGACCTGGTGGACCGCGCGAAGGCGGTGGGCGCGACCCGGCTGATCCTCAACATCCGGCGCATCACGCTGGAGCTGGTGGACAAGGCCCACGCCGAGGGGCTGACGGTCTTCGGCTGGACGGTCAACACCCAGCAGCAGCTGCGGCTGGCCGAGGGGCTGGGGCTCGACGGCGTGACCACCGACCACCCGGACATCCAGCGCGGGGGCGGCGCCCCCGCGTAGCCCTCAGCCGTCCAGCTCCTTGACCAGCAGCTCGAAGGCCAGATCGTCGCGCTGGGGGATGCCGAAGCGCTCGTCGCCGTACGGGAACGGGGAGAGCTTGCCCGTGCGGCGGTAGCCCCGGCGCTCGTACCAGGCGATGAGCTCGTCGCGGACGGAGATCACGGTCATGTGCATCTCCCGCGCACCCCAGCTCTCCCGGACGGTGCGCTCGGCCTCGGCGATGATCACCTTGCCGAGGCCGGCACCCTGGAGCGCGGGACGGACCGCGAACATGCCGAAGTACGCGGCCTCGCCGCGGTGCTCCAGCTGGCAGCAGGCGACGGGCGCGCCGTCCCGCTCCACCACGAGCAGCCGGCTGCCCGGGCTCTCGACCACCTCGCGGACGCCCTGCGGGTCGGTCCGCTGCCCCTGGAGGATGTCCGCCTCGGTGGTCCAGCCGGCGCGGCTGCTGTCGCCGCGGTACGCGGACTCGATCAGCTCGACGAGCGCGGGGATGTCCGCTTCGGTGGCGTCGCGGAACGTCAGCTCTCCCGTGTCCCGGGGCGGGGCGGTGTCCATGGCGGGGTCTCTCCGGATTCTGTGCGGGGGCGGTGCCGGAGCAGCGTAACTCCGAGGGCGGCGCCCGGGCCCGTGGCGGCCCTCGCGGGAGCGCGCACCAGGCGCATCCCGGAAACACTCCCGTCGCGCGCTCCCCCGCACCTCCGTGCGCCGCGTACGGGTGTCCGGCCCCGGGCATCTACTGGTCGACGGCGATGGCGTTCGCCCGGGGGGAGGGCCGCTGTGCACGGACCGGCGATGTCCGGATGGCTGCTGATGGCGTTGTGCGCGTTGACCGGCTCGTACTGCTTGCTGCGCACCCGTACGGGGAGCGCGGAGGAGCGCAGGGCCGCGCGGGCCGAGGCGCTGATGGGCTTCGGCATGGCCGCGATGGCGATACCGGCCGCCGCCGTCGCGCCGCCCGCGTGGGGGTGGGGGGTCTACGCGGTGTTCTTCGGGGTCGCGGCACTGCGGGCGCTGTGGTTCTCCCGGCGCGGCGGACACCATCTGCACCACCTCGTCGGCTCCTCCGCCATGGTCTACATGGCGGTGGTGATGGCCCGGGCCGGAACGGGCGGGCACGGCGGCAGCCACACCTCGCACGCGATGGCCTCCCCCGGCATGTCCGGTGCGGAGGGCATACCCCTGCTCACAGGGGTGCTCCTCCTCTACTACGCGGTGTATGTGCTGCGCTCAGGCGCCCGGCTGGTGCCGGCGGCCGCGGCGGCCACCGTCGGCGGCCCCGTGCCCGGGGACTGGGGGGCGCGTCCCGAGCTGGCTCTGGCGTGCCGGCTGACCATGGGCATGGCCATGTTCGCGATGCTGCTCACCCTGTGAGACGGGCAGGGCCGCCCTTCGTGGTGTACGTCACTTGGCGCGCGGAGCCATACCCGTGTGTGGCGCGGCCCTCATAGGCTGACGCCATGTGGGTCTCCCTAGCGCTGCTGCTGCTCGGTGCACTGGCCGCCGTCGTGACCCCGCGCCTGATGGCGCGGGCCGAGTGGCCCGAGCGCGAGCCGGTGGTGGCGCTGTGGGTGTGGCAGTGCGTGGTGGCCGCGGTGCTGCTGTCGTTCGCCCTCTCCATGACGTTCAGCGCGGCCGCCGCCTGGCAGGCGGTACGGGGTCATGTCTTCGCGCCCGCGCCGCACGCCGTCGTGGACGCGTACGCGCTCGCGGGCCACGGGGCGTGGTCGGCGGTGATGGCGGTGCTGCTGGCCCTCGGCGGCGTGTGGACGGCCGCCATGCTGGCCCGCGAGATCCACCGGGCCCAGCTGCGGCGCAGGCGGCGGCGGACCGAACTCCTGGTGCGCGCGCCCCTGATGCCCGGCGAGGAGCCGGGGTCCGGGCGGCTCGTGGTGCTGGAGGGTGAGCGCCCCGACGCCTGGTGGCTGCCGGGGTCCGCGCCCCAACTCGTCATCACCACGGCCGCGCTGGGGCGGCTGAAGGGGCGGCAGCTCGACGCGGTCCTGGCCCATGAGCAGGGCCACGCGCAGGCCCGGCACGACTGGCTGCTCAACTGCTCGGAGGCGCTGGCCTCCGGCTTCCCGCAGGTGCCGGTGTTCGCGGCCTTCCGCAACGAGATGCACCGGCTGGTCGAGCTGGCGGCCGACGATGTGGCCTCGCGGCGCTTCGGACGGCTGACGATCGCCCTCGCCCTGGTCGAACTCAACGAGGACCGGGGCGTGTTCGGCCCGTCCTCGGCCGCCGACGCGGAACTGCCGCTGCGGGTGAACCGGCTGCTGGCCCCGGCGGGCAGGCTCACGGCGGGACGGCGGCTGCGGCTGACCGCGGCGGCGTCCCTGGTGCCCGTGGTCCCGCTGCTCGTGGCCTTCGTTCCGGGGCTCAGCGCGCTGAGGTAACGGACCGGCGATTCCGTTCTCCGGCGCGCTGAAATGGCCGGAGTGGGTGCCGGTCGGCGAGGATCGTGCCATGCACATTCCGCTGCTCTCCCCCGTCGGCCAGATCCGCGCCGTCTCACGCCTCTCCCGGGCGGGCGCGGTCTGCGCGGTGCTCGGCGGCGCGGTGACGGCACTGGTCGTCGCCCGGTGGCGGCCACTCGTGGACCTGGACGCGCGGATCGCGGAGGCGCTGCACCGGCGGGCGGTGACCGAGCCCGGCTTCGTCCACGTCAACCGTTTGCTGACGGACTGGCTGTGGGACCCGTGGACGTTCCGCGCCCTGATCTCCGTCGCGGTGGTGGCCCTGTGGTGGCGGGGAGCCCGCCCGCTCGCGGTGTGGGTCGCGGCGACGACGCTGCTCTCGGCGCTCGTGCAGCAGGGCGTCAAGGCGGCCGTCGACCGGGGCAGGCCGCAGTGGGCGGACCCGGTGGACTCCGCCCACTACGCGGCCTATCCCTCGGGGCACGCGATGACGGCGACGGTGAGCTGCGGGCTGCTGCTGTGGCTGCTGCACCGGTCCGGGGCGCGGCGCGGGGTGTGGTGGGCGGCGGTGGGCGCGGCGGCCGTCTCGGTGCTCGGGGTCGGGCTCACCCGGCTGTATCTGGGCGTGCACTGGCCGTCCGATGTGCTGGGCGGATGGCTCCTGGGGGCGGCGCTGGCCGCCTTGGCGATCCGGGGTTTCGACCGGTGGTGCGCCGCCGCGCCCGCGCACCGGGGGCTCTGACCAGGCAGGGCGCCGTGGTGGCAGGGCAGGCGCCCTTGCCCGGGGCCGGCCGGTTCGGCGAGGATCGGTGCCATGCCGATCAAGGGTGCCCTCTTCGACTTCTCCGGGACACTGTTCCGGATCGAGCCGGTCCGTTCCTGGCTCGCCGCGACTCTCGCCGAGCGGGGGGTGCGCGTGGACGAGGCCGCCTTCGAGCGGTACGCGGCGGAGCTGGAGGCGTTCGGCGCGCTGCCGGGCGGGCCCGGCCCGAGGCGGATGCCCGAGGAGCTTGCGGACGGCTGGGCGCACCGCGACGAGAGCGCCGAGCTGCACCGCGCGGTGTACACCGGTCTGGCCCGCCAGGTCGCCCTGCCGGACCCGGGCCTCTACGACGCGCTGTACGACCGCCACCTGAGCCCGGACGCCTGGCGCCCCTACCCGGACACTGCGGAGGTCCTGGCCGGGCTGCGCACGGCCGGGGTCCGGATCGGGATCGTCAGCAACATCGGCTGGGATCTGCGGCCCGTCTTCCGCGCGCACGGCCTGGACCGCTACGTGGACGCGTACGTCCTCTCCTTCGAGCACGGCGTCCAGAAGCCGGACCCACGCCTCTTCCACACCGCGTGCACACTTCTGGGACAGGATCCGGCGGATGTGGTGATGGTCGGCGACGACCGGCGCGCCGACGGCGGGGCCGCGGCGCTGGGCTGCGAGGTGCGTTTTGTACGCCACCTGCCGGTGGATGAGCGGCCCGACGGACTGCGGGAGCTCGGACTGACCGGGAAGGTTGCCTGAGACACATGTGAGAGATGTCCCTGACGCGCAATGGGTCGGATGGTCACATCGTGGCCTTAGCCTGGAGAACATGTCCCCGACTCCGTGCCCGTCCGACTCCGTACGCCCCGCAGCTGTGGTGAATGAAGACATTCGCGACCTGTGGCGGCGCTCGGGCGGTCACCTGTCCCCGGAGGACGAGGAGGAGTACCAGCGTCTGCTGGTCGAGTGGGCCGCCGCGACCGGGGGCGGCGAGAGGCCCGCGTTCTGAGACGTCCCGGCTCCGGCGATCCCCTGCGTCGCCGGAACCGGTCCGTGGCGGGGGTACAGCATGTCCCGTCACGGCTGATCGGTCAATGAAGTACTACGCTCCGCCACTTCACGGGCCCGTACGGTGACGGATTACGCCCCCTCAGCCTTCGCCGAGGCGCACCGCCTGGCAGGCGGCCGCTTCGAGGATGCGGTCGAGCAGCCCGGGGAACAGCGCGTCGAGGTCGTCCCTGCGCAGCCCGTTCATCTTGGCGGTGCCCCGGTAGGTCTGCCGGACGATGCCGCTCTCGCGCAGCACCCGGAAGTGGTGCGTGGAGGTGGACTTGGTGACGGGCAGGTCGAAGCAGGAGCAGGTGAGCTCGTCCTCGGCGGCGGCCAGTTCGCGTACGACACACAGCCGCACCGGGTCCGAGAGGGCGTGCAGGACCGCTTCGAGCCGGATCTCCCGGCGGGCGGGGTGGGGCAGGGTGCGCGCGCCCGCTGCCGGGGCGGTGGTGCTGGCAGGGGTCACGGTCGCTCTCCGCATCGTCGCTCCGTCCGGGGCTCCCATACTACGAGGCTCATCGTAATTCGCCGCACAGGACGGGAGCCCTCACCGGTGAGGGCTCACACCCTCCGGGCCGCCAGGTGCGGGAAGCGGTATTCGGTGCGGCTGCGGAAGTCTTCGCCCGGGCGCAGGACGGTGGCCGGCTGATCGGGGCGGTTGGGCGAGTCGGGGAGGTGCTGGGTCTCCAGGCAGACGGCACTGTGGCGCTCGTGGCGGCCGCCGTCGGGGTCGGCCAGGGTGCCGTCCAGCTGGTTGGCGGTGTAGACCTGGATGCCCGGTTCGGTGGTCCACACCTCCATGACCCGCCCGCCGTCGGGTGCCGTGAGGCGGGCGGCGCGGCGGGGAGCGGCCGGTGCGTCCGCGCCGCCGAGGACCCAGCAGTGGTCGAACCCGCCCGCCCGGCGCAGCTGTTCGTGCGGCAGGGCGATCCGGTCGCCGAGGGTCTGCGGCCCGGTCAGGTCGAACGGGGTGGCGGCGACGGGCACGGCGGGGCCCTCGGGGATGCCCTCCTCGTCCACGGGGAGGTAGTGGCCGGCGTCCACCTGAAGGGTGTGGCCGAGGATGTCGCCCCGGTCGGTGAGGTCGAAGTAGGCGTGGTTGGTGAGGTTGACGACGGTGGCGCGGTCGGTGGTGGCCGTGTAGTCGAGGGCGAGGGTGCCGGCCGCGTCCAGGGTGTACGTCACGGTCACGTCCAGCGCCCCGGGGAAGCCCATGTCTCCGTCGGGGCTGTGCAGCGTGAGCCGCAGGACGGCCGCCTCGTCCGTGGCGGTGCCTTCGGCCTGCCAGATCCGGGTGTGGAAGCCGTCCGGCCCACCGTGCAGGGCGTGGCCCCGGTCGGTGGCGGGGACCTGGTGCTCCGCGCCGTCGAGGGTGAACCTGCCGTGCGCGATGCGGTTGGCGTAACGGCCGACGAGGGCGCCGAAGAAGGGGTTCTTCCCCGTGTAGTCGTCGAGGGCGGGCAGCGAGCGGACGACCGAGGCCGGGGTGCCGGCGGTGTCGGGCACGGTGAGCCGGTGCAGGATGCCGCCGTAGGTGAGGATCTCGGCCCGGACTCCGGTGCCGGAGTCGAGCGTCCAGATGTCGACGTCCGCGGGCCCGTGGGCGCCGAACGGTTTGCTGTGCACGGTGGGGCGAGGCATCAATGATCCTTGGGGCGATCGGAAGGCCGGAGTGGCCGGACAGGCGGGACTTTGCGGCCGCGCCCTAGGGCGCGGGCCGGCCGGCGGCGGGCCGGGGAACGGTGGATTCGCGGACGACGAGCCGGTAGCCGGGGCGGGGCCGCCGGGGCTCCGCCACCGGCTCACCGGAGAGGCGCTCGACCAGGCTGTCGACGGCGAGCCGGGCGATGGCCTCCTTGTCGGGCGCCACGGTGGTGAGCGTGGTCGCACCGTAGAGGCTCTCCTCGATGTCGTCGAACCCGACGACGGCGACGTCCTCGGGGATGCGCAGGCCGCGTGCGGTGAGGGTGCGCATGGCGCCGATGGCGATGAGGTCGTTGTACGCGAAGACGGCGTCGGGCCGCTCACCGCGGTCCAGCAGAGCCGCCATGGCGGAGGCCCCGTCCTCGCGTCCGTAGCCGTCGGTGACGACGACCAGCGCCTCGTCGGGCTCGATCCCGGCGGCGGCCAGCTCCTCGCGCCAGCCGCGCAGCCGGAGGTGGGCGGGCTGGCGTTCGCGGCCGGTACGGGAGCCGAGGAAGGCGATGCGGCGGTGGCCGAGCTCGATGAGGTGGCGTACGGCCTCGCGCGCCGCCGCGACGTTGTCGATGGCGATGTGGTCGTACGGGGCCTCGTACTCGCGCTCGCCGAGCAGGACCAGCGGCGCGGTCTCGGTGCGCGCCATCAGGTCCTCGGTCTCCAGGTGGATCGGGCTGAGGATGAGCCCGTCGATGACGTGGGACCGGAAGCCCTGGCTGACCAGGAGTTCCTTTTCGCGCAGTCCGCCGGTGTGGTCGACCAGCACGGTGTAGTCGTGCCGGGCGGCGGCGTCGACCACCGCGCCCGCCAGCTCCGCGAAGTACGGGTTGCCGAACTCGGGGACGGCGAGCGCGATGATCCCGGTGCGGCCCTTGCGCAGGTGACGGGCGGTCAGGTTCGGCCGGTAGCCGAGCTCGTCGATGGCCTGCTGCACCTTGGCGCGCATCTTCGGTGTGACGTGCTGATAGTTGTTCACCACGTTCGACACGGTCTTGATGGACACGCCCGCCCGTTGCGCAACGTCCTTGAGGCTGACGCCCACGGCACTCCCTGAATCGACTTGTCGCGCGGTGAGGCGCGGTGGCCCGGCTCCCGCCGGTTCGGCTCGATCGGCTCGAACGGTGCCGGGGCCGTGGGGCCCCGGCACCGGTTCAGGTGGTTCTGCGGCTGCGCGCCAGATAGCGCTGGGCCACGACGACAACGATAAGGAAACCGCCGCTGACGACCGACTGGTACGAGGAGTTCAGCGAGCCGATCTGGTTGATCAGGTTCTGGATGACCTGAAGGAGCAGGACGCCCCAGAGCGTTCCGCTGATGGAGCCGGCACCGCCGATGAGGAGGGTGCCGCCGATGACGACGGCGGAGATCGCGTCGAGCTCCATGCCCACGCCGACGATGGTGACTCCGGAGGAGAGCCGGGCGGCGTTGAGCGCGCCGGCCAGCCCGGCCAGGAGTCCGCTGAGCGTGTAGACGAGCATCTTCGTACGGGCGACGGGCAGACCCATCAGCGTGGCGGCGTCGCTGCTGCCGCCGACGGCGAAGATCGACTGCCCGAACGAGGTGCGCTGGAGGAGCAGTCCGCCGAGGCCGAACAGCGCGAGGGCGATGAAGATCGGGTAGCCGAAGCCCCGGACGGCGCCCTGGCCGATCTCGGCGAAGGCGGAGTCCTTGGGCACCAGGTAGGTGGTGGCGCCCTCGTCCGTGATCGCGAGGAGCAGTCCGCGCGCCCCGAGAAGGGTGGCGAGCGTGACGATGAACGGGGCCATTCCGGCGCGGGCCACCAGGAAGCCGTTGAGCAGGCCGATCGCTCCGCACACCACGAGCGGGACCAGCAGGGCGGGCAGGACGCCCCATTGGGAGGCCCAGGCGGCGAGCACCCCGCCCAGGGCGAACACGGACCCGACGGAGAGGTCGATGCCGCCGGTGATGATGACCATGGTCATCCCGAGCGCGACGACGGCCAGGAACGAGGCCTGGACGGTCACTCCGCGGGCGTTGTCCAGGGTGGAGAACGTCGTCGGGTAGATGCAGGACGCGACGATCACGACCGTCAGGAGGACGACCAGGACGCCCTGGCGTTGCAGGAGTTCGGCGATCCGCCGGCCGGTCGTGCGCGGCGCCGCGGCACCGGGGGCCGGCGCGGGGGCGCCGGAGGCGGCGGTCTTGCGCGGGGCCGGGGCGGGGGCCGCCGGGGCAGGTGAGGTTTCGTTCATCGGGACCGACGCTCCCGGGCGACGTAGACGGCGGCGATGATGATGGCCGCCTGGGCGATCTGTGCGGTGGAGTCGGGCAGGTCGTGCTTGATGAGGGTGGCCCGCAGCAGCTGCATCAGCAGGGCGCCGGCGACGGTGCCGAGAACCCGGATGGAGCCGCCGTTGAGCGGGGTGCCGCCCACCACGACCGCCGTGATGGCGGAGAGTTCCATGAGGGTGCCGAGCGAGGAGGGGTCGCTGGCGGTGAGCCTGGCGGTGGCCAGGATTCCCGCGAGGGCGGCGAGCACCCCGCAGAGCACGTACACACCGATGAGCACCCGCCGGACGGGCAGTCCGGCCAGGGCGGCGGCGGAGCGGTTGCCGCCGATGGCGACGACCTGGCGGCCGAAGGTGGTCCGGGTGACGAGGAAGGCCACGGCGACGGCGAGGACACCGGCGATGAGGACGACCAGCGGGATGCCGAGGAAGGAGCCGGTGCCCAGGGAGAGCAGGTCCGGGTTGACGATCTGCTTGAGCTGGCTGTCCGCCATGACCAGGGCGAGGCCCCGGCCGCCGACGAACAGGGCGAGTGTGGCGACGATCGGCTGGAGGCCGACGAGTGAGACCAGGGTGCCGTTGACCGCTCCGACGAGGGCGCCGGCGAGCAGCGCCATGACGAGCGCGGGGACCAGTCCGTAGCCGAGGTAGAGCGGCAGCAGCGCTGCGGCCAGGGCCATGGTCGAGCCGACGGAGAGGTCGACGCCCTCGGTGCCGATGACGAGCGCCATGCCGAGGGCGACGATGACGATCGGGGCGACCTGGACGAGCTGCGTGCGCAGGTTGTCCACCGTCATGAAGTGCTCGGTGAACAGGGCGTTGAAGACGAGGACGACCGCGACGGCGAGGTAGACGCCGTACTCCTGGTACCAGGCGGGGTCGCGCAGCCGGGCGAGCGGCCGGGCTGCGGGGGTGGTGACTGCGGCCTGGGTCATCGGGGGTCCTCCTTCGCGGCCGGCGCCTTGTCCGCGGCAGCCGGTGAGTGGTCGGCGAGCACTTCGAGCAGATGGCTCTCCGCCACCTCGTCGCCCGCCAGTTCGCCCGCGACCGCGCCGCCGCGCAGGACGACGATCCGGTCGGCGCCCTCGATCAGTTCCTCGATGTCGGAGGAGATGAGCAGGACGGCCAGGCCCTCGCGGGCGAGGTCGTCGATGAGGCTCTGGACCTCGGCCTTGGCGCCGACGTCGATGCCCCGGGTGGGTTCGTCCAGCAGCAGGACCTTCGGCTCCAGGCAGAGCCAGCGGGCCAGCAGCACCTTCTGCTGGTTGCCGCCGGAGAGCTCGCCGACCTTCTGCTCGGGGCTCGCCGCCTTGATCCTCAGTCGCTTCATGAAGATGTCGACAATGCGGTCCTGCTTGGCGCGGGAGACGATGCCGGCGCGGGAGAGCCGGGGCATCGCGGCCAGCACGATGTTCTCGCGGACCGAGAGACCGGGCACGATGCCCTCGGCCTTGCGGTCCTCGGGCAGCAGGCTGATGCCGGCCCGGATGGCGCCGGCGGAGGTGAGGCGGCGCAGGGCGCGGCCGGCGATGCTCACCTCTCCGGAGTCCAGGGCGAGCGCTCCGGCGATGGCCTTCGCGGTCTCGCTGCGGCCGGAGCCGAGGAGTCCGCCGAGGCCCAGGACCTCTCCCGCGTACAGGTCGAGGGAGATGTCGTGCAGCTGGTGGTCGCGGGAGAGGCCGGTGGCGGTGAGGACGGGGGTTCGCGCGGCCTCGTGGCCCTCGGAGTCGAAGTTGGTGAGCCCTTCGCGGCGCACCTCGGCCATGTCGCGGCCCAGCATCATCGAGACGAGCTGCATCCGGTCGAGGCCGGCGAGGTCGCCGGTGTGGATGTGGTGGCCGTCGCGCAGGACGGTGACCCGGTCGCAGATCCGGTACAGCTCGTCCATGCGGTGGCTGACGTAGAGGACGGCGATGCCGCGTCCGCGGAGGTCCTCGATGACCCGGAAGAGGGTCTCGACCTCGCGGGGCTCCAGTGAGGAGGTCGGTTCGTCCATGATGACGACCTGGGCCTTCACGGAGACGGCGCGGGCCATCGCGACCATCTGCTGGGTGCCGATGCCCAGGGTGTGCAGGGGGCGCTTCGGGTCGACGCGGACACCGAAGCCGTCGAGCAGTTCGCTCGCCTCGCGGTGCATCCGGGGGAAGTCGATCAGGCCGAAGCGGTTCTTGGGCTCGCGGCCGAGGAAGATGTTGCGCGCCACGCTCATCAGCGGGACGAGGTTGACCTCCTGGTAGATCGTGGAGATCCCGGCCTCCTGCGCCTCGAACGGCCGGGCGAACGCGATCGGTCGGCCGGCCAGCCGCAGTTCGCCCTCGTCGGGGCGGTAGACGCCGGTCAGCACCTTGATGAGGGTGGACTTCCCGGCTCCGTTCTCCCCCACCAGGGCGTGGGTCTCGCCGGCGCGCAGGGAGAAGGAGACGCCGTCGAGGGCGACGACGCCCGGGAACCGCTTGCTGACCGAGCGGGCCTCCAGGACGGCCGGGGCCGCGCCGGGCTCGTCCGCGAGGGCCGTCGCGGCCGCGCTCCCCTCCTTCACGTCGGCGGCCGGCTCCGGCGGCTGCGGTACTGCTTCGGGTGGTGCCATGGCTGGTCTTGGCCTTCCGCTCTTCCAAGGATGGGGGCCCGGTGGCCGCCGTGACGGGGATGCGCCACGGCGGCCGAGAACCGACGGAGCCGGTACGGGCAGATGGGGCCGGCCGGTGTCAGAACGCGTTGCCGACCGTGGACTTGGCGTTGGACTCGTCGTAGGCGCGGTCGCTGATGATGACGTTCTCGGGGATCTCCTCGCCGCCGTAGAACTTCTGGGCGGTCGCGAAGGCCAGCGGGCCGAAGCGCGGGTTGGACTCGATGACGGCGTTGTACTCGCCGTTGACGATGGCCTGGACGGCGTTGCGGGTGCCGTCGACGGAGACGATCTTGATGTCCTTGCCGGGCTTCTTGCCGGCGGCCTTCACCGCGGTGACGGCGCCGAGTCCCATCTCGTCGTTCTCCGCGTAGATGGCGGTGATGCCGGGCTTGGACTGGATCAGCTGCTCCGTGACCTGCTGCCCCTTGTCGCGGGCGAACTCACCGGTCTGCTGGGCGACGATCTCCATGTCGGGGGCCTTGGCCTTGAGCTGGTCCACGAAGCCCTTGGTGCGGTCGGTGGTGACGTTGTTGCCCGACGAACCGAGGAGGATGGCGACCTTGCCCTTGCCGCCGGTCGCCTTGATCATCGCGTCGGCGGCGCGCTTGCCCTGCTCGACGAAGTCGGAGCCCAGGAAGGCCACGTAGTCCTTGCAGGCGGTGGCGTTGAGCTTGCGGTCGACGGTGAGGACCGGGACCTTCTTGGCGGCGGCCGCCTTGAGGGCCGGTTCGAGGCCGTCCGAGTTGAGCGGGGCGACGATGAGGAACTGGGCGCCCTGGGCGAGCATGTCCTGGATGTCGCTGATCTGCTTGGACAGCTGCGACTGGGCGTTGGTGGTGAGCAGCTTCTTGACGCCGATCTTCTTCGCCTCGTCCTTGATGGACTGGGTCTCGGCGATGCGGAAGGGGTTGGCCTCCTTCTCCGACTGGGAGAAGCCGACCACCGCGTTCTTCAGGTCGAGCTTCGGCGCCCCGTAACTCTGCAGCGAGCAGCCGGAGCCGGACGACGACTCGGGGGTCTTGGCCGCCTGGGCAGCCTGGCTGCTGTCGCTGCTCGCCTTGTTGTCCGAGCCCTCCGACTTGGAGCAGCCGGAAACGGCCAGCGTGGCGGTGGCGGCCAGGACGCAGGCCACGGCGAGGGTACGGGGTCGGCGCTGGATCATCATGCGCGGGGGCTCCTTGGCGGGATGACGGCACGCCGAGGGGCGTGCGGTCGGTCATGGCTGGACGATGCATCGGCCGCTGCGCGGCGGCCGATGTCACTGCACTCACGGCCCCGCTAGGAGACGGCCCCTAGCTGCACAAACTGCGGTCGTGAGAGCCTGCGCGGCCTCTCGGCGGCTCGGTTTACAACGTTATATAGGCGGTGCGGCTCGGGCGGCAAGAGCGTTGTCGATGCGTTTCCAAAATGTGTCGGCGCGAGTCCGCCCGGGCAGCGGCACCCGCGGGAAGCGATGCCGCCGCACCTCTGGACAGCCGCCCGGCGGCGTGCTGTCATACCGCCGGAACCCCGTTTTCCAACGTTGCAGAAGAGACACCGCACCCTTCGCCCGGATCGTGACGGCGCCCTTCGTCATGCGCGCGTCCGGCCTGGACCACCGCACCGCGACACCCCCTCTCTTGTCATGTGCATTCCTTGAGTCGGAGCCCCGCCTCCGGCAGAACAGGAGCCCTCGCCCATGCCCCTGAACCGCAGACAGCTCATGACCGGCGCCCTCGCCACCGTCGCCGCCACCACGGCGGCCGGCCGCTGGTCGGCCACCGCGACCGCCGCCGAGCACCGGGCGCGGCCCGCGCACGGCGGCCACTACTCCCCCAACGCCGCGCCCCTGCACCCCACCGCCTTCCTGAAGCTCCCGCCCGGCAAGGTCACCGCACGCGGCTGGCTCGCCGGACAGCTGAGGCTCCAGCTGGACGGGCTGTGCGGCCGGTACGAGGAGTTGTCGCACTTCCTCGACTTCACGGCCACCGGCTGGGTCCGCCCCGAACTCGGCGGCTGGGAGGAGGTCCCGTACTGGCTGCGCGGCTACACCGACCTGGCGATCGTCACGGGTGACGCGAAGGCGCTGGCCTCGGTGCGCCGCTGGTTCGACGCGATCCTCGCCACCCAGCAGTCCGACGGGTTCTTCGGCCCGAAGGCGCTGCGCACCTCGCTGAACGGCGGCCCGGACTTCTGGCCGTTCCTGCCGCTGGTACAGGCCCTGCGCTCCTGGCAGGAGTACGCCGGGGACACGCGGATCATCCCCTTCCTCAGCCGGTTCTTCCGGTACATGAACGCCCAGGGCCCGGGCGCGTTCAACACCAGCTGGATCGCGCTGCGCTGGGGCGACGGCCTGGACAGCGTCTTCTGGCTCTACAACCGCACCGGCGACGCCTTCCTGCTGGACCTCGCCGACAAGATCCACACGTACGGTGCCGACTGGGGCGACAACCTGGTCAACCCGCACAACGTGAACATCGCCCAGGGCTTCCGCGAGCCCGCCCAGTACGCGCTGCGCAGCGGCTCCGCCCAGGACACCCGGGACACGTACGGAACGTACGGCAAGGCCATGGACCAGTACGGCCAGTTCCCCGGTGGCGGCTTCGCCGGGGACGAGAACGCGCGGCCCGGGCACGGCGACCCCCGGCAGGGCTTCGAGACCTGCGGGATCGTGGAGTTCATGGCCAGCCACCAGTTGCTGACCCGGATCACCGGCGACCCGCTGTGGGCCGACCGCTGCGAGGAGCTGGCGTTCAACTCGCTGCCCGCCTCGCTCGACCCCTCGGGGAAGGCGATCCACTACATCACCAGCGCCAACAGCGTGGACCTGGACAACGTGCCGAAGTCGGAGCGCCAGTTCCAGAACGGCTTCGCCATGCAGGCGTTCCTGCCCGGCGTCGACCAGTACCGCTGCTGCCCGCACAACTACGGCATGGGCTGGCCGTACTTCACCGAGGAGCTGTGGCTCGCCACCCCGGACGGGGGCCTGGCCGCCGCGATGTACGCCGCCTGCGAGGTGACGGCCAAGGTCGCCGACGGCACCGAGGTCACGTTCACCGAGGAGACGGACTACCCCTTCAAGGAGACCGTCACCCTCACCCTGAAGGCGCCGAAGCGGCTGGCCTTCCCGCTGGTGCTGCGCGTCCCGGCCTGGTGCGACGCCCCCGAGATCGCGGTGAACGGGCGGCGCGTGGACGCCCCGGCCGGCCCCGCCTTCACCCGGCTCGACCGCACCTGGGCCGACGGGGACCGGGTCACCCTGCGCTTCCCGCAGCGCACCACCGTACGCACCTGGGCGCACAACCACGGCTCCGTCAGCGTGGACCGCGGCCCGCTCACGTACTCGCTGCGCATCGGCGAGTCGTACGAGCGCATCGGCGGCAGCGAGCAGTTCCCCGAGTACGCGGTCCACGCGACCGGCCCGTGGAACTACGGGCTCGTCCTGGACGCGAAGAAGCCCGCCGCCGCGTCCCTGCGCCACCACACCGTCCGACGGCTGAAGGGGGACAACCCGTTCACGCTCGACGGCACCCCGCTGACCATCACCGCGAAGGCGCGCCGCATCCCGGAATGGTCCGCCGACGACGGGCACGTGGTGGCACCGCTCCAGGACTCGCCGGCCCTGAGCACCGAGCCGGTGGAGGAGGTCGCCCTCGTCCCGATGGGGGCGGCCAGGCTGCGCATCACCTCCTTCCCGACCGCCGCCCCGGACGCGGAACCGTGGCTCGCGGACCGCTGGTACCGCATTCGCAACCGCCACTCCGGCAAGGTCCTGGGCGTCGACACCATGTCCACCGCCAACAGCGCGCACGTGGTGCAGTTCGGGGACACGGGCACCGACGACCACGACTGGCGGCTGATCGCGGAGGGCGACGGCTGGTACCGCATCCGCAACCATCACTCGGGCAAGGTGCTCGGCGTCGACAACATGTCCATGGACAACAGCGCGCACGTCGTCCAGTACGACGACAACGGGACCGACGACCACCTCTGGCAGCTCGTCCCGGACGGCGGCGGCTGGTACCGCATCCGCAACCGCCACTCCGGCAAGGTCCTGGGCGTCGACACCATGTCCACCGCCGACAGCGCGCACGTCGTCCAGTACGACGACAACGGCACCGACGACCACCTCTGGCAGCTCGTCTGATTCCCGGCGCTCCGCGCACCCCCCATGCCGCTCCCGTCCCCCGGGGGCCGAACCGAATCAAGGAGACGAACCTGTGAGCCGTTTACGTGTGCCCGGCCGAAGGCCGTGGTGGAGACGGGCGATCGCGACGACCGGCCTGCTGGCGCTGGTGTCCTCCGCACTGGTAGGGGTCGGCGCCTCGCCGGCCGGGGCGGCGTCCTGGTCGCCCAAGACGCCTCCGATGACAACGCCCTGGACCGGTCAGGTCCCGGTCGACAAGCCGCTGCCGGAGTACCCGCGCCCGCAGCTGACCCGGTCCGACTGGGCCAACCTCAACGGCATCTGGGACTTCGCGGTGACCGGGCGGGACGCCGGGCAGCCGTCATCGTTCACCGAACAGATCCGAGTGCCCTTCGTCGCCGAATCCGCGCTCTCGGGCATCCAGCGCAGGATCACCGAGAAGGACAAGCTCTGGTACAAGCGCACCTTCGCCGTGCCGTCGAACTGGAACGGCCGCCGGACCGTGCTCAACTTCGGCGCGTCCGACTGGCAGACCACGGTCTGGGTCAACGGCACCCAGGTGGGCGCGCACAAGGGCGGCTACGACTCGTTCTCGTACGACATCACGCCGCAACTCAACGGCGGTACGAACACGATCGTGGTGTCCGTCTACGACCCGACGCAGACCGGCGGCCAGGCCGTCGGCAAGCAGCGGATCAACGACGTCAAGCCGCACAATGGGGGCGGGATCTTCTACACCGCCGCCTCCGGCATCTGGCAGACCGTGTGGCTGGAACCGGTCGCCGCCGCGCACATCACCCGGCTGGACATGACGCCGAACCTGGGCGACAGCACCCTGCGGGTGAAGGTGCAGGCCGCCTCGGCGTCCGGGCGCACCGCCAGGGTCACCGTCTCCAGCGGCGGCACCGTGGTCGGCACGGCCACCGGTACGGTCGGCTCCACGGTCTCCGTACCGGTGCCGAACACGCATCTGTGGACCCCGGACGACCCGTTCCTCTACGACGTCAGGGCGGAACTGCTCGACGGTTCGGCGGTGACGGACTCGGTCGGCAGCTACACCGGCATGCGCTCGATCGCGATCGCGAAGGTCGACAACGTCCTGCGGCCGGTCCTGAACGGGAAGTTCGTGTTCCAGACCGGCACGCTGGACCAGGGGTACTGGCCGGACGGCATCTACACCGCGCCGACCGACGCCGCCCTGAAGTCGGACCTCCAGGCCCACAAGGACCTCGGGTTCAACATGGTCCGCAAGCACATCAAGGTCGAACCGCAGCGCTGGTTCTACTGGGCGGACAAGCTGGGGCTCCTGGTCTGGCAGGACATGCCGGCCATGGACACCGGCAAGTCCCCCGACTCGGCGGCCCGCACCCAGTGGGAGGCCGAGTTCCACGCGGTCATCGACCAGCACCGCAGCTCGCCGTCGCTGGTGATGTGGGTCGACCAGAACGAGGGCTGGGGGCAGTACGACCAGGCCAGGATCGCGAACGAGGTCAAGGCGTACGACCCGAGCCGGCTGGTCGACAACATGAGCGGGGTCAACTGCTGCGGCTCGGTGGACGGCGGCAACGGTGACGTGGTGGACAACCACATCTACGTCGGCCCCGGCAACACCGCGCCGACCGGGACCCGGGCGGCCGTCCTCGGCGAGTTCGGCGGCCTGGGTTACAAGGTGCCCGGGCACGAGTGGTTCCCCGGCGGCGGCTTCAGTTACGAGGACCAGCCGAGCATCGCCGCGCTGAACGACCGGTTCGTGGGACTCATCGACGGTATCCGCGTCGGCCAGCTCCCGGCGGGCCTGTCCGCCTCGGTGTACACCGAGATCACCGATGTGGAGAACGAGGCCAACGGGCTCCTCACCTACGACCGCCAGGTCGTCAAGGTGGACGCGGCGCGGGTGCGGGCCGCGAACCAGGCCCTGATCAACGCCTCGAAGAACCCGGCCCCGCCGGTGACCCTGCCCACCGGGGGCTACAAGTCCCTGCGGGTCACCACCCCCGGCTACACCAACAAGTACCTGCGCCACCAGGACTCGCTGGCCTTCACCGAGGTGGTCGACGGCAGCAGCGGCGCGCTGCTGAAGAACGACGCCACCTGGAAGATCGTGCCGGGCCTGGCGAACGGCAACTGCTACTCGTTCGAGTCGCGCAACTACCCGGGCGAGTATCTGCGCCACCGCGACTTCCGGGTCCGCCGCGAGGCCGACGACGGCTCCGCGCTCTACAAGGCCGACGCCACCTGGTGTGCGGTCGCCGGCACCGGCGGTGTGCGGCTGACCAGCGCGAACCTGCCGGGCAGCTATCTGCGGCACATCAACTCCGAGGTGTGGCTCGCCGCCCCGGGCGGTGGCCACGACTGGGACAACCCGGCCACGTTCGCCGAGGACACCACCTGGGCGGTGGAGGCGCCCTGGGCGCCCTGAGGTGAGGTGCGGTGCGTGTGCCGGGGCCGGGCGGGTCCTCCGCCCGGCCCCGGCTCCGTCATGCGTCGCCCATGACCAGGCCCTCGATGGTGTGCTTCTGCACGATGGGCTCGAGCCGGTCGACCACCGGGCAGCCCAGGTGCGCCCGGACCCGCTCGGGCAGCGCCTCCCAGAAGCCCCGGGTGACCGCCATGTCGTGGTGGCCGTCGTTCCCCGCGCCCGGGGCGTCCACCCCGAGGACCAGGACCGGGCGCGGGTCCTGCGACTGGTTGGCCGTACCCCGGTGGATGGTCAGGGCCGACCGGGCCGAGATGTCGCCGCGCTGCGGGAACTTCCGCTCCCCCAGGGCCTCGTAGCGCGGGTAGTCCTCGCGGCGCGGGAACATCGCGTGCCCGAAACGGGCGTCGTCGTCCCACTGGGTGCCGGGCGCGATCTCGAACGGGCCCATGTCCTCACGCGTGTCGACGGCCGTGAGGTTGAACGCCAGCGACGTGAGCCTGCGGTCGCGGCGGGTCTCCTCCGGCATCGGGAAGTCGCGGTGCCAGGGCTGGTTCACCGCCCCGGCCAGCGGCACGTCGAAGCCCAGCTCCACGATCCGGTAATCGGGGCCGAGGACCGCCTCGCTGACCGCGCGCACCCAGGGGTGGTCGACCAGGTCCACGAAGCCCCGCAGCTGCTCGGGGTGGATCTCCACGTAGTACCGGTGCGGGCCGCGGCCGACCGCGCCGCCCTCCCGGCCGCGCGCCTCGGCGAACGCCGCGTCGATGTCCTCGCGCATCCGGTCCGCCCACTGCGGGCTGAACGCCCCGCGGCAGGCGGTGATCCCGGCCCCGTACAGATCGCGCACCGCGTCCTCGGCGGGCGGGAACGGGGCGGTGGTGGTCGCGGCCTCGGTCATGGTGTGGTCCTTCCTTCGTTCGGAGCACCCCCATATTGCAACGTTGCAACCAACGTGGCAAGAGCCTGTACGGGCGGATCTCGCCCCACCTGTTACGGTCACTGCCCACGGGACGCGGGCCCCGCGCCCGCCGGCAGAGAGCAGGAGCACCGAACGTGGCAGCGAGACTCAAGGACGTGGCCGCGCTCGCGGGTGTGTCCGTCAGGACCGTCTCCAACGTGGTGAGCAACGCCGCCGCCGTCGCCCCCGGCACCCGGGCCCGGGTGCTCGCCGCGGTGGAGGAGCTGGGCTACCGGCCCAACCTCGCCGCCCGCAACCTCCGCCAGGGCCGCACGGGGCTCATCGGTGTGGCCGTCCCGGAGATCCACTCCCCCTACTTCGGTGCGCTGACGGGCCTCCTCATCGACGCCGCCCAGGAGCGTGGCTGGACGGTGCTCGTGGAGCGCACGGGGGGCCGGGCGGACCTGGAACGGAGGCTGCTGGACGGCTCCGAGGGACACCAGGTGGACGGGATGATCATCAGCCCGTGGTCGACGCCCCCCGCCGAACTGGCCTCGCTCGCGGGCGGCCTGCCGCTCGTCGTGCTCGGCGAACTCGATCCGCACGGGTCCATCGACCATGTGGCCCTCGACAACGTGGCGGCGGCCCGGGACGCCGCCCGGCATCTGGTGGCGTCCGGCCGCCGGCGGGTCGCCGCGATCGGGCTCCAGTCCGCGCTGGGGCACGGCACGGCCGAGCTCCGGGCCGAGGGCTTCCGGCTGGGGCTCGCGGAGGCGGGGCTGAGCCCGGTCGCCGAGGTGGAGGTGGCGGACCTGCACCGGGAGGAGGGGGCGCGGGCGCTGCGCGAGCTGCTGCTCCTGCCGGAGCGCCCGGACGCGGTGTTCTGCTTCAGCGACGAACTGGCGCTGGGGGCGCTGCGGGTGGCCGGCGAGCAGGGGGTGCGGGTGCCGGGAGACCTGGCGCTGGTGGGCTTCGACGACATCGAGGACGGGCGGTTCTGCACGCCTTCGCTGACCACGGTGTCGCCCGACCTGGCGCAGATCGCGGAGCGGGCGGTGCAGTGCCTGAGCGAGCGCGTCCTCGGGCGGCTCTCGGGGCTGGCGGCGCGCCGGATCGTGGTCCCGCACCGGTTGCTGGTCCGGGAGAGCAGCGGGGCGTAGGCGCGCGGGCAGCCGGATGCTCCCGGCGGTGCGGGCCTGTGCCGCGCACCGCCGGGAGCGGTCCTGGGAGCGGGGCGGGCTTACGCCTTCCCGCCGTCGTACAGCGCGGTCACCTCCTGGTCGGTGAGCGCCTTGTCGTACACCTGGACCTGGTCCACGGAGCCGTTCCAGAAGTCGGTGTTGTTGCCCGACCACTTGGCGCGGCCCACGGACAGGGCGCCGCTGCTGACGTCGGCCGATCCGGCCGCGGCGGTGGAGGCGAGCTTGCCGTCCACGTACAGCTTGATCTGATCACCGCTGCGGACGCCGACCAGGTGGTACCAGTGGCCGAGCTCCGGGGTCAACTCCGCCCGGGCCCGGTGGGCGCCGGGGGTGGAGAAGGCGAACGCGCCCTGACCGTACTGGAGGTAGAACGGGTTCTCCTGGCGCCGGCCGTCCTGGCTGACGACGGTGGCGTAGTTGCCCGGCAGCGCGTCCAGGGACGCCCAGGCCGAGACGGTGTAGTCGCCGGTGGTGTCGACGACCGGTCCTTCGGTCTCCGCGTACTGGCCGTCGCCGTCGAACTTCAGCGCCGAGCCGTGCACACCGGTGGTCCAGGACGTGCCCTCGGAGAGGGTGAGGTCCTTGTGGTTCGGGCCGCTGTCAGCGGCCTTGGTGCCCTTGTTCTCGTCCAGCGACCAGGAGCCGCCGCCCTTGACCGGGGTGCGGGAGCCCGCCGCGGCGCCGGCGGCGATGACCTCGCGGTTGATCTTACGGACCTGGGCTGCGTCGACCTTGATCTCGCGGCGGTCGTACGTCCAGAGGCCGTTGAGCTCGTTCTCGAGGTCGGTCACCTGGGTGTAGATGGAGCCGGAGAGTTCGGCGCCGGCCGCCTCCAGGTAGTACTTACGGGTGTTCTCGACGTACTTGGCGGTCAGCGCGGCCTTGTCGGCGACACCGCTGTAGATCACGGTCGGGGCGCCGGGCCACATGTGGCCGGGCATCCGGAGGGTGAAGCCGCCGTGCTCGCCGTCCATCGCGGCGCGGCTGGCGTCCGGGAAGGCCGGGTCGGTGTTGTTGTAGTCGTGGTGGTCGATGATGTCGCCCTTGCCCGAGTCACCCTTGGAGTTGCAGCAGTTGACACCGCTGTGGGCATTGACGATGCGGGAGGGGTCGGCGGCCTGGACCTTCTCGGTGATCTTGCCGGTCTCGGTGCGGTCCCATTCGCCCCAGCCCTCATTGAAGACGATCCAGGAACCGATCGAGGGGTAGTTGTGGAGCTGCTTCATCATCTCGGCGCCCTGGTCGAGGAAGGCCTGGTGGCCCTTCTCGTTGGTGAGGTTGCCGGAGACGAAGTCCTGCCAGACGAACAGACCGAGCTGGTCGGCGTGGTAGTACCAGCGGGCGGGCTCGACCTTGATGTGCTTGCGCACGGAGTTGAAGCCGAGGTCCTTCTGCGCCTTCAGGTCGAAGACCAGCGCGTCGTCACTGGGCGCGGTGTTCAGACCGTCCGGGTAGAAGCCCTGGTCGAGCTGGGCGAGCGAGAAGAACGGCTTCCCGTTGAGGACGATCTTCTGGTAGCCGCCGACCTTGGCGATGCCGACGGAGCGCATGCCGAAGTAGCTGTCGACGGTGTCCTTGTACCGGCCGTCCTTGAGGGTGACCTCCAGGTCGTACAGGTATGGGTCGTCCGGCGTCCACAGGTGCTGCTTGGCGACGGGCAGGCTCAGGTCGCTGTTGGCCGGTCCGGTGACCGTGCCGACGACCTTGCCCTTCTTGTCGCGGGCGACGGCGGTGATCCGGGCGGACTCCGACGCGTCCTCGGATTTCACCTTCAGGGCCAGGCGGCCCTTGTCGATGTCCGGGGTGGTGGTCAGGGAGTCGACGGCCGCCGGGGCGACGGGCTCCATCCAGACGGTCTGCCAGATGCCTGAGGACGCGGTGTAGAAGATGCCGCCGGGGTTGGCCGACTGCTTGCCGGTGGGCTGGTCGGGGCCGGTGGTGTCGGTGACCCCGACGACGATCTCCTGCGGGCCGCTGCCCTTGATCGCGTCGGTGATGTCGGCGGTGAAGGCGGTGTAGCCACCGGTGTGCTCGGCGACCTTCTTTCCGTTGACCCAGACGGTGGCCCGGTAGTCGACGGCGCCGAAGTTGAGCTTCAGCCGGTTGCTCTTGCCGTGCTTGTCAGCCTTGACCGCCCAGTTCTGCGGGACGGTGACGAGCTTGCGGTAGAACATGTGGTCTTCGTGGCGCTCCAGGCCGGAGAGCTGCGACTCGACCGGGTACGGAACGGTGATGCGCTCACCGAGCTTCTTGCCGAAGACGGGCTGCTCGCCCGCCTCGGCCCCGGCGAACTCCCACTGGCCGTTGAGGTTCTTCCACTTGTCGCGCACCTGCTGCGGCCGGGGGTACTCGGGCAGCGGGTGGTTGCGGTCGGCCTTGTCGCCCCACTTGGTGGTGAGGCGGTGCGTGGAGTTGTTGGTGGCCGTGCGGTTGATCTCGGGGACGACCTCGCCGCCCGCCTTCAGGCCGCCCTTGCCGTCGTACGCGATCTTGACGCGCTGGCCCTTGAGGACGGCGGCGTCCAGCTTGACGACGAGTTCCTTGCCGCTGCGGGCCAGGGTGACGGACTTGACCGGCATCGGGGTGGTGTCGGCCTCGATGGTGAGGTGGTTCTTCAGGTCCGCGTAGTCGCTGACCTTGTCGTCGAAGACCGCGTGGAGCTCGGTGCCGTTGTCCGCGACGCTCAGCCCGACCGGGTAGACCTCGAAGTCGGCGGGCGGGGTGAAGGCGGACTCCGGGACGAACTGCCTGGCCAGGTTCGCGCTGGACCAGCGCAGGAACATGTTGGCGCCGCCGACGTCCTGGAACATCTCCAGCTTGAACTCGTGCGGCTCGCCGGCCTTGAGCGATATCGGCTCGCTGGTCTGCTCGTTGTCCCAGTCCGGCTGCCAGTGGTCGATGACGGCCTTGCCGTCGATGAAGAGCCGGAAGCCGTTGTCGCCGCTGGCGGCGAACGTGTAGTCGCCGTCCTCGGGGGCGGTGATGAAGCCGGTCCAGCGGGCGGTGGTGTTCTCGGTCTGCCCGGTGGTCGACTCGAACGTGCCGGTGAGACCGGGGAAGTTGATGTTCGGTTCGAGGGCGACCCCGCCGAGCTTGTCGAAGTCCCGCGCGCCGGGCGCGGACATGCTGAAGTACTCGCCCTTCAGCCCATGGACGGTGGTGGCCGGGTCGCCGGCCTTGAAGGTGGTCGAGGCGGCGCTCGCGGGGGCGGCCGCGGCGGCCGGGACGAGCGTGGCACCGAGGGGGATGAGGAGCGCGGCAGCGCAGGCCGCCGTCCTGAACAGAGCGCGGGGGTGGGGCGTTTGTGGTCTCAAGGCGTCGTCCTGTCGAGAGAGCTGAAGTGCCTCGAACCTGTGAGGCACAGCACACAATCGAACATTGAGCCACAGCATCAAACGCAAAACAACAGTCGTGCACGAGGATTTTTCAACGATAGAAATTACGGCCGACAGGAGCCCGCAACGGGTGCACGCAGACCGCCCCCTTCGCACACCTTGGGTGCGAAGGGGGCGGCCGGGGGCGAAAGGGAAGCCCTGAGGGAGGGTCAGATGGCGTAGCCGTACGGGGCGGGGGCGTGCACCGCGCCGTTCAGCGCGCGGGCGGCGTCCCGGGCCCAGGAGGGGCTGCGCAGCAGTTCGCGCCCGAGGAGGACGGCGTCAGCGCGGCCCTCGGTGAGGATCTTCTCGGCCTGCTGCGGCTCCGTGATGAGGCCGACGGCCGCCACGGGCAGCGAGGTCTCCCGCTTCACGCGCTCGGCGAAGGGCACCTGATAACCCGGGCCGGTGGCGATACGGGCACGGGGCGCGTTGCCGCCGGTGGAGACGTCGAGCAGGTCCACCCCGTGGTCCCGCAGGAGCGCCGCCAGCCGCACGGTCTCGTCGGCCGTCCAGCCCTCGCGCTCGTCCTCGGGGTTCTCGGTGAGCCAGTCCGTCGCGGAGACGCGGAAGAAGACCGGCAGTTCCTCGGGCCACACCTCGCGTACGGCGTCGACCACCTGGAGGGCGAGGCGGACGCGGTTCTCGAAGCTGCCGCCGTACTCGTCGGTGCGGTGGTTGCTGTGCGGGGAGAGGAACTGGCCGATGAGGTAGCCGTGCGCACCGTGCACCTCGGCGACCTGGAAGCCCGCCTCGACGGCGCGGCGGGCGGCCTGGCGGAAGTCGTCCACGACGCCCGCGATCTCCTCGGTGGTCAGCTCGTGCGGGACCGGGTAGCCGTCGTCGAAGGGCAGTGGGCTGGGGCCGACCGGGGTCCAGCCGTGATCCTCGGGGCCGACGGGGCCGCCGCCGGTCCAGGGCGCGGCGGTGGAGGCCTTGCGCCCGGCATGGGCGAGCTGAATGCCGACCGCGGAGCCGTGCGCCTTGACGAAGGCGGTGATCCGGCGGAACGCCTCGACCTGGGCGTCGTTCCAGATGCCGAGGTCGGCGGGGCTGATGCGGCCCTCGGGGCTGACGGCCGTGGCCTCGGTGAGGATCAGGCCGGTGCCGCCGGTGGCACGGGCGGCGAGGTGGGCGAAGTGCCAGTCGTTGGGCACACCCGTCTCCGGCCCCTCCACCGCGGCGCTGTACTGGCACATGGGCGCCATCCACACCCGGTTGGGCACGACAAGCGACCTGAGGGTGTAGGGCTCGAAGAGGGCACTCACGACGGACTCCGTTTCGCCGGGTACGGAAGGATCGCTAGTACGATACATCCCGTAGTACGACGCCCGTCAAATTACGACCGCTTCCGTACAACGCCCACCCTCGCGCCGGCGGCGTCGCGGAGCCCGGGTCAGCGGGGTTTCAGCGGGTACGAGCTGCGGCCGGCCGCCTCGTCGATCTCGTCGTGGGCCTTGGTCAGGAGCTTCATCGCCAGTTCGTTGAGCGCGCGGGCCCCGGCGATCTCCTCCCCCACCCGGGGCTGCTCCGTGTCGGAGGGGTGGCGGCTGGCGTAGCCGTGGGCGCGCACCTCCTGTCCGTCCGAGAGCCGCACCAGGGCGGCCGCTCGGGTGCGATGGGTGTCCTCCTCGAATGCGAGCTCGATGTGCCATCCGACAGCGGTTCGGGTCATGGCGGTCCACCTCCGGAAGGTCTCCCCTCCAGGGTGCGCCTGCCGCCGGGCCTTCGCGCGAGCGGGCGGGGCGGCCGCCCGGGCCTTGCTCAGGCGCCCGCCGGCCGGCCCCGGCGGCGGAGCGGGAGGGAGGCGCCGGCGTCGTACATCTGGTTCCAGCTGCGGCCGGCCCCTGAGGTCCAGGTGACATGGGCGGTGCCCCCTTCGACGCGGACGGCCTCCACGGTCATGGCGCGGTCGCCGTCGCGCACATCACCCCGGCGCAGTTCGTCCGCCCTGACGGTGACGGGGACGGCGGGCCCGCTCTCGGCCTCGTCCGCCGCGAGGCCGAGAGCGGCTGCCAGTTCCCGGGCCCGGGCCGGGGTGCACAGGAAGGTGTGCTCGCCGGACGGGGTGGCGACCGTGATCCCGACCTCCGCCCCGGAAGGGGCGACCTCCAGGATTACGTCGTCCCCGTGCTCGTCCGTCATCGCTGCGCACCTTCCCGTGTACGTTCCGTGCCCCCGGGCTCAGTCCAGCCGGAGGCTTTCCGGCGGGCCCAGGTAGCTGGGTTCGAGGCCGCCGGTGTCGATCACCAGGTTCTGGAGGACCACCGTCGGGTCGACCATCCAGAATTTCAGCACATGCACCCCGGGACCGGTGATGCGGTGGACCGTGCCGGTGATGTTGACGTTGTCGGAGGTGTGCCGGGCCCACTGGGGGTTCATGGTCCCGTCGTCGGCACCCGTGGACCTGGTGACGTTCACCCGCTGCGGGGCGTCGTCGTCGAAGGAGACCGCGTACGTCAGCCCGTCGGTCGGCAGTGGGTTGTTACGGGGCGAGAGGTACGCGTACACGGTGACCGGCCCGGTGGTGAAGAGGCTGACCCGGTACTCCAGGCGCGGGCTCCGGCCGCCGGGCGTCTGACGGGCGGCGGTGACCGGGAAGGGCTCCATGCCGGCCCCGGTCCGTCCGATGTCCGGAATGCGCTGCCAGGTGATGCCCCGGCCGCCGACGGCCCGGTGGTAGTGGTCGGCCTCGATGGAGACGTGGCCGCCGGCCTCCACGAAGCCGCCGAGCCGGGACCGGGAGAGCGTCGGGCGGTCGGCCACCGCCGTGACGGTCACCTCCGCCCCGTCCGGACCGGTGACGGTGACCGGGACGCGGGTGACACCCTTGGGTGCCCGGTCCCAGTCGACGCGCAGGGTGATCCGGTCCTGCGTGGTGACGCGGCCGCGCACCCGGTCGGCGGTCAGCCAGGACGCTCCGGTCCGCACCCGGTAGTCGAACGGGGCGCGGCCCCGGTTGAACACCTCGATGTACTGCGCGGGCCGGGTCTGGTACGGGCTGAACACCGGCAGCACGGCGGGCGCGGTCTCGTGCGGCCACCACGCGGTGGAACCGTCGACGGCGACGCCCATTCGGGCCCCGGCGGGCAGGTCGATGCGCTTGACGGCCGGGAAGAGCACGTCCTTGATGGCGACGTTGTCGATCTCGGGCTGCTGCCAGGGCGCGTTGGGTCCGTAGCGTTCGACGTCGCCGTAGTCGATGTGCGGCTGGGTCTGGAAGCCCTGCCACTTGCCGCCCGCGATCTTCTTGTTGAAGCGGTCGGCCAGGGCGAAGTCGTCGGCGAGCCGCGCCTCCGCGGTGGCCGCCAGCTCGTTGGTGAGGGCCCGGCCCTGGGCCGCGTAATGGATGTTGGTGAACTCCGCCTCGCGCAGCGCGTACAGGTTGGCGGTGGCCGCGACCTCGTAGCCGACCAGTTCGTACCAGGCGTCCTGCGCGGAGGCGGGCAGCCGGCGCCCGATCCGCCCGGCGCGCTCGCCGAGCCGGCGCCACTCCTCGGTGACGCGTTCCAGCTCGCGGTAGTGGACGAGGCTGAAGGGGGTCGCCCGGTCGTCGTAGACCACGGCCGAGCTGTCGGTCGCGGGGTCCTTGGCCGGGTCGAGGGTGATGCGGCGGTTGAGCAGCTCGGGCTTGCGGCGGGCCTGGAGCCGCGCGTACTCGCGCAGGACGGAGGCGATCTCGGCGGCCTGCTTCTCGCCGAAGTTCTGCCGGGCGTACGTCTCCTCCCACTCCGGCAGCCGGTCCAGCGTCCAGCGCTCCGGGTTCCAGGCGTACTCCAGGAAGAACTGCGTGGGCAGTTCGTTGCCCTTGAGGTCGCCGACGTTGGTGACCCACAGGCCGTGGTTGCCGTACGCGGCGCACTGGTGGAGCTGGTCCCACATGTTGGGGAGGGACGCGGTGTCGACCCACTTGTAGTTGCGGCCGACGCCCACGTAGTCGAAGTGGTAGTACAGCCCGTAGCCGCCCGCCCTCGGGCCCTCGGCGGGGTCGGGGAGCTTGCGGATGTTGGCCCAGTTGTCGTCGGTGAGGACCACGGTGACGTCGTCGGGGACGCGCAGGCCCCGGTCCCAGTAGCGCTGGACCTCCTTGTAGAGCGTCCAGACCTGCGGGATCGTGGTGATGTCCTTGCCGGAGACCTCGGCGAGGATCTTCCGCTGGGTGGCGATGATCTCGGTCATCAGCTCGATGCCGTCGCCGTCGGGGAGGCTGACGTCGCCGTTGCCGCGCATGCCGAGGGTGACGACTCCCTCGAAGTCCTCGTCCTTCATCCGGCGGATGCCGTCCGCCCAGTACGCCTTGAGCGCATCGGCGTTGCGGCGGAAGGACCACTCGCCGGTGCCCCCGTAGGGGTCGTGGCCGGGGGTGGTGATGTTGCCCTCGCTGTCGCGTACGGCGGCGACGGCGTGCCGGTTCCACTCCTCGATGCCGCGCATCATGGGTGCCTCGTGCGAGGTGCCCATGACGACGCCGTACGCCTTGGCGGTGGCGTGGTTGAGCGGGTCGTCCTCGGCGAAGGCGCGGCCCCAGACGGCCGGCCACAGGTAGTTGGCCTTGAGCCGGAGCATGACCTCGAAGACACGGGCGTAGAAGTCGGCGTTGAAGCCGCCCTCGAAGCCGGGCGCCTTGCCGGGGCCGAAGTAGGCGGGGGCCCAGGTGCCGAGCGCCGGGTTCTCGTCGTTGATGAAGAAGCCGCGGTACTTCACGGCCGGAGTGCCCTGGGTGTGGAGTCCGGGCAGTACGTGGATCTCGTCGCGGTGTACGGGGGTGACGTCGTCCCACCAGTACCAGGGCGAGACGCCGATGCCGCGCGAGACGTCGTACGCGCCGAAGACGGTCCCGCGCTGGTCACTGCCCGCGATCACGAGTGCACGTTCGACACCGGGCAGCGGGTGGTCCACGACGGTCTGGAGGCTGGTCTCCCACTTGCCCCGGATCGAGGAGACGTCGAGCCGGCCGTCTGCGACCAGCCGGTCGATCAGGGGGCTGCGGCCCACGGTGCCGACGATGGTGATCTCGCGGGCCTCCGGCACCGCCCCGTGCGAGAGGGCGGGGCGGACTCCGGTGACGCGTTCGATGTCGTCGCGGAGGTCGCCGGCGACCCTGACGACGCCCGGCCAGTCGCGGTCGCTGACCAGGACCGGTGTCGCCCGCCCGTGCCTGACCAGCGGGAAGCTGCCGCGCCGGGCGGTGAACGAGATGTAGGCGCCGGGGTCGGTGGGCCGTGGCGCGGGGCCGTGTCCGGTGGCGGACGCCTCACCGGTCAGTCCGACGAGGGAGCCGAGGGGGGTGGCGGTGAGCGCCGTGAGCCCGAGGCCGAGGCCGAGGACCGATCTGCGGCTGGTCCCCCGGGGTGTGTCGTTGCCGGAGGGGCCGGGGGTGTCGGGGCCGGGGGTGTCGCTGTCCATCCTGCTCTCCTTCTCCGTGCTCAGTTACGGCCGGCGGCGAGCAGCAGGTCGTCGCGCAGGGCGCTGTAGGCGGGCTTGGCCTTGTAGTCCTCGTCGAAGAGGTTGGCCGCGCCCTCGCCCTCGAAGGTGTCGGGCACCCAGGAGTACTTGTCGGTGAAGCCCCACACCGTGAAGTCGGTGCACTTGCGGGTGAGCAGACAGCCGCGCAGCAGCACGTCGTAACCCTCGGCCTGGGCCTCCTGCTTGGTGCTGTCGGAGGGCATCGGAATGCGGACGTCGGCCTCGGTGATCGCGGTCTCCAGGCCGAGGTCGTCGAACCGCTTCATGTTCTCGGCGATGTCGTGGGGCGCGTTGTACTGGACGGACAGGTGGCCCTGGATGCCGACGCCGTCGATCGGTATGTGCTGCTTGCGCAGCTTGACGACCAGGTCGTAGAGGGCGGTGCTCTTCGCGTTGACGCCCTCGATGTTGTAGTCGTTGATGAAGAGCTTGGCCTTGGGGTCGGCCTCGTGGGCCCAGCGGAAGGCGTCCGCGATGTAGCCGGGGCCCAGCTTCTGGAGCCAGATGCTGTCGCGCAGGGTGCCGTCGTCGTTGAACGCCTCGTTGACGACGTCCCACTGCCAGATGCGGCCCTTGAAGTGGCGGGCCTCGTCGGTGATGTGCTTGCGCAGGATGGCGCGCAGCTCGTCGGCGGTGAAGTCGCCGGTGGTGAGCCAGGCGGGCAGCTGGTTGTGCCACAGCAGGGTGTGGCCGCGCACGAGCTGGCCGTTGGCGCGGGCGAAGTCGACCAGTTCGTCGGCCGCCTTCCAGTCGTACTGTCCGCGGCTCGGCTCGACGGCCTCCCACTTCATGACGTTCTCGGGGGTGACCGAGCTGAACTCGCTCGCGGCCTTGGCGCGGTAGGGCGCGTCGTCCGCCAGGGCCGCCATGTCGACGGCGGTGCCGATGCGCACGCCCGACCGCAGGCCGAGGGCGCCCAGGGTGGTGGCCTGCGGGTCCTTGTGCTCGCGCCCATGGGCGTCGTGGGCGAAGGCGTTGATGGTGCACGGGGCGAGCAGGGCCGCGGCGGCGGCGCCGACCAGGACAGCCTTGATTGGCTTGCGCATGACAGAAACCCTTCGAGAGTGCGCGCGTCCGGGGCCACGGTGACCGGGGGGCGTGCGCGAGTGTGGGTGTTTCGAAAGTTTCGTGGATCTGTGGACCGGGCGGTGGCGCCGCGGTAAGGGCCGCGGCGCCCCCGCCCGGAGTACGGGTGCGGTCAGCCCTGTACGGGGGCGACCGCCGGCACGGATTCGACCTCCGCGTCGCACACCAGCCGGCGCCGGTGGTCGAGGGTGCGCTCAGGACCGGTGAGGCGCAGGTGCACCGTGTGCCGGATGTCCTCGGCACCGCTGGACGTCGCCAGCCGCAGCTCCAGCGCGCCGGGCTCCACGACGCGCCGCCCGGCGATCCCGGTGAAGGACACCAGGTCGGCGTGGAACCGGAAGCGCACCCGCGCCTCCTGGCCCGCGTCGAGCGGGACCCGGGCGTAGCCGATGAGCCGCGTGTCGGGCCGGGTCGTCTGGGCCACCGGGTCGTGCACGTAGAGCTGGACGACCTCCGCGCCCGCCCGGTCCCCGGTGTTGCGGACGGTCAGCTCGATGTCGGCGGAGCCGTCGGTGGGGATCTCCTCCGGGGCGGGGGCGCCGGGCTCCCAGGCGAAGGAGGTGTACGTGAGGCCGTGGCCGAAGGGGTACAGCGGCGTCGGGTCCAGATTGCTGACCCCGTTGGCGAGTCCGAGCGGCGGCTGGAGGTAGGTCCAGGGCTGGCCGCCCGGGTGGCGCGGGACGGAGACCGGCAGCCGGCCGGACGGGTTGACCCGGCCGGAGAGCACGGAGGCCAGGGCCGGGCCGCCCTCCTCACCGGGGAAGAACGCCTGGACCACGGCGGCGGTGCGGTCCGCCCAGCGGCCGAGCGCGTACGGGCGGCCGGTCAGCAGGACCAGGACGACCGGGGTGCCGCTGTCCAGCAGCGCGTCGAGCAGTTCGCCCTGCACGCCCGGGAGCGCGAGGTCGTCGGCGTCGCAGCCCTCGCCCGAGGTGCCGCGCCCGAAGAGCCCGGCCCGGTCGCCGAGCACGGCGACGCACACGTCCGCGTCCCGGGCCAGGCCGGCCGCCTCGGCGATGCCCGAGGTGTCGGTGCCGTCCACCTCGCAGCCGGGGGCGGCGGTGACCGTGGCCGCGGGGAACTCGCCGCGCACCGCGTCGAGCACGGTGGGGATGTCGATGCCCATGGCGGTCCCGGGGTGCAGGACGCCGACGTGGCTGGGGAAGGAGTAGCAGCCGAGCATGGCGAGCGCGTCGTCGGCGCGGGGGCCGATCACCGCGATCCGCCCGGTCCCGGCGAGCGGCAGCGCCCCCTGCGGATTGGCGAGCAGGACCACGGCCTGTTCGGCGAGTTCGCGGGCGAGGGCGCGGTTGCGCGGCGGGTCCAGGTCGATGGTCTCGCGCGCCTGCTCCGGGCCGGTCCCGCGCAGGAGCTCGGGAAGCGGGGTCCAGTCGGGGTCGAGCAGCCCGAGTTCGCACTTCTGGAGGAGGACCCGGTGCAGCGCGCGGTCGACCAGCTCCTCGGGGACCGTACCGGCCAGGACGGCGGCGGCGAGCTCGTCGCCGTAGCTGCGGACGGTGGGCAGTTCCACGTCGACCCCGGCGCTCAGCGCGAGGCGGGCGGCGTCGGCGCGGCCCTCGGCGACCTTGTGCAGGGTCTCCAGGAAGCCGATGGCGAAGTAGTCGGCGACCACGGTGCCCTCGAAGCCCCAGGTGTCACGGAGGAGCCCGGTGAGCAGGGCGGGGTCGGCCGCCGACGGCACGCCGTCGATCTCCGCGTACGACTGCATGACGGAGCGGGCACCGCCGTCGAGGAGGGCCATCTCGAAGGGCGGCAGGATGACGTCGGCCAGTTCCCTGGCCCCGGCCCGGACCGGCGAGAGGTTGCGGGCGCCGGCCGATGCCGCGTACCCGGCGAAGTGCTTGAGGGTGGCGACGATGCCGGCGGACTCCAGGCCCTTCACGTACGCGGTGCCGATGGTGGCGACGAGGTAGGGGTCCTCGCCGATGGTCTCCTCGACCCGGCCCCAGCGCAGGTCGCGCACCACGTCAAGGACCGGGGCGAGGCCCTGGTGGACGCCCACGGACCGCATGTCGCTGCCGATCCGGTGGGCCATCTCGGTGACCAGGTCCGGGTTCCAGGCAGCGCCCCAGGAGAGCGGGACGGGGTAGGCGGTGGCGCCCCAGGCGGTGAAGCCGGCCAGGCACTCCTCGTGGGCGAGAGCCGGGATGCCGAAGCGGCCGGCGCCCGCGATGGCCCGCTGGGCCCGGGCGAGTGAGATCGCGCCGACGGCGGGGTCGACGGGGGCGGTGCCGAAGGGGCGGGTCAGCTGCCCGAGGCCGCGCGGGATCAGCGCGTCCCAGTCGATGGCGTCGACCATCTCGTTCTGGTGCGGGGCGACCCCGTCCCCGTCGGCGTCGGCGCCCACCCAGATTCCGTACAACTGGGCGGTCTTCTCCTGGAGGGTCATCCGGGAGACGAGATCGGCCACACGCTCCTCGGGGGCGAGCGCGGGGTCCTGCCAGGGGCCGTCGACGGCGGTGGCCGCTTCGGTCCTGCGGGCATGCGGAACAGGGGGGTTTGCCATGGCGGCGGGAAATCCTCTCAAGAGTGCGGTGGTACGCGGCGGCATGGGTGCGTTACTTGCCGCCCACCCCCATCAGTCCGTTGACCAGTGCCTTCCGTGCCACGAGGTACACGGCGAAGATCGGTACGACGGAGAGCACGATCGCGGCGAGCACCGCCGGGATGTTCACCCCGAACTGGGACATGAAGTTGAAGAGACCGAGGGTCAGCACACGGTTCTCCTCCGACTGGGTCAGGATCAGCGGGAACAGGAAGCCGTTCCACGCCTGGAGAGCCGTGTAGATCGCGACCGTGCTGATGCCCGCCTTGGACATCGGGATCGCCAGCTGCCACAGCATCCGCAGCGACGAGGCGCCGTCCAGCGCCATGGCCTCGTACATCTCCTCGGAGACGTCGCGCATGGTGCCGCTGAGGATCAGCACCGCCACCGGCATCGCGAACGCCGCGGTCGGCAGGATGATGGCCGGCAGGCTGTCGTACAGGCCCATCTTGCTGATGAGCAGGTAGAGCGGCACGATCACGGCCTGGGCGGGGATGGCGACGCCGAGCAGGAAGGTGCGGAAGGCGAGCCCGGAGAGCCTGCTGCGGGTGCGTACCGCGACGTACGCGACGGGGATCGAGAGGACCAGCACGATTGCCGTGGTCGCCACGGCGACGATCGCCGTGTTGGACAGCATCGTGGAGAAGCCGCTGTCCAGCACCGTGCGGTAGTTGTCGAGCGTCGGGTCGGTCGGGATGGCCAGCGGGTCGCCGTTCAGCGCCTCGTCCTGGTGCATCAGCGAGGACGAGACGAGCGTGTAGAGCGGGACGATCACGAGCACGAGCCAGACCACCGAGCCGAGGCCGGCCAGCGGGTTGCCCCACCGGCGGCGGCGCGCGGCGGTGGCCGGGCGGGTACGGGTCAGGGGCCGTGCGGGGCGCGCCGCGGGGCGGGTGTCGATCGACATCGCGTCACATACCTTCCCGGGTGGAGCGCATGTTCCCGAAGCCGCTGAAGCGGACGAGGATCAGCGAGATCGCGGTGGCGACGACGACGAGGGCGGTCGCGATGGCGGCGGCGTACCCGAGGTCGTAGGTCTGGAAGCCGGTGCGGTACATCAGGTACGGCAGGATGGTGGTGTCCGTGCCCGGACCGCCCTTGGTCATGATGAGCACGGTGTCGAAGTAGGTCAGCGAGCCGACGATCATCAGGACCGAGGAGGTCGTGATGGTGTTGCGCAGCTGCGGCAGGGTGATGTGGAAGAACTGCCGGAACATGCCGGCACCGTCGATCTCGGCGGCCTGGTAGAGGACCTGCGGGATCTGCCGGGTGCCGCCCTGGTAGATCAGGGTGTGGAAGGGCATGAACTGCCAGCCGCCGACGAACGCCACGGTGAGCAGGGCGCCGGTGGACGAACCCATGATGTTCGGGTCGATGCCGAACCAGGGCCCGATCTCCTTGATGACCCCGAAGTTGGGGTCGAGCAGCGCGTGGAACAGCATCGCGATGGCGGTGGTGGACAGCAGCAGCGGGATGAAGAAGATCGCGGAGAGCACGGCGCGGCTGCGCTGCCGGCCGGCCGCCCAGACGCCGAGGAGCAGGGCCACCGGGGTCTGGAAGGCCCAGCTGATGGCGGTCAGGAGCAGGCTGAGCCAGGCGGCCTGGCGGAACTCGGGGTCCTTGAAGAGCCGGGTCCAGTTGGCCGTACCCGCCGAGGTCGGGGAATTCAGCCCGTCCCAGTGGCAGAAGGAGAGGTACACGGCGATCGCCAGCGGAACGATCGCGAAGAGGGCGAAGAAGAGGATGCCGGGCAGGGCCCAGGCGACCGGGGGGCGGCCGACGTTTCCGGCGGCCGCCTTCCGTCCTCCGCGCACCTTCGGTGACGAGGAGACGTGGGACATCGTTACTTGACGGCCTTCATTGCGGCGACGAACTGCTCGGGCGTGGACTTGCCGGCGAACAGCTTGCTGATCTCGGTGAGCAGCGGGGTGGCGATCTTGGATTCCAGCGCCTGGTCCCAGGAGAGGGTGAAGTCGGGGGCCTTCTGGACCATCTGGTACTGGTCGGTGGCGAACTTCGGGTTCGGCGATCCGCTCAGCATGGAGGCGGCGTTGGAGGTGGTGGGTACGTCGCCGTTGTCCACGAGGGCCTGCGCGTAGGACTTGGACGCCATGGTCTTCAGGAAGGCTATGGCCGCGTCCTTGTGCTTGGTGCGGGCGTTCACGGACCAGTAGTTGGTGGGGTTGCCGACCACGTCGGCCGGGTCGCCGACGCCGCCGGCGACGGTCGGGAAGTTCGTCCAGCCGAGGTCCTTCTTGGCGAAGTCGGGTGCCTTGCCGAGCTGGGTGGAGTACTCCCACGAACCCATCAGGTGCATGGCCGCCTTGCCCTTGTTGAGCAGGGTGGGCGCGCCGCCGTTGCCGTAGTCGACGGAGTTGAAGTTCTCGCCGAACGCGCCGTCGTCCACGAGCTGCTTGACGGTCTGGGCGGTCTTCAGGACGGCCGGGTCGCCCCAGGCGGAGCTGTCGCCGTTCTGGATCTTGCGGAAGACGTCGGGGCCGCCGATCCGGTCGAGCAGGTACTCCATCCACATCAGCTCGGGCCACTTGTCGGAGCCGCCGAGGGCGAACGGGGTGATGCCCTTGTCCTTGAAGGTCTTGATGGCCTTCTGCAGGTCCTCCCACGTCTTGGGGACCGTGACGCCGTTCTCGGCGAAGAGGGTCTTGTTGAAGAAGAGCATCACGGGCTGCATACCGCGCATCGGGACGCCGTAGACCTTCCCGTCGAGGCTGCCGGCGGTGACGATCGAGGGCAGGAAGCCGTCCTTCAGGGTGGCGTCGTTCTTGAACGTCGAGGTCAGGTCGACCAGCTGGTTCGCGTCGACGTACGGCTTGATGGAGCCGCCGCCCCAGTTGAAGAAGATGTCGGGGGCGCTGGGGGAACCCATGGCGCTGCGGAGCTTGTTGACGTAGTCGGTACCGGGCACCGAGACGAGCTTGACCTTGACGTCGGAGGTCTTGTTGAACTCCTTGACCGCCGCCTGCTGCACCTTCACCGCGTCGTCGCCGTAGACGTACGCGGTCAGCGTGCCGCCGCCGCCACCACTGCCGCTGCCGCCGTCCGATCCGCAGCCCGCCAGGACTCCCGCCATGACCATGGCCGCACCGGCCGCGGTCCATCTCGCCGCACGATTGCCCTGAGTGAAAATTCCCGACCGCATGACCGCACCTCTGTCGAATCTTTCGGAGTTGCTTGCGAATGTTGCCGGAACCGTACGGTTGGGTTTCCGGCCAGTCAAGAGGTCGCGGACAGCGAATTTTTCGCCGGGGCTTCCGCCTCCGTTCGGGCGCCGGGCGGTTACGATTCGCTGTATGAGCCCCGCAAACGTCCAGTCACATCAGGAGAATGCGCCTGCCGCAGCGCCGTCGGACGGCACTGCCACGCTGGCGGAAATCGCCCGAGCGGCCGGAGTCTCGGCTCCGACAGTTTCGAAAGTGCTGAACGGGCGTGCCGATGTCGCGCCCGGTACGCGCACCAAGGTCGAGGAGCTGCTGCTGCAGCACGGCTACCGCCGCAGACGCGGCTCGACCACGCAGTCGCAACTCATCGACCTGGTCTTCCACGAGCTGGACAGCGCATGGGCCATGGAGGTCGTACGCGGCGTGGAGAACGTCGCGCGCGAGGAGGGCCTGAGCCTGGTCCTCTCGGAGAGCGCGGGCCGCCTCAGCCCCGGGCAGACCTGGGTCGACGGGGTGCTGGCCCGCCGGCCGGTCGGGGTCATCCTGGTGCTGTCCGACCTCACCGCCGCCCAGCGCGCGCAGCTCACCAGCCGCAGCATCCCCTACGCGGTGGTCGACCCGGCCGGAGACCCGGGCGACGACATCCCGTCGGTCGGCACGACGAACTGGCAGGGCGGTCTGGCCGCGACCCGCCACCTCACCGGCCTCGGCCACCGCAGGATCGGCGTGGTCAGCGGCCCGTCCCGGATGATGTGCAGCCGGGCCCGGGTGGACGGTTACCGGGCCGCCCTGGGTACGGCGGACATCCCGATCGACCAGTCACTGATCCGCGAGGCCGAGTTCTCGCACGAGGCGGGGTACGCGGCCGGGATGGAGCTGCTGCGCTCGGCGGACCGGCCGACCGCCGTCTTCGCCGGCAACGACCTCCAGGCCCTCGGCGTGTACGAGGCGGCGCGCGAGCTCGGTCTGCGCATCCCGGAGGACCTGAGCGTCGTGGGCTTCGACGACCTGCCGCTCACCCGGTGGATCGGGCCGCCGCTCACCACGGTGCGCCAGCCCCTCATCGAGATGGCCGAGACGGCCGCCCGGCTGGTCCTCGACCTGGGCCGGGGCCGGCAGCCCGCGACGACCCGGGTGGACCTGGCGACGAATCTGGTGGTCCGCAGCAGTACGGCCCCGCCCTGCCGCTGAGGACGGCGGCCCGCCCGGGCCGGGGACACCCCGGGCCGAGGTCCGGGGCGCTGTCAGTGCCGGGGTGCAGACTGACCGATATCCGGCACAACGGCGTTTCGGGAGGTTCGGTCATGACCGATGTACTGCTCACCGTGGGCACCCGCAAAGGGCTCTTCATCGGCCGCAGGCGCGGCGGTACGTGGGAGTTCGACGGCCCCCATTTCAACGCCCAGGCGATCTACTCGGTCGCCATCGACACCCGGGGCGACCGGCCGCGGCTGCTGGTCGGCGGGGACAGCGCGCACTGGGGCCCGTCCGTCTTCCACTCCGACGACCTGGGCGCGAGCTGGGTGGAGCCGAGGACCCCGGCCGTGAAGTTCCCGGAGTTCACCGGGACCTCGCTGGAGCGGGTGTGGCAGCTGCAACCGGCGGGGCCCGAGGCGCCGGGCGTCGTCTACGCGGGCACGGAGCCGGCCGCGCTCTTCCGGTCCGAGGACGGGGGCGAGTCGTTCGAGCTGGTGCGCCCGCTGTGGGAGCACCCGACGCGTTCGCGGTGGGTGCCCGGCGGGGGCGGCGAGGGGCTGCACACGATCCTGACCGACGAGCGGGACGCACGGGCGGTGACGGTCGCGGTCTCCACCGCCGGGGTGTTCCGGACCACCGACGGCGGGACGAGCTGGGACCCCGCCAACAAGGGCGTCTCGGCGGTCTTCCTGCCCGACCCGGACCCGGAGTTCGGTCAGTGCGTGCACAAGGTCAGCCGGGACGCGGCCGACCCGGACCGCCTCTACCTCCAGAACCACTGGGGCGTCTTCCGCAGCGACGACGCCGGGGGCAACTGGACGGACATCGGCGCGGGCCTGCCCTCGGACTTCGGCTTCGCCGTGGCCGCCCACCCGCACCGCGCCGACACGGCGTACGTCTTCCCCATCAACGCCGACGCCGACCGGGTGCCCGCCGAGCACCGCTGCCGGGTCTTCCGGACCACCGACGCGGGCGCCCACTGGGAGCCCCTGTCGGCGGGTCTGCCCGAGAGCGCGCACTACGGCACGGTGCTGCGTGACGCGCTCTGCACGGACGACGCTGACCCGGCGGGGGTGTACTTCGGCAACCGCAACGGCGAGCTGTACGCGAGCGCGGACGACGGGGACAGCTGGGAGCAGCTCGCCTCGCACCTCCCGGACGTGCTGTGCGTACGGGCGGCGGCGGTCGAGGTGTGAGTTCTGCGGAACCGCTTACGGAACCCGCTTACGGAAGCCGCCAGTCGACCGGCTCGGCGCCCTGGGCGACGAGCAGTTCGTTGACTCGGCTGAACGGCCTGGACCCGAAGAAGCCGCGGTCGGCGGACATCGGGGAGGGGTGGGCGGACTCGATGGCCGGCAGGTCGCCGAGCAGCGGCCGCAGATTGCGGGCGTCGCGGCCCCAGAGCACGGACACCAGCGGCTTGCCCCGGGCGGCCAGGGCGCGGATGGCCTGTTCGGTGACCTCCTCCCAGCCCTTGCCGCGATGGGCGCCGGGCGAGCGGGGCGCGGTGGTCAGCGCCCTGTTCAGCAGCAGCACGCCCTGACGGGTCCACGGGGTCAGGTCGCCGTTCGACGGCCGGGGCAGCCCGAGGTCGGCGTTGAGCTCGCGGTAGATGTTCTCCAGGCTGCCCGGCAGTCTGCGGACGTCCGGGGCGACCGCGAAGCTCAGACCGATCGCCATCCCCGGTGTGGGGTAGGGGTCCTGACCGACGATCAGGACCCGTACGTCCTGGAAGGGCTGCTGGAACGCGCGCAGCACGTTCGCCCCGGAGGGGAGGTAGGTGCGGCCGGCCGCGACCTCCGCGCGCAGGAAATCGCCCATCTCGGCGATGCGCCCCGCCACGGGGGCCAGTGCGTCGGCCCAGCCGGGCTCGACTACTTCGTTCAACGGTCGCGCTGTCACAGAAGATCACCCTACCGGCGCAACGCGGTGCCCCGGGGATAGGGTGCTGCCCGTCCCTCACCTCTTCGCCCCCGGGAGCCGGTCCATGACGTCACACGGACAACCGGGCACCTTCGTACTCGGCGTGGATTCGGGCGGCTCCGGGCTCCGGGTGGCCCTGGGCACGGCGGAGGCGGACGCCCCCCTGGCGACCGTCGCGTGCGGCGGTCCGGTGCGCACCGGACCGCGCGGCATCGACGCCGCCCATCTCCTGGAACAGGTGCTGCCCGCGGTACGCGGCCTGCTGGACGAGCACGGCCCCGGCGGGCGGATCACCGCCGCGGCGGTCGGCGCCGCGGGGATGGCCACGCTGGGCGACGGGCTGCGCGCCGAACTGCCGGGCGCCCTGGCGGACGCGCTGGGGGTGCGCCGGATAGCGCTCGCGGCGGACGCGGTGACCGCGTACGCCGGGGCGGTCGGGCAGCGGCCCGGCGCGGTGGTGGCCGCCGGGACCGGGCTGATCGCGCTGGGCACCGACCTGGCGCGGTGGCGGCGGGCGGACGGCTGGGGGCACCTGCTGGGCGACAGCGGGGGCGGCGCCTGGATCGGGCGGGCCGGGCTCGACGCCGCGATGCGCGCGTACGACGGGCGGCGCGGCGGTTCGCCGGCGCTGCTGGCCCGGCTGGAGGCGGTGTTCGGGCCGCCGCCGGAGCTTCCCGGCCTCCTCTACCCGCGTGCCGACCGGCCCGCGCTGCTGGCCTCGTTCGCGCCGGAGGTGGCCGCGTGCGCGGACCGCGATCCGGTCGCCGAAGGCATCCTGCGGGGAGCCGCCGCGCACATCGCGGAGGCGGCCGCGGCGGTGTGCCCGGAGGCGAAGGCGTGCGAGGACGCCTGCGAAGTCGCGCTGACGGGCGGGCTGTTCCGGATGGGCGAACCGTTGCTCGTACCGCTGCGCGAGGAGCTGGCGCGGCTGCTGCCCGGGGCACGGGCGGTCCCCGGTTCGGGTGATCCCCTGATCGGTGCGCTGCGCATCGCCCAGGCCCTGGACGCCGGGGGCCTGAGGCTGCCGCACCACCCGACGCTGCTCTGCGTTCCGGCGCCCGGGCCCCGCTCGTAGGGCGACAAGCGCGCGAACGCTGACGTCAGATCAGGGCAGTCGCCCGGTAAGCCGCTGATCGGATAAAAGGGGACAGAGGCCGCTCGACCGGACCCTCCCCGCGCAGGGCGCTGTCCAAAACCAGTAGCATGCGGCGCCATGAGCACCCCCACTGGGCCCGCTTCCGGCCTGCCTGTACGAATGCCGCGACCTCGCCAGTCCGGACGGCACCGCCGCCCGGAGCCCGTGGTCGCACCCGAGGGCGCTGCCGCGCTCGTTCTCGCCGTTCCCGGTATCCCTTCCTCGACGAGCCGCGGTCTGGCCGAAGAGGTCATCAGCATCGCCCGTTCCGAGCTGCCCGGTCTGAACGCCCTGATCGGTTACGTGGACGGGGACGACGCCGAGTACCCGGCGCTGGCCTCCGTGATCGCGCATTCCGCCGCCGAGCGCACCGCGCGCTACGAGCAGGCGCTGGCCGTGGGCCGTGAGGTCGCCGAGCCCGAGGGCCCGGCCGCCGTGGTGGTCCCGCTGCTCGCGGGCCCGGACAGCTCGCTGGTGCAGCGGATACGTCAGGCGATCACCGACAGCGACGCCCCGGCCGAGCTGACCGACGTGCTCGGCCCGCACCCGCTGCTGGCCGAGGCGCTGCACGTCCGGCTGTCGGAGGCCGGGCTGGCCCGCGCGGACCGGGCCAGGCTCTTCACGGTGGCGACGGCCGCCGACGGCATCGTGCTCGCCACGGTGGGCGGCGAGGAGGCCGTGCAGGCGGCGGGGATCACGGGCATGCTGCTCGCGGCCCGGCTCGCGGTGCCGGTGATGGCCGCCGCGCTCGACGTGGAGGGTTCGGTCGCCGCGATCGCCGATCAGCTGAAGGGCTCCGGCTCGCTCCAGCTGGCCGTGGCGCCGTACCTGGTGGGCCCCGAGGTGACGGAGGACCTGCTGGACGCTGCGGCGAAGGAGGCCGGCTGCGCGAGCGCCGAGCCGCTGGGCGCGTACCCGGCGATCGGCAAGCTGGTCCTCTCGATGTACACCTCGGCCCTCGGGATCGCTCCCCCGGTGGCCCAGGGGGCGCAGGCCCGCTGACCCTTTCGGCATGAGCGAGGCCCCCGTACCCGACGGCAGTCCGGTACGGGGGCCTCGTGCATGGGCGGAGCGGATCAGCCGAAGATCACGCAGGAGGCCGCCGGGGCGTCCAGGGAGCCGTCGTGGCGCGGGACACCGGTCTCCGGGTCCACGGTGAACCAGGCGACGTTCCCGCTGCGCTCGTTGGCCGCGTACAGCCTGCGCCCGGCCGGGTCCAGCGCGAGGTCGCGGGGCCAGTGCCCGCCGCAGCCCACGGTGGTGACCAGGGACGGCTTCTCACCGGTCGCGTCGAGCGCGAGGACGGAGATGCTGTCGTGGCCCCGGTTGGCCGCCCACACGAACCGGCCGTCGTGGGCGACGACGACCTCGGAGGCGTAGCTCTCGCCGGTCACACCGTCGGGGAGCACCGGGGTCTCGCCGACCGGTTCCAGGACGCCGGCCGTGGCGTCCCAGCGGCACACGGTGAGCGTGGGCTCCAGTTCGTTGAGCACGTAGGCGTGGCGGCCCGAGGGGTGGAAGGCCAGGTGGCGGGGGCCGGTGCCGGGGCGCAGGGCCGTCTCGCCTTGCGGGCGCAGCTCGCCGGTGGCCGGGTCGACCGCGCAGACCCGTACCGAGTCGGTACCGAGGTCGACGCTGAGCACCCAGGCCCCGGAGGGGTCGGGCAGGACCTGGTGGGCGTGCGGGCCCTCCTGGCGGTCCGCGACCGGTCCGCCGCCCTCGTGCGCGAGGACCGCCGCGACGGGGCCGAGGGTGCCGTCCCCGGCGACGGGCAGCACGCTGACACTGCCCGAGCCGTAGTTCGCGGTGACCAGGTGGCCGGCGGCGAGGGTGAGGTGGGTGGGGCCGTCGCCGTCCACCGCCCGGACCTCGCCGAGCGGACGGGGTTCGTCCGTGGTGACGTCCAGGGCCGCCGCACCGCCCGGCTCGGTCTCGCTGACCGCGTACAGGACCGTGCCGTCGGCGGCGAGCGCCAGGTAGGAGGGGTCGGGCACGGCATCCGTGGCCCCCAGGACCGTGAGCGCGCCGGTCTCCGCGTCCACGGCGGCGACGGTGACGCCCCGCCCGCCCGCCGAGGTGAACGACCCGATGAATGCCCGTCCCGCTCCGTTGCTGCTGTCCACCGCTGCTCCTCCCCGCCGGCTGTGCGCGGCGGACGTGGCCGTCGTGATCTTTTGCGGCGACGGTAGCAGTGCGGTGGTGCGGTCTAGACCAAGGGTGTCGGATCCGGCCGCGCCCGAGGAGGGTCAGGCCGTGACCAGGGGTGCGCTCGGCGGGCTGTGCAGCGGTGCGGCGAGTTCGGCGAGCGCGCGTTCCAGGCTGTGCAGGTGGGCGAGGGCGGGTTCGGTGGCGGCGGGGTGCGGCGGGACGGCGGACGGGACGGCCGTACGGCCGGTCAGCGCCTCCACCGCGTTCTCGACGCGCCAGCAGGCGGCGGCGAGCCGGGCGTCGTGGGACGCCTCCGGGTCGGCGGCCACCGAGGCGAGGCCCCGCACCTCGCGGGCGCACGCGTCGAGCAGGGCCAGCACGTGTCCCGCTCGGGCCCGGCGGGCACGGAGCGGGCTCAGCGGGTGGACCAGCGGGGCGAGCGAGAGGCGGACGCGGCCGAGGAGCACCTCCAGCTCGGCGATGCGCGGGGCCGGGTCGGCGGTGGCGGAGCCGGAGAGCCGGGCGGCGGCCTCCTCGGTGCAGGCGTGCACGCAGCGCAGGGCGCGCTGGATCCAGGCGTCGGTCGTGGCGTGCGTGGTGACGGGCAGGACGCACAGCACCGCGAGCATCGCGCCGAGCGCGCCGACAGCGGTCTCGCCGAGTCGCAGGGCGAGCAGCCCGGGGTCGAGCACGCCCAGCGAGCCGTAGAGCGCGCCGGCCATGACCGTCACGGAGAGCATCATCCAGGTGTAGGAGACCGCGGCCGTGTAGAAGATCCCGAACACCCCGGCGGCGACGACGAGGGCCGTGGGCACGGGCGCACCGTGCAGCGGGACGACGACGGCGAGGCCGACCGGGATGCCGATGAGGGTGCCCAGCACCCGGCGGAAGCCGCGTACCAGGGTCTCGCCGCGGGAGGCGGTGTTCACGAAGACCCACCAGGTGGCGCCGACGGCCCAGTACCAGCGCTGGTCGGACATCAGCTGCCCGGCCATGAGCGCGACGGCTCCGCCGGTCACCGCCTGGACGGCCTGGCGGGTGGTGACCCTGGCCAGGCCGGTGCCGGCGGGCGGGGCGGGGGCGGCCGGGGCGGGCAGCCGGCGTTCGTAGCACCAGAGGCCGAAGCGGACGGCCGAAGCGGAGAGCAGGGACAGGGCGACGGCGGAGTAGAGCTCGGGGAGCTGCCCGGGCAGGGTGTGGAGGAACTGCGTGGTGAAGAACGCCATGAAGGCGAAGACGCCGAGGGAGTGCCCGCGCGGCCCCCACCGCCTCGCGTAGACCCCCGCGCCCATGACCGCGAGGAACGCGGTGTCGCGGGCGAGCGGGTGGTCGTGGAGTACGGCGGCGAGCGCGAGCACCGGGAAGCCGGCGGCGGGCAGCAGCGCGGTGGTGACCGCCTGGCCCCGGACCGTGGGGTCGCTGACGGTGAACAGGGCGAGCAGGGCGGCCAGGCCGCCGGTGATGGCCGCCACGAGCGAGTGGCCGACGAGCCCGCACACCACGACGGCGAGTCCGATGCCGAGCACCGCGCGGCAGGCGAAGCGCAGCCGCATCCGCCCGGGATCCCGGGCCACGAACGCTTTCCTCAGCACTGCTGCTCCCCCACTTCGGTCCACCGGCTCTCCCTTCCAGGCACAGGTTCAGGCACGAAAAAGGCGCCGCGGAGGTCCGCAGCGCCATCGACGGGTACATCAGACCATCCGAGGGGCGGTTGGCTCAAATTGACCTCGAATCACTGGACCATTGGTCCACCCCGAAGCACATCCGGGCGACCAGTCGGCGGCCAACGGATCAGCACAGCCGGGAAGCCGCCGCGCGAGGCGCCCTTCCTTGGTCTAGACATGTCAAATTGCCATCGCTACGCTCACCCTTGGTCTAGACCGCAGCACCCTCCGGACATCACCCCACATCTCCAGGAGCGACGTATGCGCAAGAAGATCACTTCGTTACTGGCCGGGCTGGCGGTCGCCGGTGCGGCCCTGCTGGCCACCTCGGCCCCCGCCCAGAGCCACGGCTACACCGACTCCCCCATCAGCCGGCAGCAGCTCTGCGGGATCGGCACCGTCAAGCGCTGCGGGCAGATCCAGTGGGAGCCCCCGAGTGTCGAGGGCCCGAAGGGCTTCCCCACCCGCGGCCCGGCCGACGGCCACATCTGCTCGGGCGGCATCGGCCGCTTCTCCGAGCTGGACGACCCGCGCGGCGGCGCCTGGCCCGCCACCAAGGTCACCGCCGGCCAGACCTACACGTTCAACTGGCGGATCGAGGCCCGGCACGCCACGACCGACTTCCGCTACTACATCACCAAGGACGGCTACGACCCCGCCAAGCCGCTCACCCGGGCCGACCTGGAGACGCAGCCGTTCCTCACGGTGCCCTTCGGCGGACGGCTGCCCGGCTCGACGGTCAGCCACTCCGGCGTACTGCCGCAGAAGTCCGGCAAGCACCTGATCCTCGGCGTGTGGACGATCGCCGACACCGGCAACGCGTTCTACGCCTGCTCCGACGTGCAGTTCTGACCGTCCGGTCCGTGCCCCGCGCCACCCGCCCGTGCGCGGGGCACATCCGGCCGGCGCGGTGACGCGCGGCCCGCCGCGGACGGAGGTCGTTGGTACAGTCGCTGGCCCCCGAAGGACGCACCGAAAGAGGCCGGCGAAGCATGGCGGTGGACGCGCTCGACACCCGTATCCTGCGGCTGCTCATCGAGCAGCCGCAGACGAGCGTGCGCGAGTACGCACGCATCCTGTCCATCGCCCGGGGCACCCTCCAGGCGCGCATCGACCGGCTGGAGCGGGACGGCGTGATCACCGGGAGCGGCCCCTTCCTCTCGCCCGCCGCACTCGGCCACCCGGTCCTCGCCTTCGTGCACCTGGAGGTCACGCAGGGCCACCTGGACGAGGTGGGCGACGCACTCGCCGCCGTGCCCGAGATCATCGAGGCGTTCTCGACCACCGGCGGCGGCGACCTGCTGACCCGGGTGGTCGCCCGGGACAACGGGCACTTGGAGGACGTCATCCAGCGGCTCATCCGGCTGCCCGGCGTGGTCAGGACCCGGACCGAGGTCGCGCTGCGCGAACGGGTGCCGCACCGGCTGCTTCCCCTGGTCGAATCGCTGGGCGGCGCCGCCCGCTGAGGAGGGCCGGTCGTACGGGGTCCGCGCGCCGGATATCCTGATCTTGCCGCGCTCCCCCCACCCCGCTCTCGCCCCGGCGAGGCCGTCGCCGCGGCAGTCGAAGCGGCCCTCGGACACGGCCTAGGCCCGAGCTATCGAGATTGGTGTGCACAGGTGCTGGTTGCTGGTCGGTACCGGCTGATATCCGCCATCGGCCGGGGCGGGATGGGTGAGGTCTGGCGGGCCACCGACGAAGTCCTCGGCCGTGCCGTCGCCGTGAAGCTGCTCCTCGGGGAACACGCCGACGAGTCGGCCACCGCCCGGTTCCGCCTGGAGGCCCAGACCGCCGCCCGCCTGAGCCACCCTCACCTGGTGGCCGTCTTCGACTTCGGGGCGTGGGAGAACCGGCTCTTCCTCGTGATGGAGCTGGTCGAGGGCCGGAGCCTGGCGGATCTGCTGCTGGCCCAGGAACGGCTCGGCCCCGAACAGGCCGCCCGCATCGCGGGACAGGCCGCCGCCGGGCTGGCCGCCGCGCACCGGCAGGGCATCGTCCACCGCGACATCAAGCCCGGGAACCTCATGCTGGACGGCGAAGGCACCGTCAAGATCGGGGACTTCGGCATCGCACAGTTCGTGGACGACCCGTCCGCCGCGCTGACGACGACGGGCCAAATCGTCGGTACGAGTCTCTACCTCGCCCCGGAGCGGGCGCTCGGCCGCACGGCCGACGCCGCGTCCGACATGTACTCGCTCGGCTGCGTCGTCTACCAACTACTGCTCGGTGAGCCGCCGTTCCGCTCGGACACCGCGACGGCCACCCTGTACCAGCACGTGGACACGCCTCCGGTGCCGCTGCGCCGGCGCGGCGTGGACGTCCCCGCCGCCTTCGACACGTATCTGCTCGGCCTGCTCGCCAAGCAGCCGGAGGACCGGCCCACCGCCCAGCAGGTCGCCGACTGGTTCCACAGCGACGCCTGGCGGGGCCGCCCGGAACCCCTGCCGCCGCACCACCCCGCGCCCGCTCAGCCGCCCGCCGCCGCGCACTACCCCGCGACGCCCTTCCCCGCCGCGCCCGCCCCGCTGCCCGGAGCGGACTCCGGTGCGCCGACGACGTACCGGCTGCCGGAGGCACCGACGGGACACGGGACCGTGCACGGACATGGCGGGCACGGGCGGCGTGCGGCGGCCAGGACCGGGGCGGGCCGGCGGCGGACCGCCGGCGAGGCGATCCGGCGCCGGCCCAGGGTGGCCAGCGCCATCGCGGGTGCGATCGCCTTTCTCGCGGCCGTGTTCCTGGGGATGAGCCTGTTCTCCGGGCGGTGACTACCAGCGGTCGTGGACCGTCGCGCGGAACCGCCGGTCGTAGAGGTCGCGCACCGCGTCCAGCGTGCTCTGCGGGAGCGGGGCGAGCGCGGCGGCGGCCGCGTTGGCCCCTGCCTGCTCCGTCGAGCGCGCACCGGGGATGACGCTGGTGACGCCCGGCTGCTGGACGATCCAGCGCAGCGCCGTCTGCGCCGGGGTCGCGCCCTCGGGGGCGAGCGCGGCGAACTCGGCGGCGGCCGCCACACCCGTTCCGTAGTCGACGCCGGAGAAGGTCTCGCCCTGGTCGAACGCCTCGCCGTGCCGGTTGAAGGTGCGGTGGTCCTCGGGGGCGAAGACGGTGTCCGCGGTGTACTTGCCCGAGAGCAGACCGGAGGCCAGCGGCACCCGGGCGATGATGCCCACCCCGGCCGCCCGCGCCGCCGGCAGGACCTCGTCCAGCGGCTTGAGGCGGAACGGGTTCAGGATGATCTGGACGCTCGCCACCCCCGGCCGGGCGATGGCCGTCAGCGCCTCGGCGCACGTCTCGACGCTGACCGCGTAGGCCGCGATCCGCTGCTCGGCGACGAGCGTGTCCAGCGCGTCGTACACCTCGTCGGAGGAGTAGACGGGGGTGGGCGGACAGTGCAGCTGGACGAGGTCGAGGGTGTCGACGCCCAGATTGGCGCGGGAACGGTCGTTCCACGCGCGGAAGTTGTCCAGGGTGTAGTTCTCCGGCACCTGGTCGACGCGGCGGCCCATCTTCGTCGCCACGAAGACCCCGGCATCGGGCCGCTCCTTCAGATAGCGGCCGATGAGCTGTTCGCTGCGGCCGTCCCCGTAGACGTCCGCCGTGTCGAAGAAGGTGACCCCCGCTTCGACGGCCGCGTCGAGTACTCCGAGGGCGTCCGCCTCGCGGACCTCGCCCCAGTCCCCGCCGAGTTGCCAGGTGCCCAGTCCGACGACCGACACGTTGCGTCCGGTCCTGCCCAGTTCGCGCTGTTCCATGAGGATCATGCTACGTCCGCCCCTGCAGCCTGCCCGAGCGCGGTGAGGCGCGCCATCTCCTCGTCGGTCAGCCGCAGGGCGCCCGCCGCCACGTTGGCCTCCAGGTGGGCGGGGTTGCCGGTGCCCGGAATGGCCAGGACGTGCGGGCCCTGCTGGAGGGTCCACGCCAGCCGGACCTGGGCGGGCGAGGCGTCGTGGGCGCGGACCACGTCGAGCAGCGCCTCGTGCTCGGCGCCGGCCCCGGACTCGCGGCCGGCGCCCGCGATCGCGTAGAAGGGGACGAAGGCGATGCCCAGTTCACCGCACATGCGCAGGACCTCCTGGGAGCCGGCGCGCCGCTCGCCGATGCCGTAGGGGTTCTGCACGCAGACGACGGGTGCGATGGCCCGGGCCTCGGTTATCTGCTCCGGCCACACGTTGGAGAGGCCCAGGTGGCGGATGAGCCCTTCCTCGCGCAGTTCGGCCAGGGCACCGAAGAGCTCGGAGACGGGGCGGTTGCCGTTCATCCGGAGGTTCACCACGTCCAGGTGGTCGCGGCCGAGCTGGCGGATGTTCTCCTGGACCTGGCCGCGCAGCTGCTCGGGGCGGGCCCAGTCGATCCAGTCGCCGGAGGGGCCGCGGCCCGGACCCACCTTGGTGGTGATGACCAGGTCGTCCGGGTAGGGGCCGAGCGCCCGGTTGATCAGCTCGTTGGCCGAGCGCAGGGGCGAGAAGTAGAAGGCCGCCGTGTCGATGTGGTTCACGCCCAGCTCGACGGCGCGGCGCAGCACCGCGACGGCCCGGTCCCGGTCGTGCGGGGTGCGCTCGTCGCTGAACGCCGCGCCGTTCTGGGTCAGCCGCATGGCGCCGAAGCCGATCCGGTTGACGGTCAGATCACCGAGCCGCCAGGTGCCGGCGGCCGCTGCGGTGAGGGAGTGCGAGGTCAAGGCTGGTGCCTTCCGTGTGGGTGGGGCGAAGACCAGGAAACGAGGTGGCATATGAGGGGCGGCCAGAAGTGCTTGTCCGCTTGCCGATTCAGTGATATGCTCGCCTCGACAGTTGCGTGTTGATCACCGTTCTGGTGAGAGTGCAGGATAACTTCCGCCTCCCCGCCTGTCCATCCCCTTTTCGCATGCGCATCCCGCGGCGCGCCCGTCCGACTTGACGAGACTTGCCAACTCCCCTGCAGGCGCCCGCAGTTCGTTGACGGGGTCATGACCACATGTGAGTGTTCGGTCGCTCGATCACGGACACCATGAGGAGCCTCGATGAAACGCAGACCGATGACGGCCGGGACGACCCTGGCCGTCCTCGCCGGAATGCTGGTCGCCGTCAGCGGCCCGTCCGCCTCGGCGGACCCCACATCCCCTCCCGCCCCCAAGGCACTCACCACCGCCGTCTCGGCCGCCGACAAGGCCGCCGCCAGCGGGCTCGACACCTTGGCCAAGGGGCCGGACGAGCGCTACGAGCGCCGGATGGTCACCCCGTGGATCAACGGCCTCTACTCCGTCGCGTACGAGCGCACCTACCGCGGCCTGCCCGTGGTCGGCGGGGACGCCGTCGTGGTGGCCGACTCCAAGGGGCGGGTGCGCGGTTCGCAGTCGGCGGTCTCGCGGCGCATCAACGTGCCCACCACCGCGACCGTCTCCGCGAAGACCGCCGAGGCCACCTCCCGCGAGCGGCTGCGGACGGTGGACGAGGTCGAGAGCCACCGGCTCGTCGTCCGGGCCACCGGCAAGCGCTCCCGGCTGGCCTGGGAGACCGTGCTCACCGGCCGGACCGCGAAGGCGCCCAGCCGGCTGCACGTGTTCGTGGACGCGGGCACCGGCGCGGTCATCGACAGCTACGACGACGTCCGGGCCGGCACCGGAAACAGCCAGTGGAACGGGCCGAATCCGCTCACCATCAACACCACTTCCTCCGGGGGAAGTTACTCGCTGCGCGACCCGAGCCGTACCGGCCTCAGCTGCGCCGACTACAGCACCGGGAGCGTCTTCACCAAGTCCACCGACTCCTGGGGCACCGGCAGTGCGTCCAGCAAGGAGACCGGCTGCGTCGACGTGATGTGGGCGGCCCAGCACGAGTGGGACATGCTGCGCGACTGGCTCGGGCGCAACGGCCACGACGGCAACGGACGCAGCTGGCCGGTCAAGGTGGGCCTCAACGACGTCAACGCGTACTGGGACGGCTCCACGGTCTCCATCGGCCACAACCAGGCCAACCAGTGGATCGGCGCCATGGACGTCGTGGCCCACGAATTCGGCCACGGCATCGACCAGTACACACCGGGCGGCGCCAACCACGAGTCGGGTCTCGGCGAGGCCACCGGCGACATCATGGGCGCGCTGACCGAGGCGTACACCAACGAGCCCACCCCTTACGACGACCCGGACTACACTGTCGGCGAGAAGATCAACCTCGTCGGCAACGGGCCGATCCGGGTCATGTACAACCCCGGCCAGACCGGCGACCCGAACTGCTACAGCTCCTCCATACCCAACACCGAGGAGCACGCGGCGGCCGGACCCCTCAACCACTGGTTCTACCTGCTCGCCGAGGGCTCGAACCCCGGCGGCGGCAAGCCCTCCAGCCCCACCTGCAACAACTCCGCGGTCACCGGTGTCGGGATCCAGGACGCCGGCAAGGTGTTCTACGGCGGCATGCTCCTCAAGACCAGCGGTATGACGTACAAGCGCTACCGCACGGCCACCCTCACCGCGGCCAAGAACCTCGACACCACGTGCACGCTGTACAACCGCACGAAGGCGGCGTGGGACGCGATCAGCATTCCCGCCCAGAGCGGTGAACCCACCTGCTCGCCGAGCGGCAACAACGACTTCTCGCTGTCCCTGGACCCGGCGTCCGGCTCGGTGAAGCCGGGCAGCTCGGTGACGGCCACCGTCCGCACGACGGTCACCTCCGGCAGCGCCCAGACGGTGAACCTGTCCGCGAGCGGCCTGCCCAGCGGGGCGACCGTCTCGTTCAGCCCGGCCTCGGTGCAGTCCGGCGGCACCTCCGCCATGACCGTGGCGACGACATCGGCCGCCGCCCCCGGCTCGTACACCTTCACCGTGAAGGGCGCGGGCACCCAGGACCACACCGCGCAGTACACCCTCACCGTGAATGACGGCGGCGGCACGCCCGGCGGCAACCCGCCCGACATCGACGTCGCCAAGGTGCAGGCGCACCTCACGCAGTTCAACACCATCGCCTCCCAGAACGGCGGCAACCGGCGGGCCGGGAGCAGCGGCTACAACGCCTCGCTCTCCTATGTGAAGGGCAAGCTCCAGGCGGCCGGCTACACCGTCACCGAGCAGACCTGCGCCACCTGCACCTACACCGGAAAGAACCTCATCGCGGACTGGCCCGGCGGGCCCGCCGACAGCACCGTGATGTTCGGCGCGCACCTGGACGGCGTGTCGGCCGGACCCGGCATCAACGACAACGGCTCCGGCTCGGCGACCCTGCTGGAGAACGCGCTCGCCCTCGCCCAGCAGAACCCCACCATGACCAAGCACGTCCGGTTCGCCTGGTGGAACGGTGAGGAGCAGGGCCTCCAGGGCTCCGAGTACTACGTCGGCCAGCTGAGTTCGGCACAGCGCAGCGCCATCACCGCCTACTACAACTTCGACATGGTGGCCTCGGTCAACGGCGGCTACTTCGTCAACAACCTCAACTCCGCCGCCTCGGCCCCGATGAAGGCGTACTGGGTCTCCCTGGGGCTCGCCCCGGAGGAGAACGTGGAGGGCCAGGGCCGCTCCGACGACTACTCCTTCCAGCAGGCGGGCATCGCGACCTCCGGGTACGCCACCGGGGCCAGTGACACCAAGACGTCCGCGCAGGCGTCCAAGTGGGGCGGCACGGCGGGCCGTTCGTACGACCCGTGCTACCACTCCTCCTGCGACACCACCGCCAACATCAACGCCACCGCGCTCAACCGCAGCGCCGACGGGGTCGCGTACACGCTGTGGAAGTCCGCCGTGGGCTCCACCGCGCCCGCGAACGACTTCTCCGTCTCGGTGAACCCGGTCTCGGGGAGCGTCCAGCCGGGCGACTCGGTCACCGCGACCGTGTCCACGGCCACCACCAGCGGCGACGCGCAGAGTGTGCGGCTGTCGGCGTCCGGTGCGCCGAGCGGTGTGACCGTCTCCTTCTCGCCCACGTCCGTGCAGTCGGGCTCGTCGGCCACGATGACGGTCTCCGCGAGCGCCCAGGCCGCGGCGGGTACGTACACACTCACCGTGACCGGAACCGGCACGGCCACCCACACCACCACGTACTCGCTGGTGATCGGTGGCGGGGGCACCTGCCAGCCCCGGCAGGTCGTGACCAACGGCGGGTTCGAGAACGGGACCGCGCCGTGGACTCAGACCGACGGTGTGATCAACAACCGGACCTCCGAGAAGCCCGCCCACAGCGGCTCCTACCAGGCGTGGTTCGGCGGCTGGGGCAGCACCCACAGCGACACCGCCACCCAGTCGCTGACCGTGCCGGCCGGCTGCTCGACGTACCGGCTGTCGTTCTATCTGCGCACCGACACCGCCGAGACGCCCGACGGGAACGCGTACGACACGTTCACCGTGAAGCTGGGATCCCGGACACTGGCCACGTACTCCAATCTCGACGCGGCCAACGGCTATGTGCTCAAGACGTTCGATGTCGCGTCGGCCGCCGGGCAGACGGTGACGCTGGGCTTCACCAGTAAGGAGGACGCCTACGCGCAGACCAGCTTCGTCGTGGACGATGTGGCCCTCGACGTGAGCTGACCGCCGAAGGCGTGTGCACGAGGGGCGGGGCGTGGACCACACGCCCCGCCCCTGTGCTTCAGCGGACGACGGCGGCCAGCCTGCGGACGAAGTCCTCGGTCTCCGTACACCCCTCGGAGCGGCCGGCCAGTCGCCCGTACAGTCCGCGCAGCTCCTGGCCGAGCAGGGTCGCGGGGTGCACCTCGGTGCTGTCGAGGACCGGTCCGGCCACCGCCGACGCGGCGGCCGGTTCACCCGCGCAGACATAGGCGTCCGCCGTGCGGGCCAGGAACAGCTTGCGGGCCGAGTGCAGGCCCGGCGGCAGCAGCCGGATCGCACTGCCGGCCGCGTCCAGGGCACGCAGCGCGTACCGGCGCTCCCCCGTCGCGGCGGCGAGGTCGCGCAGCGCGCCCGCCGCGCCGGACTCCACCCGCAGGCGCACGGAGGCGACGGAGAGCCAGGGCGCCTCGGCCTCGTCCCGCTCACCGGCCAGGTCCATCTGCGACCAGGCGCGGGCGATGTGGTGCAGGGTCCGGTCGGCGTCCCCGCGCACCGCGTGGCCGCGCGCCTGGTACAGGTCGCTCATGGCCCCCGCCCAGTGGCGGCCCGCCGCTGCCGGGCGGATGGCCTCGCCGTACGCGAGGGCGGAGGGGCCGTCGCCCTCCAGCCGGGCCAGGGTGCTCATGTCGCTGAGCGCCGCGACCCGGACGCCGACATGGCCGGACATGGCCGCCCACACCAGGGAGCGGTCCAGCCAGGCCATCGCCGTGCCGTTGCGGCCCCACAGGAGCCTGAGGCAGCCGGCCGACTGCGCGTACTCGGCGGCCAGAGGGGCGAGTTGGCGCTGGTACGGGGCGGCGGGGAGGGCCATCCAGCGGAGCATCGCGTGCAGGGTGCGCTCGACCACGGCGGTCGCTCCGGGCCAGGCGCGCTCCTCGTCGGCGCGCAGACAGACGGCGAGCAGCGCGGTCAGGGCGTGCACCGTGTCGGTGTCCAGGGCGGGGCGGTTGACCGCGTCGGGCCCCTGGGCGCAGAACCGCGCGTGCAGGGCGACGGCATCGGCGAGCCCCGGGACCGTACAGCCGTCGCGCCCGTGCAGCGGGCAGACCAGGCCGTACGCCGGCAGCCGGCCGGGCAGGACGGTTCCCGGGGGCAGCATCGCCGGGAGTTCCCCGCCGGCGGGCTCGCCGGGCAGCGGGTCCTGCCGGAGCGGGGCGGGCAGGGGCCCGGGGACGACCGGGACCGCCTCCGCCCGCTCATTCGCCTCGGCCTCCTCGCAGGCGGCGACGAGGTCCCCGTCGGCCCTCAGCAGCTGATCCAGGCGGCGGGCCAGGGGGAGCGGGGTGCGGCGGCTGCCGTGTTCGAGTTTGCTGATGGCGGTGTGGTCGTAGCCGACCCGGGCGCCCACCTGGGCCTGGGTGAGACCGGCGCGCCTGCGCCAGAGACGCAGCCGGGTGCCGAACGCCCGCCACGCCCGGACACCCCGGGCGTCCGCGGGTGCGGGGCCCGTCACCTCGGTCACCCCGGACCTCGTCGTGCCTGGTCAGCGGTGCTTCTCGCGCCACGCTCACGGCTCATGCCCCGGAGGATAGCGAGGGGCCGGGCCCGCTGTCCTCGGGGCGGGAACAACATGTCCGGTAACAGGCGCGGCCGTTGGCGGCGGAGAGGTCCGTGCGTCCGCCGCGCACGGCCGGTGATTGCGGCGGCAACGATCCGCTCGACCGCGCTCACTCCCCGTACACACCCCGTCATCACCTGAACCGATGGGCCGTCAGCTCGCGGGCAGCGGCGCCTGCAAGATGGCCGCAAGGCGGACACTCGTGAGCTTTCCGTCGCCAACTGTTGTCCCCAAGGTCATGCGAACAAGCTGTTGTGGCACACCTATTGACGCGTCGTGAGCCAGGGTGAAGTATCCCCATCGGCCGGAGAGAGCGCTCTCCGGCTTCGTGTCGTGCACCCGTTCCGCGACTCAGGAGACAAGCCCCCATGTATGGACCCCCCTCACTCCGCAGACCCGCAGCTTCGACCGGAAGAAGACGCACCGGTGTGCTTGCCACCGTCGCCGGTCTCGTCGTCTCGCTCCTCGCTTTCGTGCCGTCCACCTCGGCCGACGCGGCCCCTTCGCTGCTCTCGCAGGGCAAAACGGTGACCACGTCCAGCCAGGAGAGCGCCGGCACCCCCGCCACCGCCGCCGTCGACGGCGACAACGGCACCCGCTGGTCGAGCGCGTTCTCCGACCCGCAGTGGATCAAGGTCGACCTGGGCACCTCCGCCTCGGTCAGCCAGATCGCGCTGAAGTGGGAGGCCGCCTACGCCAAGAGCTACAAGATCGAGTTCTCCACGGACAACAACACGTGGAGCACCGCCTACTCGACCACCACGGGCCCCGGCGGCAACGAGACGCTGAACGTCTCGGGCTCGGCCCGCTATGTGCGGCTGACCGGCACCGCCCGCGCCACCGGGTACGGCTACTCGCTCTGGGAGTTCCAGGTGTTCGGCACCACCGGCGGCGGCGGTGGCCCGCAGCTCCCGGGCGGCGGTGACCTCGGCCCGAACGTCCTGGTCTTCGACCCGTCGACGCCCAACATCCAGGCCAAGGTCGACGAGGTGTTCAAGCAGCAGGAGTCGGCGCAGTTCGGCAACGGCCGCTACGCGCTGCTCTTCAAGCCGGGCACGTAC
>NZ_JBEYCQ010000036.1:0-40936 GCF_040632905.1 Streptomyces sp. NPDC016469
ACGCGTCCTTCTCCCCCGGCTTGCGCTGGAAGGAGCAGTACGCGCACGAGGCGGTGCACACGTTGGTCATGTTGAGGTGGCGGTTGACGTTGAAGTGGACGACGTCACCGTTCTTGCGCGTCCGCACCTGGTGGGCCAGCCCGCCGAGCCACGCCAGGTCGTCGGACTCGTAGAGCGAGATCCCGTCCTCGCGGGTCAGCCGCTCACCGGCTTCGACCTTCTGCTCCAGTTCGCGCTTGAGTCCCGCGTCCACCAGTGCTCCTCAATTCCTCGCCGTACCGAACTCCGCCACCGTACGCCTAGCGCTCCTCGGGGAGGTCTCCGACCCGGTTCTCCCACTTGGTGGAGAGCACGATGGTGGTACGGGTGCGCGAGACGCCCTTGGTGGAGCTGAGGCGGCTGATCGTCTTCTCCAGGCCGTCCACGTCGCCCACGCGGACCTTGAGCATGTACGAGTCGTCGCCCGCGATGAACCAGGCGTCCTCGATCTCCGCGAGGTCCTTCAGCCGGTGCGCCACGTCCTCGTGGTCGGCGGCGTCGGAGAGCGAGATGCCGATGAGGGCCGTGACCCCGAGGCCGAGCGAGGCCGCGTCGACGGTGGCGCGGTAGCCCGTGATGACACCGGCGGATTCCAGCCGGTTGATGCGGTCCGTGACGCTGGGCCCGGAGAGCCCGACGAGCCGCCCGAGCTCGGCGTACGAGGCCCTGCCGTTCTCCCGGAGGGCCTGGATGAGCTGCCTGTCCACCGCGTCCATATGACTGAAACCTTCCATTGTTCAGCAGTACCGCAAGTCTACGTGTAGAATCTAAGGCGCGCAGGCATTGGAGCCTGCAAATCTTCTCGCACAACCAAAAATCGCTTACGAATCTTCAGGAGTGACGTCACCGTGTACACGATCGAGATGGCCTACGCCCGGATGCGCGAGCTTCAGGACCTGGCCAACCGCTCGCGTGCCCACCACCCCGCCGCCGCCCTCCGGGCCGACCGCGCCCGCGGTCCCCGGCGCGCGCCCAAGAAGCGCTGACCCCCGCCGGATCACCCGGCGGTCAGCCCGGGGAGCCGCCACCCAGCTCCCCCTCCCAACGGCGGTACAGCCCGTGCGGCACACCCGCCGCGTCCAGCACCCGCCCCGCGACGAAGTCCACCAGATCCTGGATGTGCGTCGCCCCCGCGTAGAAGCCCGGCGAGGCGGGCAGCACGACCGCGCCCGCCTCGTCCAGGGCCACCAGCTGCTTCAGCGTCTGCCCGCTCAACGGCGTCTCCCGGACCGCGACGACCAGCTTCCGCCGCTCCTTGAGCGTCACGCTCGCCGCCCGCTGCAACAGGTCCTTCGACAGCCCGAGCGCGACCCCCGCCACGCACGCCGTCGAGGCCGGGACGATCAGCATCCCCTTCGCCGGGTACGACCCCGAGGACGGCCCCGCGGCCAGGTCACCGGCCGCCCAGTGGCGTACGCCCGACAGGTCCACGTCGAAGGTCTCCGGCTTCCCGTCCGCGCCGCGCGCCAGCCAGGCCGCCAGGTCCTCGCGCCAGTGCGCGTCCCGGTAGGCGATCCCGGTCTCGTCCAGGAGCGTCAGCCGCGAGGCCCGGCTCACGACCAGGTCCACGCTCTCCCCCGCCGCCAGCAGCCCACGCAGCACCGCGGCGGCGAAAGGGGTGCCCGAAGCGCCGGAAACCCCGACAATCCAAGGCATTCGCTGCTGCTGGCTCACTGAAGACCGGGAATCCACACCCCCGAGCCTATCCGGCACCGCTCACACCGTGAGCCCGCGCACCACCAGATCCAGCAGCGCGCACACGAAGAGCGCGATCCCGATGAAGCCGTTGACCGAGAAGAACGCCCGGTTCAGCCGCGACAGGTCGTGCGGGCGCACCACCCGGTGCTCGTACACGAAGGCCACCGCGACGATCACCATGCCGATCCAATAGAACGCCTGCGCGTCCGTGGCCAGGCCGAACCAGACCAGCAGGCCCGTCGTCACCACGTGGCACACCCGCGCGCCCCAGAGCGCGGCCGGGATGCCGAAGCGCGCCGGGAAGGACAGCACCCCGTGCGCCCGGTCGGCCTGCACGTCCTGGCAGGCGAAGATCAGGTCGAAGCCGCCGATCCAGATGCCGACGGCGAGCCCCAGGATGACCGCGTCCCCCGACCAGCTGCCGGTCACCGCGAGCCAGGCCCCGACCGGGCCCATCGCCTGGGCGAACCCCAGGATGGCGTGCGGGAAGTTCGTGAACCGCTTGCCGTACGGGTAGACCACCATCGGGATCACCGCGACCGGCGCCAGCGCCAGGCAGAGCGGGTTCAGCAGGGCGGCGGCCCCGAGGAACACGACGACGGCGACGAGCGCCCCCGTCCACGCCGACTTCACCGACACCGCACCGGTCACCAGCTCACGGCCCGCCGTGCGCGGATTGCGGGCGTCGATCTCGCGGTCGATGATCCGGTTCGCGGCCATCGCGAACGTCCGCAGCCCGACCATCGCGACCGTGACCAGCAGCAGCGTGCCCCACTGGATCTCCCCGCCGTCGAGGAACATCGCGGTCAGGGCGGCGATGTACGCGAAGGGCAGCGCGAAGACGGAGTGCTCGATCATCACGAGCCGCAGGAAGGCCTTCACCCTGCTGTTCGGTTGTGCGGGCCCCGATCCCAGGGTCGCTTCGGCTGCGCTCACAGTCCGTATTCCTTCCATCGGCGGTCCACCAGGGCCGCCGTCTCCGGGTCCGGCTCGACCATGTCCGGCCAGCCCCCGTCCCGCGTGTACCCCTCCTCGGGCCACTTCCGCGTCGCGTCGATGCCCGCCTTGCCGCCCCAGAACTGCTGGTACGAGGCGTGGTCGAGGTGGTCGACGGGGCCCTCGGTGACCACCAGGTCGCGGGCGTAGTCGGTGTTGCCGAGCGCCCGCCAGGACACCTCGTGCAGGTCGTGGACGTCGCAGTCGGAGTCCACGACGACGATCAGCTTCGTCAGCGACATCATGTGCGCGCCCCAGATCGCGCTCATCACCTTCTGCGCGTGCTTCGGGTACTTCTTGTCGATCGAGACGATCGCGCAGTTGTGGAAGCCGCCGGACTCCGGCAGGTGGTAGTCCACGATGTCCGGAACGATGATCTTGAGCAGCGGCAGGAAGAAGCGTTCGGTGGCCCGCCCCAGCGGCCCGTCCTCGGTCGGCGGCCGGCCCACCACGATGGACTGGAGCAGCGGCCGCTTGCGCATGGTCACGCAGTCGATCGTCAGTGCGGGGAACGGTTCCTGCGGGGTGTAGAACCCGGTGTGGTCGCCGAACGGCCCCTCGGGGAGCGTCTTGCCGGGCTCCAGCCACCCTTCGATGACGACCTCGGCGTTGGCCGGGACCTGGAGCGGCACGGTCTTGCAGTCGACCATCTCGATCCGCTTGCCCTGGAGGAACCCGGCGAACAGGTACTCGTCGATGTCCTCGGGCAGCGGCGCGGTGGAGGCGTACGTGACGGCGGGCGGGGCGCCGAACGCGATGGCGACCGGCAGCCGCTCCCCGCGCCGGGCGGCGACCTGGTAGTGGTTGCGGCTGTCCTTGTGGATCTGCCAGTGCATCCCGATGGTGCGCCGGTCGTGGCGCTGGAGCCGGTAGAGCCCGAGGTTGCGGATGCCGGTCTCGGGGTGCTTGGTGTGGGTGAGCCCCAGGTTGAAGAAGGAGCCGCCGTCCTTGGGCCAGGTGAACAGCGCGGGCAGCCGGTCCAGGTCCACGTCGTCGCCGGTGAGGACGACCTCCTGGACGGGCGCGTTCTCGCCCTTCACCTTCTTCGGCGGCACGTGCACCATCGACCCGAGCTTCCCGAAGGCTTCCCGCACCCCGACGAACCCGTGCGGCAGCTCGGGCCTGAGCAGCCCGCCGATCTTGTCGCTGATCTCGCCGTAGGACTTCAGCCCGAGCGCCTTGAGCAGCCGCTTGTCGGTGCCGAAGACGTTCATGGCCAGGGGCATCGAGGACCCCTTGACGTTCTCGAAGAGCAGCGCGGGCCCGCCGGCCTTGTTCACCCGGTCGACGATCTCACCGACCTCCAGAAACGGGTCGACCTCGGCCTTGATGCGCTTGAGCTCGCCCTCGCGCTCCAGAGCCCGGAGGAGGGATCGAAGATCGTCGTAAGCCATGAGGACAAGTTTGACATCCTCCCCGGCGGCGGCCGCCAGGGCTCCCCGCATCAGCCATCGACCGACGCGACGGCACGCCGGAAGACCGACGGCCCGGTTGACGCTTCACGGCCCGGGCCGACGCCTGGAGGGCTCCACGTCCTGTAACCGCCATGCCCGGCGGCCAGAGTGTTCTTCGCCCCGACCACATCCGCGTGCTCGGCGTGGGAGCAAGCTGTGCACACGAACTCCGCTTGGCTCTTGCGGGAGGCCGCGTCGACACGCTTGCACACCGGGCACGTCTGGGACGTGTAGGCGGGGTTGATCTTTCTGATGCGGGTGCCGGTGGTCCGGGCGGCGCTACGGAGCGCCGTTTCCAGTCCGTACCAGCCCTTGTCGAGAATGACCCGGTTAAGGCCGCTCTTCTGCGCGACCATTCTTCCTGGCTTCTCCACGCTTCCCTTGGCGGAGGCGGTCATGCCGCGTGTGTTCAGGTCCTCGATCACAACGAGGGCGTTTCCGTTCACCAGCGCACGTGCCGTCTGCGCGTGGAAGTCCCGACGGCGACGGGCAACCCGCCCCTTGATCGCGGCCATGGCCGCCTTGACCCGCTCTCGACGCCGAGACCCCTTGCGTGCCCGTGCGAGCCGCCGCTGAAGGCGTACGTATCGCTGGGCCTCGCCGGGTGACGTGAAGCGACGGGCGAAGAATCCGCGTCCCGACACCGGATCGGCGTCCGAGGTGACAGCGGCCGTCTTCACACCTCGGTCGACGCCGACGCGGCCACGCTCCAGGGAGACGGTCCGTTCCTCCTCCGGAGTATCGACGAGGAACGATACGTACCAGTGCCGCCCTTCGCGACGCAGTGTCAGCGAGCGGACGACGCCACCCAGCGCCCGTGACAGGCGGAACCGGACCCAACCGAGTTTGGGGAGCTTCACACGCGCCCACTTCCGCGAAAGCTGCTGCACTCGCAAGTTCCGGCCTTCAGGAAACCGCATCGACGGCTGCCAGCTCGCCTTCGACTTCCACCGCACGGCCCACGTGCCGTGCACGCGGCACGCCTTGTCCAAGTCCATCAGCAGTTGCTGAAGTACGTGTCCGGGCGGCTCGCGAAGCCACGCGAACTGCTCGTCGCGCTTCGCCTCGACCAGTTGTCGGGCCTGCTCCTGGTACGAGATCCAGGCGCCTCGCCGCCTGTATGCCTGGCGCTGCTCCAGCGCCGTGTTCCAGACGGCCCGGCAGACTCCGCCGTAGCCTTCAGCGGCGGCGATCTGCTCCGCCGTCAGTTCCGCCCGGTATTTACGCCCCGCAAACACGGTCGGGCTCCGCTTCCTGTCCCACTCCCCCGCCACACCGCAGCCGCATCCCCCTGCTTTCCGAAACGCGCAGCGCGTCCGTCAGGCACTCGGCCAGCCTCGCGGCAGCGAAACGCAGCTCTGCGACTGTGGACCCGGCGGCGGTGATGATCGGCTTGGCGCAGTCGAGGACTTCCGCGCCCATGCTGAGCTGCACGGCCTCCATCTCGTCCGCGACGCGCGACACGTAGCCGTGGCCGTCGGTCTGCAGGTAGCAGGGCCCACCGTCGGGCCGGGTCCACGGGAGTAACCGGGCGTGGAGGAAATCGGTGTGATCCGAAGTGCTCATGAGCCGAGATTGGACCGGTTGACCGGTCCAATCAAGCTAATCGCCGTCACTTCCACCCATCGGGTAGCTCTCCACCTGCTCCCAGAGGTGAGCCGGTGTCACGCCCTCCTCGCACACGAGGACACGGCCGTCGCCGTCGCTCGCCACGTGCAGGACGACCGCAAGCGCGGCCGGTACGTCGAGCCCGAGGCTTGCGGCCTCCGTCTCGGAAGCGAGCCGCACCGAGGTCACGTCCATTCCACGAGCCGGGGACCTGCCAGTCGTCCGCGCCACATAGTGCGTGGTCCCTTCCGGGATCGGCCCCCTCTGTGCCAGCTTCGGGCAGACGTCCGCCACCTCCTCCGGGAACCAGGCCGTGACCAGCGACAGCGGCGAGCCGTCGTCGAGGAGCATGAGCCGATCCCGGCGGAGGGCGAGTTGTCCGGGTCCGAGCCCCATCGCGTCCGCGATCCTCGTGGGCGGCTTCTCCTTCTCCGGCACTCCCAGACGCCTGAACGGCCGCCCGCCGGACACCCGCGTCGATCCGGCGGAACGGCGCCCGGCGGGCCGGGCCACCGGAGTCTCCACCACCGTGAAGCCCGAACCCTGCCGGGCAACCACAAGCCCGTCACCACGCAGTACGTCCATCGCCTTGATGACGGTGGCGCGCGAGACCGACCACTGCTCGCACAGGTCGCGCCCGGAAGGCAGCAGGTCACCCGGCCCGAACTCGCCGTCCGAGATCCTGGCGCGCAGGGACTCCGCGATCTGCTCGTACTTCAATTGCGGCACTGTGATCTCCTGGTAGCTGGACAGGTCAACCGGTTAGGTTAGCCGAGAGATACACCCGCCTCGGCTTCGGCCCGGAACAGGACGGTCTCATGACGGCTTACCAAGTCCCGGCAGGAATCATCGAGTTCTACTCAGCCACCATCAACGAGTCCGACCGGCTCTCCGGCCCCGCCGACGGCGTCCTGGAGATGGTCCGCACCCAGGAGCTGCTGCGCCGGCACCTGCCACCCGCACCCGCTTCCGTACTGGATGTCGGCGGCGGCCCCGGCGCCCACGCCCGCTGGCTCTCCGCCGACGGCTACCGCGTGCACCTCGTGGACCCCGTACAACGGCACCTCTCCGAGGCCGAGGGCTCCGGGTGCAGCGTCGAGCTGGGGGATGCCCGGGCGCTGAGCGCGGCCGACGACTCGTACGACGTGGTTCTGGTCCTCGGCCCGCTCTACCACCTCGTGGAAGCCGCCGACCGGAAGACCGCCCTGGCGGAGGCGTACCGCGTGGCCCGGCCCGGCGGACTCGTCGCCGCCGCCGGCATCAACCGCTACGCCTCGCTCTTCGAGCACACCGCACTCGCCCACCTCGACCGCGACTCGCTCCAGCAGGGCATCGCCAAGATCCTGGACACCGGATCGCACGACGGGAAGAAGGGCTTCACGGAGGCCCACTTCCACACGGGCGCCGAACTGGATGCCGAATTGCGCGACGCGAGACTGACCGGCACCCGGGTGTACGGCGTCGAGGGACCCACCTGGGCCCTCCTGAAAGCGGCCGAGCGCCACACGGGGGAATCCCTGGTCGGATCGCGCCTGTTCGCCTCCGCGCTGGCGGCCGCCCGCATGGCAGAACCGTACCCAGAGCTGCTCGCCGCCAGTTCCCACCTGCTCGCCGTGGGGCGTAAATGACACCCGCTACCCTGGGCCCGTCACCGGGGCGGGGCAATGCCCCGCCAACTCTTCTCGGGGGGACTTCTCCACCATGTTCCGGGCCCTGATCTACCTTCTGCCGCTGGCGCTGACGATCTTCGCGTTCATCGACTGCCTGAACACCCCGGAGGACGAGGCCAAGCACCTGCCGAAGATCGCCTGGGTCTTCATCATCCTGCTGTTCTGGATCGTCGGCCCGATCGTGTGGCTGGCCGCGGGCAAGGTCCGCCAGGTGCCCGCCGGAGGCCGTACGCCCTCCGAGTGGCACCGCAACCACCGCCAGCAGTGGGTCGCGCCGGACGACAACCCGGACTTCCTGAAGACGCTGAAGGAGGAGAACAAGAAGGACGAGGCGGTGCTCAAGGACTGGGAGGCGGACCTGCGCCGCCGCGAGGAGGAGCTGAAGCGCCGCGAGAACGGCACCGAGGAAGCTTCCTAGGCGGCACCCGCCGGGTCCAGGAGGCGGGCGAGGGTACGGCGGCCCAGCGCGCTCATCGGCGGATTGCTCTCCGCGTAGTACTGGACCAGGCCCATCGCCTGCTCGAACGCCCACGCCCTGCCGCGCTCCCACTCCGGCTCGTCGCAGCCCAGGGCCCGCCGGAACACCTCGCGCGGCCCCGGCCCCAGCAGGTGCCAGGCGCCGACCAGGTCCAGCGCCGGGTCCGCCGGGCCGAAGCCCCCGGTGTCGAGCACGCCGCCGAGCCGGCCGCCCAGGACCAGGACGTTGCCGGGGATCAGGTCGCCGTGGCTCATCACGTCGGGGCTCGTACGCGGCAGCTCCCGGAAGCCGGTCCACAGCGCGCGCAGCGGGGCCACGTCGAGCAGGCCCTCGCTCCGCTCGAAGCACGTGGCCATCCAGCCGTCGTGGTCGGCGATCACCCCGCCGCGTCCCCCGCCACTGAAGGTCCGCCCGTGCGTCTCCGCGCCCCGGAGGCCGGCGACGAAGTCCGCGAGGTCCTGGGCGAAGGCGTCGGACCCGGCCGGATCGGCGTCGAAGGCGTTGGTCCCGGGCAGCCAGGTCTGGACGGCCCAGGGCATGGGGTAGCCGGCCCCGGGCGCGCCCAGGGCGACGGGCTCCGGGGCGGGGAGGCGGGAGACCCGCGCGAACTCCGCGGCCGCCCGCGCCTCCTGTTCCAGGGCCGCCAGCGTTTCGGCGGGGTCGGCCCGGTGCAGCGGGAAGCGCGCGGAGAGGCGGTCGCCGATGCGGAAGATGGTGTTCATCGTGCCGGTGGAGGCCAGGGGGCGGACGGCCTCGCCGGCCCACTGCGGGAACTGGTCGCGGATCAGGGCCGCCACGGTCTCCGTGGTCACGTCCACCTGGTCGTCGTGCATGGTCATGCGGTGCCCCTCCCCCGGGGAAAGACCGCTGCCCGCCCCGGCGGACCGGTGGCGGGCAGGAGTCGTGGTGTGCGTCAGACGCCGGCGTACGAGTGCTTGCCGGTGACGAAGATGTTGACGCCGTAGTAGTTGAAGATCCAGCAGCCGAAGGCGATCAGGGCCAGGTAGGCGGCCTTGCGGCCCTTCCAGCCGGCGGTGGCGCGGGCGTGCAGGTAGGCGGCGTAGGCGACCCAGGTGATGAAGGACCAGACCTCCTTGGGGTCCCAGCCCCAGTAGCGGCCCCAGGCGTCCCCGGCCCAGATCGCGCCCGCGATGATCGTGAACGTCCACAGCGGGAAGACGGCCGCGTTGATCCGGTACGAGAACTTGTCGAGGCTCGACGCCGACGGCATCCGGGAGAGCACGGAGTGGGCGAAGGTGCCCGGCTCCCCGCCGTTCGCGAGCTTGTTCTCGTAGCTGTCGCGGAAGAGGTAGATGAGGGTGCCGATGCCGCCGATGAAGAACACGGCGCCGCAGATGATGGCGGTGGAGACGTGGATCCACAGCCAGTACGAGTGGAGCGCGGGCACCAGCTGGTCACTGGAGGTGTAGAGCACCGTGGTCGCGAGGCCGAGGTCGAGCAGGATGGCCGTGACCAGGATCAGGCCCATCCAGCGGACGTTCTTCTTCAGCGCGAGCAGGATCAGGTACGCGCCGACCGCCACCGTGGAGAAGGTGATGGAGAACTCGTACATGTTGCCCCAGGGCGCGCGCTGCACGGACAGCGCGCGGGCGACGACGCCGGCGGCCTCGACCAGGAACGCGAGGACCGTCAGCGAGACCGCCATCCGCCCGTAGAGGTCGCCCTTGAACGTGCCGCCGGCGGCGCCGGGCCCGTCCGGGACGTCCCGCGAGCCGGTGGCGGACCGGGTGATGACCTTGGGCTTCTCCAGGACGGCGGTGCCCCCGCCCTGGGTGGCGACCTGGACCTTCACCGTGCCGGCCGTCGCGGCGGCCTCCTCGGTGGTGAGCGCGGCGGCGGTGCGGCCGACCTTGCTGCGGCTGCCGAACACCCACTCCGCGATGTGCGCGAAGAAGGCCAGGGTGTAGACGGCCATCGACGAGTAGATCAGCACATTGCTGGTGTGTGCCAGGTTCTCGTTGGTTGCGGCGGCGAGATTCACTTCTCAGCCCCTTCGGCGGGTTCTACGGAGGACGCCTCGGCGACGTCGCTGTCGGTGCCGGGCGCGGTGGGCGCCTCGGCGTTGAGCGTGACCGCGAGGTCGGCCAGCTCCTCGGGAAGCTTCGCGGACTCGCTGCGGCCGAGCCCGGCCATCTCGACCACGGTGACGCCGTCGGCGCCGCGCGCGGCCCGGATCCAGACGCGTCGGCGCTGGATGAACAGGGAGCCGGCGAGGCCGGCGATGGCGGCTACGGCGCCGGTGAGCGCCCAGCCGCTGGCGGGCTGCTCGGAGATCTGGAAGCTCGCCCACTCCTGAAGGCCCTCGAAGGTGATGGAGCCGGCCCCATGGGGCAGCTTCATCGTCTCGCCGACGAGGAGGCGCTGCTTGAGCTGGTCGCCGTTGGAGTCCTTGAACTCCTTCATCTTGGCCGTGTCCAGCTGGTACACGTTCTGCGCGATGCCGGAGTCGACGCCGACCGAGCCGTGGTAGCCGTTGAGGGCGAGTACGGGGAAGTCGGCGGCCGGGAACTGGGACCACATGGTGCCCTTGCCCTTGCCCGCGAAGGTCGGCACGAAGAACGCCTGGAAGCCCAGCTGCTCGGTCTTGCCGTTCTTGTCGCGGTAGCCGTCGAGCACCTTGATGGCGCCGCTCGACGTGACGTTGTTGTCGATCGGCAGCAGCGGGACGGCGGCCTTGTAGACCTCCTTGCCCCGGCCGTCCTTGACGGAGACGACGGGAGCGTAGCCGTGGGCGTTGAGGTAGACCTTCGTGCCGTGGACGACGAGGGGTTCGTTGACCTTGATGACCTTCTTCTGCGGCTTGCCGTACGCGCCGTCGGAGAAGGTCACGTGCGCCTCGTACGTACGCGGGGTGCCGATCTGCGGCCCCTTGCGCTCGTACGTGCCGATGAAGTCGTCCAGCGTGAAGCTGAACGGGGTCAGCGACTCGTCGTCGTACAGCGAGCCGGACTTGAAGTTGTCGTACTGGGTGATCGTGTTGGAGAACCCGTCGCCCTCGACGACCAGCTTGGCGCCCTCGTACTTGAAGAGCTGGCCCCAGGCGAAGGCGACGAGCATCACGATGAGCGCGATGTGGAAGACCAGGTTGCCGGCCTCGCGCAGGTAGCCCTTCTCGGCGGCGACGGCGTCACCGGCGAGGTGGGCCCGGTAGCGGCGCTTGCGGACGATCGCGAGCGCGGCCTCGTGGACCTTCTCCGGCTCGGCCTCGGTGCGCCAGGTGGTGTACGCGGGCAGCCGGGTGAGGCGCTTGGGGGCGCCCGGCGGGCGGCTGCGGAGCTGGCCGACGAAGGTGGCGGTGCGCGGGACGATGCAGCCGATGAGCGAGACGAACAGCAGGATGTAGATCGCGGAGAACCACACCGAGCTGTAGACGTCGAAGAACTGGAGCTTCTCGTAGATCGGCGTGACGACGGTGTGCGCGTCCTTGAACGTCTGCACCTTCAGCTCGTCCACGCTGTTCTGCGGGATCAGCGAGCCGGGGATGGCGCCGAGGGAGAGCAGGAAGAGCAGGATCAGCGCGACCCGCATGGAGGTGAGCTGGCGCCAGAACCAGCGGATCCAGCCGATGACGCCCATGGCGGGGAGGTTCGCCAGGGACTCCTCGCGGGGGGCGGTGGAGAGCTGGGAGCCGGCGGCGCCGAGCTCAGTGGCGTTCTCCTGGTCCCGCTCCTGGGAGGGGTTGGACGTGGTGTTGCTCATTGGTACTCAGATCCCCACCTGGAAGCCGGCCGACCAGCCCTGTAGTTCCTGCATCATGCTGCCCCACGCGCCGGTGAGCAGGAGCAGCCCGGTCACGATCATCATGCCGCCGCCGATGCGCATGACCCAGGCGTAGTGGCGCTTGACCCATCCGAACGCGCCGAGTGCCTTGCGGAAGGCGACGGCGGCGAGCACGAAGGGGATGCCCAGGCCCAGGCAGTAGGCGACGGTCAGTATGGCGCCGCGTCCGGCGGTGCCCTGGTCCATGGCGAGGATGGACACCGAGCTGAGCGTGGGCCCGAGGCAGGGGGTCCAGCCGATGCCGAAGAGGGCGCCGAGCAGCGGGGCGCCGACCAGGCCGGTCACGGGCTTCTTGTGGATACGGAATTCGCGCTGTGTCATCCACGGCATGAGGCCCATGAAGAAGACGCCCATGAGGACCATCAGCACGCCGAGCACCTTGGTGAGGGGCCCGCTGTTGGCCTGGAGGGTGTCGCCGAAGTAGCCGAAGAGGGCGCCGCCGGAGACGAAGACGGCGGTGAAGCCGACGACGAACAGCGAGGCTCCTGCGACCATGCGGCCGCGCCGGGCCTCGGCGAGGTCGGCGCCGCTGACCCCGGTGACGTAGCTGAGGTAGCCGGGGACGAGCGGCAGGACACAGGGCGAGAAGAACGAGACGAGCCCGCCGAGCAGGGCGATGGGCAGGGCGACCAGGAGGGCCCCGTTCATGACCGTGTCGTTCTGCAGGGCGGCGGCGAGGGTGCTCACCTGATCACTTCTCCGCGATCAGCGGGTCGAGCATCTTGTGCAGATCGGTGTCGTCCATGGGGCCCACGAAGCGGGCGGCGAGCTTGCCGTCCCGGTCGATGACGACGGTGGACGGGATGGACTGGAGCCGGAAGGTGCCCTTGGGGAAGCGCAGCAGGAGCTTCCCGGTCCGGTCGTAGAAGCTGGGGTAGGGGGTCTCGTGGCTCTCTTCGAACTGCACGGCGTTGCTCTTGGAGTTGTCGCGGGTGTTGATGCCCACGAACTGCACGCCCTTGTCCTTCGTGGCCTCGGCGACCTGCTTGAAGTACTTCGCTTCGAGCCGGCAGGGGGCGCACCACGAGCCCCAGGCGTTCAGGACGATGATCTTGCCCTTGTAGTCGGCGAGGTCGAGCTGCTTGCCGTCCACGGTCTCGCCGGCGAGGTCCGGTGCGTCGACGCGCTCGTCCTTGGGCGCGGTGGCGATTCCGCCGGTGCCCGTGACGAAGTTGGTGTCGCCGCCGCCGCTGGTCTTGTTGCCGGAGTCGCACGCGGTCAGCGTCAGTGCGAGCGCGGCGGCCGCCATGGGGGCGGCGAGCAGCGTGAAGCGGCGTCGGGGTGCGCGGCCATGGCTCATGTGAAAAGTTTCGCATGGCCGTTCCGGAGATCTTGGGCACCCCCCTCGGTGCCCGTAAAGCCCGTTGTCAGGCTCGTTTAAAGAAGGTGTTCCAGCCGCCGGCGGGTGCTTCGCCGACCTGGAGTGTACGGAGCTTGGCGAGGACCGCCGGGTCCTGGACGTCGAGCCAGTCGACGAACTGCCGGAAGGAGACGAGGCGCACATCCGGTTTCCCGGCGATGTGCTTGAGCGCTTCTTCGACGGCGTCCATATAGATACCGCCGTTCCACTCCTCGAAGTGGTTTCCGATGTAGAAGGGCGCGCGGTTCGTCTCGTAGGCGCGCTTGAATCCGCTGAGGTAGGACTGCGTGGCCTGTTCGCGCCAGCCGGGATAGCGGGAGGGCATTCCCTTGGTCGAGTTCTGCGACTGGTTGGCGAGGATGTTGTAGTCCATGGAGAGGACTTCGAAGGTGTGCCCGGGGAACGGGATGCCCTGGAGCGGCAGGTCCCAGACGCCCTGGCGTTTGACGGGCCAGACCTGGGTGCCGCCGGGCGAGCTGGCGTCGTAGCGCCAGCCGAGCTTCTTGGCGGTGGGCAGCAGGTTGTCCTGGCCGAGGAGGCAGGGGGTGCGGCCGCCGACGAGTTCCTTGCGGTAATCGAAGGGGAGCGATTCCTCGTCGTTCCAGCCGGTGTTGGTGCGCCATTGGGTGACGAAGGAGATCGCCTGGTCGATTTCGCTCTGCCACTGGGCGGGGGTCCAGTTGGCGACCGATCCGGATCCGGCGCAGAAATGCCCGTTGAAGTGGGTGCCGATCTCGTGGCCGTCGAGCCATGCCTGCCGGACGTTCTTCAGCGTCTCCTTGACGTGGCCGTCGGTGAGATAGCCGATGTCGGAGGCGCCGACGGGGTTGTTCGGCGGGCGGTAGAGCGTTTTCTTCGATTCCGGCAGGAGATAGATGCCGGAGAGGAAGAAGGTCATCGACGCGTCGTGTTCCCGGGCGAGTTCCAGAAAGCGCGGGAAGAGCCCGTTGCCGACCTCGCCGGCCCCGTCCCAGGAGAAGATCACGAACTGCGGCGGCTTCTGCCCGGGTTCCAGGGGCACGGGAGCCTGCGGCTGCTTCGGCTGCTTCCCGGTATAGGCGGTGGAACCGTCGCCGATCGCGCGGACATCCTTCTTGTGCCCGGTGCCCTTCGAGGTACCGCCGGCCGCCTTCTCGCCGGTGGCGCCCTTGTCGGGGCTCGGGCTTCCGTCTCCGGCGCCGGGGCCGGCGGAGCCGGTGGCGCCGCACCCCGCCATTCCGGCGGCGGCCGCGGCGCCGAGACCGGCTCCGAGCAATCCCCTTCGGCTGATCTCACGCATGCGGCTTCCCATCTGCGGTCGTTTTGCCTTAATCCATACAAACTGGCAATCGCTTAGATGGGAGGAGCCACACGGAGGTTCCCCCGGATAGCACAAAATTCTTTACGAAACCAGACCCGGACGCCGACCGAACAGAGGTACGTAACTTCAGCCCGCGGGGCCGCTACGCGCCGAACCCCTTCGAGGCGCCCTTCACCGGCTTGGCCCCGGCCCGCAGGTGCGCGGGGACCAGGTCGCGGGCCGGCTCCGAGTAGCCGACGGAGACGATCTTGTCGCCCCGGTACGTGAAGGTGGTCAGCGAGGCGAGGGTGCACTGCCGCTTGCGCGGGTCGTGCCAGAGCCGCCGCCGCTCCACGAAGCTGCGGACGATCCAGATCGGCAGCTGGTGGCTGACGCAGACCGCCTCGTGCCCTCGGGCCGCGTCCCGCGCCGCGTCGAGCGCGCCCATCATGCGGACCACCTGCTCGATGTACGGCTCGCCCCAGGACGGCCGGAACGGGTTCGTGAGGTGCTTCCAGTTGTCCGGCTTGCGCAGCGCGCCGTCGCCCACGCCGAAGGTCTTGCCCTCGAAGACGTTGGCGGCCTCGATGAGCCGGTCGTCCGTGGCGAGGTCCAGGCCGTGCGCCTTGGCGATCGGGGTCGCGGTCTCCTGGGCGCGCTCCAGCGGGGAGGCGACGGCGTACGTGATGTCGCGCTTCTCCAGGTGCTCGGCGACCCGGTCGGCCATCTGCCGGCCCAGCTCGGAGAGGTGGTACCCGGGGCGGCGCCCGTACAGCACGCCCTCCGGGTTGTGCACCTCGCCGTGGCGCATCAGGTGGACCACGGTGATGTCGTCGGGGTTCTTCTCGCTCATGCGGTGGCCTCCGAGGCGGCGCGGGCGGCGGCGGGCAGGGCGGCGGCGATGCGCTCGACGGCCTGCGCGTCGTGGGCGGTGGACACGAACCACGACTCGAACGCGGACGGCGGGAGGTAGACCCCCTGCGCCAGCATCGAGTGGAAGAACGGGGTGAAGCGGAAGGCGTCCTGCCGCTTGGCGTCCTCGTAGTCACGGACGGGCCCGTCCGTGAAGAACACGGAGAACATGTTGCTCGCCGCCTGGACGGTGTGCGCGACGCCCTCCTTGTCCAGGGCGGCGCTCACCAGACCCCGGATCTCGGCGGAGACCGCGTTCACCTTCGCGTACGCGGCGTCGTCCAGCAGCCGCAGCTGCGCGAGCCCGGCGGCGGTGGCGACCGGGTTCCCGGACAGCGTGCCCGCCTGGTAGACCGGGCCGGCCGGGGCCAGGTGCGCCATCACGTCGGCGCGCCCGCCGAACGCCGCGGCCGGGAAGCCGCCGCCCATGACCTTGCCGAAGGTCATCAGGTCCGGGCGGACCCCGTCGACGCCGTACCAGCCGGCCTTCGACGTACGGAATCCGGTCATCACCTCGTCGGAGATGTACAGCGCCCCGTTGGCGGCGCACAGCTCCTTGAGCCCCGCGTTGAACCCGTCCAGCGGCGGGACGACGCCCATGTTGCCCGGCGACGCCTCGGTGATCACGCACGCGATCTCGCCCGGCCGCGCGGCGAACGCGGCGCGCACGGCGTCCAGGTCGTTGTACGGCAGCACGATCGTGTCGCCCGCCTGCGCACCGGTGACCCCGGGGGTGTCCGGCAGCCCGAACGTCGCGACGCCGGACCCGGCCGAGGCGAGCAGGGCGTCCACGTGGCCGTGGTAGCAGCCGGCGAACTTCACGATCTTGGCCCGGCCGGTGAACCCGCGGGCGAGGCGGATCGCGGACATCGTCGCCTCGGTCCCCGACGACACAAGCCGCACCTGCTCGACCGGCTCGACGCGCGCGACGATCTCCTCGGCGAGCGCCACCTCGCCCTCGCCGGGCGTACCGAACGAGGTGCCGCGGGCGACGGCCTCCTGGACTGCGGCGATCACCTCGGGGTGGGAGTGGCCGAGGATCATCGGCCCCCACGAGCACACGAGGTCGACGTACTCCCGCCCGTCGGCGTCGGTCAGGTACGGACCGGAACCGGACACCATGAACCGGGGCGTACCGCCCACGGCACGGAAGGCTCGGACAGGAGAGTTCACGCCGCCGGGCGTCACGAGGGACGCGCGGTCGAAAAGCGTCTGCGAAACTGGGGCGTCATAGGGAAAGCTCACACATGCCATGGTGTCAGAGCCACGGACGGTCTTTGCGGACAGGTGTTTCACCGCACGCCCGTGGGGGAGGTCACTGACACGATGATCGGGTTGCACGGCGGGGGCTGTGCCTCCTAGTGAGTAGTCGGGTGGATGAGATATGCATCGCGGTGGCGGAGTGGGCGAAGGGACCGACGGCCCGGGGCCCGAGCCTGCCCGGCGTGGCCGGCACCGGCGGCGCGAGGCCGAGCACACGCAGGGCATACAGGCCGGTGAGGCGCGGACAGGCGGCGGAGCCGGGAGCGGGAGTGGTGGCCGGGTGGGGGTGACCTACAAATATTTCGGTGCTCCCGACGGGGCCACCGCGGCACGCGTGCCCATCTCCATGCGCCCCGAGGAGCTCGGCGGCGACGAGCTCGGTATGGGCGGCATGTTCACCAAGATCAAGCCGGAGACGGTGGCCGCGATGGTCCTCACCGGTATCCAGGGCATACCCCTGCACAAGGTCCCCCCGCTGGAACTGGTCGTCCTGCACCCCGACTACGCGGTGGTCAAGCTCCCCATGACCGTGGTCGACCCGCTGCGCGGCGTCGGCGAGGAGTCGGTCGGCGCCGCCGCCTTCATCTGGTCCACGGTGCCGGACCGGGGCGGCCCGCGCGACGCGTTCAACGTCTACCAGCTGCTCCACGAGTGGCAGGACTTCAGCCACCGGCTGCACGACGCGGGGCACCAGGCGTACTGCCTGGTGTGGCCCTGACGGAGGGGGTTCGGGCCGCCCCCGGCTACCACACCCGGTACACCCGCCCCGTCTGCGCGCCCTCGATCGAGCGGACGTACGCCGTGGCCACGCGGGCCGCCGGGACCGGTTCGATGCCGGCGAAGAAGGGGCCGTAGGCGGGCAGGGACTCCTCGGCCACCGTGGGGCTGACCGCGTTGACGCGCTGGGGCGGGAGCTCGATCGCGGCGGCCCGGACGAACGCCTCCACCGCCCCGTTCGCCGCGGAGGCGGCTGCGCCGGCCGCGATGGGCTCCTCGGTCAGGATGCCGCTGACCAGGGTGAACGAGCCGTGCGGGGGCAGGTGGGCCGCGCCCTGGCGGACCAGGTCGAGCTGGCTCAGGGCCTTGCCGCGGAACGTGGCCGCGAAGTCGTCGGCGGTCAGATCGGCGAGCGGGCGGAACACCGCGTCGCCCGCGGTGACCGCGACCGCGTCCAGCGGGCCGGCCTCCGCGTACAGCCGGGCGACCTCGTCCGGCCGGGTCACATCGGCCACCAGATCACCGCCCGAGCGGCCGGCCCCGATCACCGTGTGACCGCGTGCCGTCAGCGCCTTCCGTACCGCACCGCCCAGCGTGCCCGCCGCGCCGACCAGGAGAATCCGCATCTCGCACCGTCCGTCCATCGTGTGTTCAGGGAGGCCGGGAGGGCCCCGGCACCTCCGACGCTACGGACCCCGAAAGCGGGGCGGAAATGCCGTCTGCGCAGGGGCTATGCTCCTCAGGCATGGATGATGTGGAGCTGCGCCACCTCAGGGCGCTGGACGCGGTGGCCGAGGCGGGCACCATCACCGCGGCCGCGGTCCGGCTGCACATGACGCAGCCCGCCCTCTCGCGCACGCTGGCCCAGCTGGAGTCCCGGGTCGGCGTCCGGCTGGTCGACCGCTCGCCCCGGCACCTGACGCTGACCTCGGCCGGGAAGACCCTGCTCGGGCACGGGCGGGCGATCCTCGCCCATCTCGACGCGGCCCTCGCCGACGCCCGTACCGTCTCCCGGCCCCTGCGCATCGGCTACACCTGCGCGGTGCTCGGGCGGCAGACCGTGCCGCTGCTGCGCTCGTGGCGCCGGGCGCACCCGCACATCCCGCTGGACGTGGTCCGGCAGGACAACAGCACGGCGGGGCTGGCCACCGGGGACACCGATGTCGCCGTGCTCCGTACCGTCCCCGCCGACCCCCGCATCCGCACCGAGGCGCTGTACACCGAGGACCGGGTCGCCGCCCTGCCCGACGACCACCCGCTCGCCGGCCGGGACCGGGTCCTGATGGCCGAACTGACCGCCCGCCAGGCCCTCCCCCTCGCCCTGTGGCCGGACACCGGCACCGCCTCGCCCGGCCTGTGGCCGCCGGAGCACCGCCCGGACCGCACGGTCGAGGTCGGCAATGTGGACGAGTGGCTGAACCTCATCGCCGCCGGGGGCGCGTTCGGTCTGGGCGCGGCGGGGACGGCCGAGAGCCACGGCCACCCGGGCGTCCGGTTCGTCCCAGTGGCCGACGCGCCCGCCGCGACCGTCTACCTCGCGCGTCCCGTTCATCCCACGCATCCGCGTACGGAGGACTTCCTGGCGGCGGTCCGGGACGTGGTGAGCGGCGGCTGAGCCGGACCGCGCGCCCGCCTGCGCTCAGGTGCTCGAAGGACACCTGTAGGCCGGCCGTATCCGGCCATTCAATGGCCGAAGAATGATCTTCAGCCGGCCCGCCCGCCCTGCCGATGCAGGAGGCACCGCCCTCCGAAGGAGGCTGCCATGGGCGACACACTCCTGACCCTGTCCATCCCCGCGCTGCTCCTCGCCAGCGGCCTCTACACGGTGGCGAGCACCTGGTGGCGGCGCAGACATCCCGCGCCGCCCTCCCCGTACACCCAGCAGGCCGCGCGACTGGCCGAGGGCCGGGAGCGCTCGTAGGATCTGCCGTCGTGGCCGGTCACGGAGGTCCCCGGCGCGACACCCGGGGCATCGTCGACGCGCCCGAGCTGTTCGCGCACGTACAGTTCCGGCGCCGCGAGCCCGCGCCCGCGCTGCGGCGGTATCTGGAGCACTACTGGCTGATCGACTGGGACCTCGCGCAGCCGTACGCCTCGCATCTCGTCCCGCACCCGAGCGTCAACCTCGTCTTCGAGCGGTACGCGGGCTGCGGCGACGAGGAGGCGGGGTACGCCGAGGTCGCGGGGATCGGCCTGGAGCTGTTCACGCAGAAGCTGGAGGGGCGCGGGCGGGTCTGCGGGGTGCAGTTCCGGCCGGGCGGGTTCCGGCCGTTCGCGCCCGGGGCGCCCGTCTCGCGGTGGACGGGCCGGCGGCTCCCGGCGGCCGACGTGTTCGTACCGCCCGCACCGCCCGCCGCCGTCCTGGACCCGGCGGACGAGGACGCCCGGGTCGCCGCGCTCGACGCGTACCTGCTGGCACTCGGCCCCGAGCCCGACCCGCGCGCCGATCTCGCGATGGACCTGGTGGACCTGGTGCGCACCGACCGCACGGTCCTGCGCGTGGACGGACTCGCCCGCGCCGAGGGCGTGTCGGCGCGCTCCCTGCAACGGCTGTTCGCCGCGTACGTGGGGGTCGGCCCGAAGTGGGTCATCCTGCGCTACCGCATCCACGAGGCGCTGGAGCGCGCCGGGGCGGACCCCGGCGTGGACTGGGCGGCCCTCGCCGCCGACCTCGGCTACAGCGACCAGGCGCACCTGGTCAGGGACTTCACGGCGACGCTGGGCGTTCCGCCCACGGCGCTGGGCGCCCGCTGACGGCCCCGCTGAACAGCGGGAGGACAGCCCAGCAGGACGTCAGTCAGTGCCCGAGCCACGGCCACCGGAACCTGAGTATCAGCCTCAATGTCAGTGCCGCGTCCTACAGTGCGGACATGACCTCTGTGCAGCGCGCCGCGGCGTCGTCCGTACGCATCGAGCCCTGGTCCGACGGCGATCTGGACCTGCTCCGCCGGGCCAACGCGCCGGAGCTGATGGACCATCTGGGCGGGCCCGAGACAGAGGAGCAGCTGATGGCGCGCCACGCGCGTTACGTCGCGCTCAGCGCCGACCGGACGGGCCGGGGCCGGATGTTCCGCGTCGCCCTGGCCGGTGGGGCGGAGGCCGTGGGCTCCATCGGCTTCTGGGAGCGGCCCTGGCGGGACCAGGAGGTGTACGAGACGGGCTGGACGGTCCTGCCGGAGTTCCAGGGCCGGGGCATCGCCTCGGCCGCGACGCGCGCGGTGGCCGACGCGGCGCGCGCCGCGGGCAAGCACCGCTATCTGCACGCCTATCCGTCCGTGGAGAACGGCCCGTCGAACGGCGTGTGCCGCACGACCGGCTTCACGCTGCTCGGCGCGTGCGAGATCGAGTACCCGCCGGGCCACCCGCTCCTCGCCAACGACTGGCGGCTGGACCTGCGCGCGGGCGCGTGAAGCCGGAGGCGGAGTTACTCGTTTGACGGAGACTGCCGCCTCCTGGATATTCATCTGCGTCGCGCAACCTATGCGCAACGCATTCGAACTCGACCCGAGGAGCCCCCATGCTCACGCTCGTCACCGGAGGCCGCGGCCGCGTCGGCGCCGCGCTCACCGCCCTCCTGCACCAGGGCGGCCGCCCCGTCCGCGCCGCCTCGCGCAACGCCGCCGAGCTGGCCCCGCCGCCCGGCGTCCCCGCCGTGACCTGCGACCTCGGCGACCCCGGCACGTTCCCCGCCGCCCTGGAGGGCGTCGACTCCGTCTTCCTCTACGCGGAACCCGCGCACATCGACGCCTTCCTCACCGCCGCCCGGGCCGCCGGAGTACGCCACATCGTGCTGCTGTCCTCCAGCTCGGTCCTGGCCCCCGACCCGACGGCCAACCCGATCGCCGCCTCGCACCACGCGGTGGAGCAGGCGCTGCTCGCCTCACCGCTCACCACGACCCTGCTGCGCCCCGGCGCCTTCTCCACCAACGCCTACGGGTGGGCGGCGGCCTTCCGCTCCGGGCGCCCCGTCGACCTGCCCTACCCCCGCAGCGAGGGCAGCCCCGTCCACGAGACCGACCTCGCCGAGGCCGCCCTCGCCGCACTCACCGACCCGGCCCTCCAGGGCGCCGCCCACCACCTCACCGGACCCGAATCCCTCAGCGCCGCCGAGCAGGTCCGCATCCTGGCCGACGCCACCGGCACCCCGGCCGCCGTCAACGAGGTCAGCCCGGCCGCCTGGAAGGAGGCCACGGCGTCCTTCATGCCGGCCGAGGTCGCCGACGGGCTGCTCGCCTACTGGGCGGCCACCGACGGCACGCCCGCCGAGGTGGCCGACGGGGTGGAGAAGCTGACCGGTCACCCGGCCCGCACCTTCGCCACCTGGGCCGCCGAGCACGCCGCCGCCTTCCGGCCCTGAAATCCGTGGGCGTCGCGGGACCCCCGATGGCATCCTGACCGGGTGAACGGACCGGAGATCCACCTCGAAGTCGCCCCCGAGCTCAGGCTCTTCGTGGCCCACGGGCGCCGGCAGGGACGGACCGCGGTGACCACCGACGGCTCGTCCACGCTCGGCCATGTCGTGGAGTCCCTGGGCATCCCGCTCACCGAGGCCGGCGCACTCCTCGTCGACGGCCGCCCGGTCCCCGCCTCGCACATCCCGGCCGCCGGGGAGCTGGTCGAGGTCCACCCGGTCCCCCGCCCGCAGCCGGTGCCGGGGGCGCCCCTGCGCTTCCTGCTCGACGTCCACCTCGGGACCCTCGCCCGGCGGCTGCGGCTGCTCGGCGTCGACGCCGCGTACGAGAGCGAGGACATCGGCGACCCGGGCCTGGCCGCGCTCTCCGCGAAGGAGCGGCGCGTCCTGCTCTCCCGGGACCGGGGGCTGCTGCACCGCCGCGAGCTCTGGGCCGGGGCGTACGTCTACAGCGACCGGCCGGACGAGCAGCTGCGGGACGTCCTGGAGCGGTTCGCCCCGGCGCTCGCCCCGTGGACCCGGTGCACCGCCTGCAACGGCCCTCTGACGGCGGCCGACAAGGACACGGTGGGCCCGCACCTGGAACACGGGACGCGCCGTACGTACGACGTGTTCGCGCAGTGCGTGGTCTGCGGGCGGGTCTACTGGCGGGGCGCGCACCACGCCCGCCTGGAGGCGATCGTCGCGGAAGCCGTCCGCGACTTCGGCCCGGTGGCGGGCTGAGAGCGGCGCCCGCTCAGGCGTCGCCCTCCCGCAGCCGCGCGATCTGCGTCGTGCTCAGCTCCACCGTCCGCCGCATATGGCCGAGGAGCAGGGCGACCTCGTCGTCGTCGTACGCGTCGAACAGCGCGTCCCAGCCGCCGTTCAGCCGCTTCCACACCGCACCGAACTCCGCCATGCGCTCGGGCACGGCCGCGACGAGCACCCGCCGCCGGTCCGCGGTGTCCCGCGCCCGGGTCACGTAACCCGCCCGCACGAGCCGGTCCACCAGCCGGGTCGCCGAGCCGGTGGTGAGCCCGGTCAGCTCGGCGACGCGGCCCGTGGTGACGGGTGCCGCCTCCAGGCCGAGCAGGTTCAGGCACTGGAGGTCGGTCGGGTGCAGCCCCAGCCGGTCGGCGACGGCCTGGTTGAACAGCGCGTACGCGGCCATGTAGCGCCGCGACACGACGGACATCTCGGCCAGCAGGGTGCTGCGGCGGGGGGACTGCTTCGGCGGCATGCGGAGAGTGTACGGAGCGGAAGGCGGCAGTCCGGACCGGACATTGCGGTCACCACCGCGCGGCGGTGACCGGCACTCGGAACACGTACGGGTCCCCGTGGCACCCTGCTCCCATGTCCGTGCTCCGCTCCATCGCCCTGTTCGTCCTCGCCGCGCTCTTCGAGATCGGCGGCGCCTGGCTCGTCTGGCAGGGCGTGCGCGAACACCGGGGATGGGCCTGGATCGGCGCGGGGATCATCGCGCTGGGCACGTACGGCTTCGTGGCGACCCTCCAGCCGGACGGCGAGTTCGGGCGGGTGCTCGCGGCGTACGGCGGGGTCTTCGTGGCGGGCTCGATCGCCTGGGGCATGGCCGCCGACGGCTACCGGCCGGACCGCTGGGACGTGACCGGCGCGCTGGTCTGCCTGGCCGGGATGGCCGTGATCATGTACGCCCCCCGCAACCACTGACCCCGGTCCGACCGGCCTATCCTGGCCCCGTTCGACCGTACCGTTCAGCCGTCCGAGGAGAGCCCGACCATGGCCGCAACCCCCATCGCCGTCATCACCGGAGCGAGCAGCGGCATCGGCGCCGCGACCGCCCGGCAGTTGGCGGCCTCCGGCTACCGCGTCGTGCTCACCGCCCGCCGCAAGGACCGCATCGAGGCCCTGGCCGCCGAGATCACCGAGGCCGGGCACCAGGCGACGGCCTACGCGCTGGACGTCACCGACCGCGCGGCGGTGGACGAGTTCGCCACCGCCTTCCGCTCCCTGGCGGTCCTGGTGAACAACGCGGGCGGCGCGCTGGGCGCCGATCCGGTCGCCACGGGCGACCCGCAGGACTGGCGCCAGATGTACGAGACGAACGTCATCGGCACGCTCAACGTGACCCAGGCCCTCCTGCCGGCCCTCACCGCGAGCGGCGACGGCACGGTGGTCATCCTCTCGTCGACGGCCGGCCTCTCCACCTACGAGGGCGGCGGCGGCTACGTGGCCGCCAAGCACGGCGAACACGTCCTGGCCGAGACCCTGCGCCTGGAGATCGTCGGCACCCCGGTCCGCGTCATCGAGATCGCCCCGGGCATGGTCAAGACCGAGGAGTTCGCGACCACCCGCTTCCGCGGCGACACGGACAAGGCCGCCAAGGTCTACGCGGGCGTCGAGGCCCCCCTCACCGCCGACGACGTGGCCGACACGATCAACTGGGCGGTCACCCGCCCCAGCCACGTCAACATCGACCTCCTGGTGGTCCGCCCCCGGGCCCAGGCATCCAACTCGAAGGTGCACCGCACCGACTGACCTGTCCGAGGCCCATCACCCGTCCGAGGGAAAGCTCCCCGATCGCCGGAAACAGCGCAGGTCACCCGCATACGGTCGGCACAACTTCATACAGAGCGGCTCTCGGCCCGGGATTGCGGCCCGGCCGAGAGCCTGACCACCAAGGAAGTGGAGCTTCCCGTGGCCGAGCACGACCCTAACGCCCTCACGCTTTTCGACACCGGCCTTCCTGCGCCCCGCACGGGCGGATTCATGGATCTCACCGATCCCGAGTACAGCTACATGTTCGGCTTCGTCCAAGCCGATGGTCACCTGGCTGCCGGGGCAGGCAGAAAAGGCCGCCTCACCGTCGAAATCAACGTGCGGGACATCGCCATCCTGCGTGAGTTCCAGCGGCTCACCCCGTACAACTCCAGCATCAGGGAGCGCGTCCGGGCCACCAACTTCTCCAGCAGCCACCACTCGGCGACCTGGACCCTCTGTTCACTCGAAGCCCGGACTGTGATGAACGAACTGGGCCTTCCGTACGGCAGCAAGTCGCGGCGCATCAAGCCGCCTCGCGTGGATTTCTCCCCACGCGACTACCTCCGGGGTGTGATCGACGCCGACGGATCGGTGGGCTACACCGGCCAGGGCTTCCCGTTCCTGTCGCTCACCACGGCCAGCACGGCCGTGGGCGCGTACCTCTGCTTCTACGCGAAGAAGGTCACCGGCACCCGGCGCTCGATCGCGCGGAACGGCCGGGACGACGTCTACAACATCCTGTACACGATGGAGGCCGCGGTATCGCTGGCCGAGCACTTCTACTATCCGGGATGCCTCGCGCTGCCTCGCAAACAGGCGTCCGCCACGTCTCTCGCCACCTGGCAGCGCCCGCCGGGACTCAAGCCCCGGGCGAAGAACCGGCGCTGGAAGCCCTGGGAGGACGAACTGCTCCTGCGATCGGGCGACGCAGCGGCCGCAGCCGTGGAACTCGACCGCACCACTGCCAGCTGTTCGGTCCGGCTGTGGCGGCTGAGATCGGGGCAGATCCAAGGCTGACCCGGTGGGCGAAGGCGGGCCGGCTCCGGGCCCGCCCGCCTTCAGCCCTTCACGCAGATGACCTGCTTGACCTTGGCGACGACCTCCACCAGATCCCTCTGCTGCTCCATGACCTGCTCGATCGGCTTGTACGCGGCGGGGATCTCGTCCACGACACCCGAGTCCTTGCGGCACTCCACGCCCTGCGTCTGCGCCGCCAGGTCGCGCGCCGAGAAACGCTTCTTCGCCGCGTTCCGGCTCATTCGGCGGCCGGCGCCGTGCGAGGCCGAGTTGAACGCCTTCGCGTTGCCGAGCCCCTTCACGATGTACGTGGCCGTGCCCATGGACCCCGGGATGATTCCCAGCTCCCCCGCACCGGCCCGGATGGCGCCCTTGCGGGTCACCAGCAGGTCCATGCCCTCGTAGCGCTCTTCCGCGACGTAGTTGTGGTGGCAGCTGACCTCCTGCTCGAAGGTCACCTTCGCCTTCTTGAACTCCCTGCGGATCACGTTCTTCAGGAGCGCCATCATGGTCGCGCGGTTGTACTTCGCGTACTCCTGCGCCCAGAAGAGGTCGTTGCGGTAGTCCCGCATCGGATCGGTGTCCGCGAGGAAGACGGCCAGGTCGCGGTCGACCAGGCCCTGGTTGTGTGCCAGCTGCTGCGCCCGGCCGATGTGGAAGTCGGCCAGCTCCTTGCCGATGGCACGCGAGCCGGAGTGCAGCGTGAGCCACACCGCGCCGGACTCGTCCAGCGAGACCTCGATGTGGTGATTGCCCCCGCCGAGCGTTCCCATCTGCTTCGTAGCCCGTTCCTGACGGAATTTGACCGCTTCGGCCACCCCGTCGAACCGCGCCCAGAAGTCGTCCCAGCCCCCGGCCGCGAGGCCGTACAGGCCGGACGGGTCGACCGGGTCGTCGTGCATCCCGCGGCCGACCGGGATGGCCTGCTCGATCTTCGAGCGCAGGCCGGACAGGTCACCGGGGAGGTCGTTCGCGGTCAGCGAGGTCTTCACCGCGGACATGCCGCAGCCGATGTCCACGCCGACCGCCGCCGGGCAGACCGCGCCGTGCATCGCGATCACCGAGCCGACCGTGGCGCCCTTGCCGAAGTGGACGTCGGGCATGACGGCCAGGCCCTTGATCCAGGGCAGCGTGGCGACGTTGCGCAGCTGCTGCATCGCCACGTCCTCGACCGACGCCGGGTCGGTCCACATCCGGATGGGAACCTTCGCACCCGGTACCTCTACATACGACATAACCCCTCGATTCCCCCGGAAAAGTCTGAAAGCGCAAAACCGGCGCCAAGATCGGCAAATAAGTCGGCCGACCGGCGTTCACAGCGGCGCGTGCGATACACATTGTGTCCACCGGCCGCCATGGGGCGGCAACCGTTTTTCGCACGAAGGGAGCCCAGGACCGTGCGACGAATGGCGTACGCGACCGGCGCCGTGCTCATCGCAGCGCTCGCCGCCGGCTGCACCAGTGACAGCGGAGCCAGTGATTCCGCCCCCGACGACAAGCCGGGCATCGTGGCCCCCTCCTCCGCACCCCCGGGCAAGTACCGCACCCTCCCCGACGCCTGCCGCGCCATCCCGCGCGCCACCCTCAAGGACCTCCTGCCGGGCACCGCCGACATGCCGGAGGCCCAGCAGGACAAGGTGTTCGAGGGCGCCGCCACGGTCACGTACGACACCGACCGGCGGATCGGCTGCCGCTGGAAGTCCGACGTCCCCGAGGGCACCCGCAGCATCCACCTGGACTTCGAGCGCGTCGTCTCCTACGACACCGCCGTGAGCGACGACGACCGGGCCCGCGAGGTGTACGCGAAGAAGGAGACCGCCGCCGACCTGCCCGACACCGGCCTGCCGCCGGAGAGCCCCGACGCCTCCCCGTCCGGCTCCGGCGACCCGGACGGCACGGACGAAGCGGACACCGGTACGGAGGACGCCGGCGCGGACGACAAGGGCGCGACCGGCGACACCGACGGCACCACCTCCGGCAGCCCCGCCGACAGCCTCCAGCCCCGGCTGCTGGACAAATTGGGCGACAGCGCGTTCCTGGACGACGCGCTCAGCCGGGCCGGCTCCCCCGCCCGCCACCGCACCGTGAGCGTGGTGTTCCGCACATCCAACGTCATCGTGACCGTCGAGTACACCGCCCAGCCGGCCATGCCCACCGAGGTCCCCGACAGCAAGGAACTCCAGGAGAAGGCGCAGGCACTGGCCCGTCAGCTGGTCGATTCGTTCAACGAGTGACGCCGCCCGGGCCGCCCGGGCACCGCTCCCCGCGCCCACCGGCGAAGGCGGCATCCGGTCGCCGTCCGTCGTACCGTGGCCCTCCGGAGCCACCGGCGGCCGATCGCCGCAGCCTGTCTCCGCACCGCTACCGCCGCACCACCGTCCCCCGACCGCCGCGCCATCCGAGTGAAGGAACCATGCACCGATCAGCCCCGCGACTCACCCGCATACTCGCCTGCGCCGCCGTCCCGGTGATGCTCGTCGTCGCCGGCTGCTCGTCGGACTCCGGCGACAAGAAGGAGGCGGACTCCTCCGCTTCCGCCTCGCCGGAGGCGACGAAGTCGGAACCGGCCGTCGAGGCGGCGAAGTTCGCCGAGCTGCCCGACGCCTGCTCTTCCGTCGAGGCGAAGACCGTGAAGTCCCTGGTCCCCTCGGCCAAGAGCAAGAACGGCACCCGCGGCAAGTCCAGTGACGCGTCCGTCCGCGGCAGCTGCTCCTGGAACGGGCTGGCCGACAAGGGCGTCAAGGGCTCCCAGTACCGCTGGCTGGACGTCGGCTTCACCCGCTTCGCCTCCGACCAGACGCTGGGCAGCGGGGCCGCCCGCGCGGGCGAGGAGTTCGACAAGCAGGTCAAGAAGACCGAGGCGACCGACGGCGCGAAGAACATCGCGACCGGGTCCGTCAGCGGCGTCGGCGACCAGGCGACGAAGATCACGTACGACCAGTCCAAGACGGACGAGGACTTCCGGTTCACCACGATCGTCGCCCGTACGGGCAACGTCGTCGTGGTCGTCAACTACAACGGCGCGGGTTACGCCGGTGCGAAGACGCCGTCCGCCGAGTCCGTCCTGAAGGGCGCCACGATGGCCGTCAAGGACGCGGTCGCGGCCGTCGCCGACGCGAACGCGAAGACCGACGCGTCCCCGAAGGCGAGCGACAAGGCGACCGGCAAGGCGACGGACGAGGGGGCTGACAAGGCGTCCGACACGTCCTCCAAGAAGCCGTCCAAGAAGCCCAGTTCGTCGGCCAAGTCGAAGTCCTCGGACTGACGCCCGCGGCCGCCCCGCCCCCTCCCCCCGCGACACCTCTCGCACACATGTGCCAGGCTGTGCCCGCCGGAAACACGCCACCGGCGACGAGGACAAGGGAAAAGGGAGGGGATGGGGGGTGGCTGCGATGCAGCTGACGCGCACGCATCGGGTGCTGATCGGTCTGGTCGTGGCCGGCGCGGTGCTGATCGCCGCGATCGGCTTCGCCGGTTCGTACGCGGCGGTGCGCGAGCTGGCCCTGAGCAAGGGGTTCGGCGACTTCTCGCTGGTCTTCCCGATCGGCATCGACGCGGGCATCTGCGTCCTGCTGGCCCTGGACCTGCTGCTCACCTGGCTGCGCATCCCGTTCCCGCTGCTGCGCCAGACGGCCTGGCTGCTGACGGCCGCGACGATCGCGTTCAACGGCGCCGCCGCCTGGCCCGACCCGCTCGGTGTCGGCATGCACGCGGTCATCCCCGTCCTCTTCGTCGTCGCCGTCGAGGCCGCCCGCCACGCGGTGGGCCGGATCGCGGACATCACGGCCGACAAGCACATGGAGGGCGTCCGCCTCACCCGGTGGCTGCTCTCGCCGGTCCCCACCTTCCGGCTCTGGCGCCGGATGAAGCTGTGGGAGCTCCGCAGCTACGAGCAGGTCATCAAGCTGGAGCAGGACCGGCTCATCTACCAGGCCCGCCTCCAGGCCCGCTACGGGCGCGCCTGGCGGCGCAAGGCACCCGTCGAGTCCCTGATGCCCCTGCGCCTCGCGAAGTACGGCGTCCCGCTCGCCGAGACCGGCCCGGCCGGCCTGGCCGCCGCCGGCATCGAACCGGCCCTCCTGCCCCCGGCCCCGGGCCCGACGCCGGAACCGGTGCCCGCGGCCGCCCCCGCGGTGGAGACGGCCCAGCAGCACCCGGAACTGCCGGGAACGGCGTCCCCGGACGAGTGGCAGCAGCAGCCCGAGGTCCCCGCGCAGCCCGCCGCCGACGACAACCCGTGGTTCCCGGCTCAGGCGACCGCCAAGGTCTACGAGGGCACGTACGACCCGGACTTCGAGGTCGAGGTCCCCGTCCCGCACCAGGTCCCCTCGGGCCCGGGGGGCCGCACCCGCCCGCTGGGCAACGTGGGCACGGTCGGCAGCACCGCCCCCGGCGGGCAGCCGGAGCAGCTGTCCGTACCGGAACCGGTGCCCGAACCCGTACAGGAGCCCGCGCAGCAGTGGGCGCAGGCGGACGAGGAGTTCGCCGAGATCGCGTACGAGGTGTTCTCGGCGTTCGTCGCGGAGCACAACGACTACCCGAGCATCGCGGTGCTCGACATACACCTGTCGGACGGGCACAACGTCCGCCACCCGCGCAGCGAGGCGCTGATCCGGCAGCTGATGCCGGCCTTCAAGCAGCGCTACCACGCGGAGCTGGAAGCCGACCACATCGCGTAGGCGCGTACGCGTCACGCACGAGGGGCCGCCTCCCACCCGGGAGACGGCCCCTCGACGCATCCGTACTACGCGCCCAGGAGCCTGCGCACCCGGTCCGCCCCCACCGCGAGCAGCAGCGTGGGCAGACGCGGCCCCGTGTCGCGGCTGACGAGCAGCCGGTAGAGCAGGGCGAAGAAGGACCGCTGGGCGGTCTTCAGCTCGGGCGTCGGCTTGGCGTCGGGCTCAAGGCCGGCGAGGACCTTCGGCACGCCGTAGACGAGCGTGGTCAGGCCGTCCAGGGACCAGTGCGTGTCCAGGCCCTCCAGGAGCAGGCGCAGCGACTCGCGGCCCTCGTCGTCGAGCGAGCCGAGGAGGTTCTTGTCGGGCTCGTCGCGGACGATGGTGCGGGCCTCGGCCGGGACCTGGGTGGTGATCCAGCTCTCGGCGCGGTCGAGGCGCGGGCGGGCCTCGTCGAGCGAGGTGAGCGGGTTCGCCGGGTCCAGCTCGCTGAGGATGCGCAGCGTCTGGTCCTCGGCGCCGGCGGTGATGTCGGCGACCGAGGCGAGCGTGCGGTACGGCAGCGGGCGCGGCGTGCTCGGCAGCTCTCCGGCGGCCGTGCCGATCGCGCGGCTGTACGCGGCGGCGTCGGCCGGGAGGACCGTGCCCTCGGCGACCTTGCGGGCCAGCGAGTCCCACTCGTCGTAGAGCCGCTGGATCTCCTGGTCGAAGGCGATCTTGAAGGACTGGTTGGGCCTGCGGCGGGCGTAGAGCCAGCGCAGCAGCGGGGCCTCCATGATCTTCAGGGCGTCGGCCGGGGTGGGCACGCCGCCCTTGCTGGAGGACATCTTGGCCATGCCGGAGATCCCGACGAAGGCGTACATGGGCCCGATGGGCTGGACGCCGTCGAAGATCTCGCGGACGATCTGGCCGCCGACGACGAACGAGGAGCCGGGTGAGGAGTGGTCGACGCCGCTGGGCTCGAAGATCACGCCCTCGTAGGCCCAGCGCATGGGCCAGTCGACCTTCCAGACCAGCTTGCCCCGGTTGAACTCGCTGAGCCGGACGGTCTCGGCGAAGCCGCAGGCGGTGCAGGTGTAGTTCAGCTCGGTGGTGTCGTCGTCGTACGAGGTGACGGTGGTGAGGTCCTTCTCGCAGTTGCCGCAGTAGGGCTTGTACGGGAAGTAGCCGGCGGAGCCGCCGCTGCCGTCGTCCTCACTGGCCGCGCCGGACCCGGCCTCGGCCTCCAGCTCGGCTTCGTCCACCTTCTTCTGCTGCGGCTTCTTGCCGCCCTTGCCGCCGGCCGCGGGGTCCTTCTTGGTGCGGTAGCGGTCGAGGATGGCGTCGATGTCCGCGCGGTGGCGCATGGCGTGCAGGATCTGCTCGCGGTACGTGCCCGCGAGGTACTGCTCCGTCTGGCTGATGGGGTCGTACTCGACGCCCAGCTCGTCCAGGGCCGCGGTCATGGCCGCCTTGAAGTGCTCGGCCCAGTTCGGGTACGCGGACCCGGCCGGGGCGGGCACCGAGGTCAGCGGCTTGCCGATGTGCTCGGCCCAGGACGCGTCGATGCCGGGGACGCCGTTCGGCACCTTGCGGTAGCGGTCGTAGTCGTCCCAGGAGATCAGGTGGCGCACGGTGTACCCGCGGCGGCGGATCTCGTCGGCGACCAGGTGCGGGGTCATGACCTCGCGGAGGTTGCCCAGGTGGATCGGGCCCGACGGGGAGAGGCCGGAGGCGACGACGACCGGTTTGCCAGGCGCACGACGCTCCGATTCGGCGATGACCTCGTCCGCGAAGCGGGAGACCCAGTCGGTCTCGGTGCTGCTCTGACTCTGAGCCACGGTCGGCACGTCCTTCTCTCGTGTAGGACTCGTAGGGGCACCGACCATTCTCCCAGGTGCGGGCCGCAGTACGAAAACGGCTTTACGCCCCGTGGAGGACGGGACCGGTCCTTTGTCCTCCACCGGAACGGCAGCCGGCTCATGGCCTCGGTCGATCCCCTCCTTTCCACGCTCCGGCCGCGGACCTGGTCGAGGACGCCGAGGTCCCGGAACCCGGCAGGACAGTCCGGCCGAGGTGGTCGAGAACGGCTGGTCCTCTGCGGCGTCACCGCCCGCACCGCCTACTCGGGCCGTCCCAGCGTCCACCCCGAGATGTCGGACAGCCGGCCGCGCCACAGCGGGAGCCGCAGCGGAGCCGCGCCGCCGCAGATGAGGGTCGCGTCCCGCAGGTGGATCCACCGGGGCAGGAAGGGGACGTCCTCGTCCGCCTGCGCCTCCTTGACCCCCTGGTCCACCGTCTCGGGGAACTCCGCCAGGAGGTTCGCTCCTTCGCCCTCCACCTGGCGCAGGCTCCGCGCCCATTCCGCCTTCCACGACTCGTGGCCGATCACCTCGCCGTGCAGCACCCCGGCGGGTACGGCCAGCGTCAGCGGCAGGCCGGACCGGGGCTCGCGGTCGAGCAGCCGCAGCAGCATCTGGAGCTGTAGGTCGGGCACCGGCTGGGTGACGAACGCGAGTGCGTCCCGGACGGGGTCGGCGGAGTCGGTCATCTGCTGTTCCCTTCGGCCACGGCCTCTTCCCGGCGCCCTGCCGGGCCGGAATGTCCATGCCCCGTCTGCCCGCGAATGGCGGTGTTCAGTCCCCGGCCGCGCGTACTGAAGAAAAGCCGGATACGCCTGGGTCCTGAGGGAAGGAGAAGGGTCCAGACCGTTCGACGATCATTTCTCCGGGGGAGAAAATGACTGACCTCGACTCAAGGGCGGTGTCTCCCTCACCGCACCCGATGGCGGTGACCGAGCCCCCGCCGTCCAAGGCGGCCGACGCGCGGGCGGCGGCCAAGGCGTTCCTGGAGACACTCGACCCACGGCCGGCGGTGACGACCCTCCAGGACCTGCTGCTCCTGGTGTCCGAACTGGTGACGAACGCGCTCCGGCACGCCGGCGCGGTGACCGCGCTGGCCTTCGGAGCGGACAAGGACACGCTGTACGTGCAGGTCGGCGACCCCAGTCCCGACCTGCCACAGCAACGGACACCCGATCTTCGCGGGGGTACGGGCGGCTTCGGCTGGCCCCTGGTCCTGCGGCTGGCCAAGAGGGTCGACGTCCGCCGCCACCCACCCCGGGGAAAGCTCATCGTCGTGGCGATGGCGCGCTGACGCGCCACGCTCACAGGAAGCGGCGCAGCGGCCGCACCGACGCCTCGCGGAGCCGTTGCACGACAGGCCTGCGCCGCCACCTCCGGCCCTCGATGCGCTCGCTCACCTCCAGGTCCTCCGAGAAGTGGGCGTCGAGCGTCGCGGTGAGGTCCCGGTCCATCACGGCGAGCATGACCTCCTCGTCGTGGTCCAGGGAGCGGCGGTTGATGTTCGTGGACCCGATCAGCGCGGCGACCCGGTCGACGGTGAGGACCTTGGCGTGCATCATCGTCGGCTGGTAGTGGTAAATCTTCACGCCGCACGCCGTCAGCCGCTCGTAGTACAGCTGCCCGGCGAGCTGGCAGACCCGCTTGTCCGTGTGCGGGCCCGGCAGCAGGATCTCGACCTCGACCCCGCGCCGCGCCGCCGCGCACATCAGCTCCACGAAGAAGGCGTCCGGGGCGAAGTAGGCGGTGGCGATCCTGACGCGTTCCTCGGCGGTCTCCAGGACGACCCGGAGCAGGGTCTGCATGTCCTGCCAGCCCACGCTGGCCGAGCCCCGCACCACCTGCACCACGGCGTCGCCCTGCGGCGGGATGTTCCGGAACCGGTCGCGCGCGTCGAAGAGTTCGTCGTGGCACTCGGCCCAGTTCTGCGCGAAGGCCGCGGCGAGCCCGTCGACGGCCGGGCCGCGTACGCGGACGTGCGTGTCCCGCCACTCGTTCTCGTTCCGCGCGTCGCCGCACCACTCCTCGGCTATCCCGACGCCGCCGGTGAACGCGGTCTCCTCGTCCACCACGAGGACCTTGCGGTGGCAGCGGTGGTTCTGCTTCAGGGGCGAGAGGTAGAGCGGCTTGCGGAACCACGCGACCTGGACGCCCGCGTCCTCCATGGCCCGCAGCTGGTCCTTCTCTATGAGCCTGCTGCCGAACCCGTCGAGCAGCAGCCGCACCCGCACCCCGGCCCGCGCCCGCTCGGCCAGTGTGGCCGCGAACTCCCGCGCGATGTCGCCGCGCCAGTAGACGAACGTCATCATGTCCACGGTGTGCTCGGCGGCCCGGATGCCGGCCAGCATCGCGGCGAAGATCGCGTCCCCGTTACGAAACGGGACGAGCTCGTTCCCCTCGGTGGCGGCGATCCCGATGAGCCGTTCCAGCCGCCGCCTGAGCCGGTGGGCGCGCTCCACGAGGACCGCGTCCTCGTGCGTGACGGGCTCCTCCGGCCGCAGTTCGGGTCTGTCGTCGGTGCCGCTGGTCATGTCGTCGCTCCTCGAAGGTGTCGGTGGCTCCCGGGCCAGAGACCATCTTCCCCGCGACGCGCCCCACACGCCGTACGCCCGTTCGCCCACCGGTCACCCGTACGGGGCGATGCGGCGAGGCGGCGAGTGCGTCGAGGTCGCGGCGCACACCGCCGCCGTGCACGTGCGCGACCCCAAGAACCCGGACGGCCCCATGCTCACCGTCGCGCCCACCAACTGAGCGGCTTTCACCGGGCACGTGGGGCGCCGAGCTCCGTAACCAAGGGGGCCGGTTCCCTCATTGGTCTTGACCAATTTCCCCAAGTATGAGAATCATGGCCGGAGTCGCCACAGAACCTTCATAACTGCTCCGCAGGAGACCACCGCACCATGCGCATACCGACCTCCGCCGCCCTCGCGGCGCTCGGCGGTGCCCTCGTTCTCGGGCTCACCGTCGCTCCGGCCGTCCAGGCCGCCCCCGCCTCGGCGGACTGCACCACCGACGCCTTCGGGATCGCCGGTAAGTACGGCGAGTTCGTCCTCGGGGACGACGTCCACTCCCCCGACGCGGAAGGCGCCGTGGCGGTTGGGGGGAACGCCGACTTCAAGGGCGGGTTCAGCGTCGGCAACGAGCTGACGGCCGCTCAGGTGGACGCGTTGCCGGGCCGGGCCTCGCTCGTCGTGCGCGGCGACCTGCTCAACGGCGGTTCGGCCACCGTGGTGATGAAGGGCAACGCCGTCGTCGGCGGCACGGTCGAGGGCCGGGCCGTCGACCTGCACAACGGCACCTTCAGCAAGAAGGCCGGTCTGATCGACTTCGACGGCGAGTTCGCGAAGCTCCGGTCGTACTCGGACGCGCTGGCCAAGGAGTCGGCGGCCTCCGGCGCCACCGTGAGTCTCGACGGCAACCGGCTGACGCTGACCGGCACGGACACCGGCCGGAACGTGTTCTCGGTCGAGGCGTCGCAGCTGGAGAAGGCGAAGGAGGTCTTCGTCAAGGTCCCGACCGGGGCGACGACGATCATCAACGTCACCGGCCAGACGTACGACATGGCGACGGCCGGCACGACGGGCTTCTTCCTGTCGGGCGGTCAGGACTTCGTCCTGGACGACAAGTCGCAGAGCGCGCAGGACGGCGCGATCCGCGCCAAGCTGCTGTGGAACTTCCCGAACGCCACGAAGGTCGTCAAGAACAGCCAGGCGGCCTGGCCGGGCAGCGTGCTCGCCCCGTACGCGCACCTGGAGCTGGGCAACGCCGCCCCGGTCAACGGCTCGGTCTGGGTGGCCTCGCTGCACGGCTCGGGCGGCGCGGAGACGCACCACTTCCCGTTCACCGGCTGCCTGCCCGAGGTGCCCGGCACCCCGAAGCCCAGCACGACGCCGAGCGGCACGCCCTCCACGACGTCCCCGGCGACCACCACCCCGTCGCCCTCGGCCACCCCGTCCGGCACCGCGACGCCGTCCGGCACCCCGTCGGGCACGACGACCCCGGGCGCCCCGGCCCCGTCCGCCGGCCCCTCGCAGCCCGAGGGCGACCTGGCGACGACCGGGAGCAGCAACATGGTCCCGCTCACCGTCGGAGGCGCCGTGGTCGTCGCCGCCGGTGCGGGCCTCGTGGTCATGGCCCGCCGCCGCAAGCGCGCCTGATCCGTCTGAGCGGCACGCGACCCGGGAAGGGCCGCGTGCCGCTCAGCGCTTTTCCCAGACCGACGTGTCGTAGCGGTAGTAGTACTCCGGGCGCCCCGCGATGCTGCTCGTACGGAACGGCTTGCCGCCGTCGTCCACGCGCAGGGTGCCCGTGCGGCCGCCGCTGGACCACTCCAGCTCCAGGTACCAGCTGACGTCGTGGCCCTCCACGTGCGCGTCGAGGTCGAAGACCTCCACATCGCTGGACGACACCCGGAACGGGAAGTCCTTGGCGGGCACGGTCTCGTCGCCCTGCTTCCCGGCGACCGGCTGGAGCGCCGGGCGGCTGTCGTCCAGGTCCACCTTGAAGGACTGGGGCTCGATGCCGCTGCCGCAGCCGTCGCCCATCGAGAACGCCGGCTGCTGCACGGGCGCCCGCTGGCTCAGCACCTTCACCCGGAGCCCGGTCAGGACGACGGCCTGCGCGGAGGTGCCCTGCACGGTCAGCTCCAGCTTCATGGAGCCGCCGTCCACCCCGCCGAGTGCCCGCGCCCAGCCCCGGGTGCTGTTGGGCGGCGGCGGGGGCGGCACGGTCGCCGGGTCCTGGCCCACCAGGTAGAACTGCCCGCAGGGCTCCTCCCAGTTGTACGAGCTGATGGTCACCGTGGGCGGCCGCCCGGTCCGGCCCCCCGGCGCGCCGGTGGTGCGCGAGGCGGACGGCGACGTGCGTGCGGAGGGGCTGGCCGAGCCCGCGCTCGCGGAGGGACTGGGCCGTTTCGACGCGCTGACCGAGGGCGAGGGGCTGTACGGGGACGCGGAGACGGCGTCGGCGCCCTTCCCCGCCGTCGTGCCGCCCGCACTCGGGGCGCCTGCGGCCGCGTCCGAACCGGTCTGCTTGAGCTGACCGATGACCACGGCGGTGGGCACGGTGAGCGCGACGACGGCTGCGGCGGCGAGGAGCACGCGCGTACGGGCGGAGGCCCGGCGCCAACGGGAGGCGGCGGGGTCTTCGCGTACGGGCTCGGGGCCCACGGGCTCGGGCATCGGTGCGGGCTTCACGGCCTCCGGCTCCGGCACGACCTCCGGCTCCACGGGCACGGGCTTCACGGCCTCCGCCGGAACCGCCGCTTCCGCCTTCCCCCGCCCCCGCGCCGCGTCCGCGAGGATCCACCGGCGGTGGACCTCCACCAGCTCGTCGGCGGTCGCCCCGCAGAGGCGGGCGAACCGCTCCACGGGCGCGAACTCGCCCGGGACGGCGTCCCCGTTGCAGTACCGGTGGAGCGTCGACGTGCTGACGTGCAACCGGCCCGCCAGCACCCCGTAACTGCGCCCCGAACGGTCCTTCAGTTTCTTCAGCAGGCCCGCTAGTTCCTCGGCCTCCGGCGTCGCCATCGCGGCGTTCCCCCTCCTGGTCCGTCCCGGATCACCGTTCCAGGGACGTGGAATCTGCCCAGGTCACAGTACGCGCAGGCATTCCAGCATCCCCAATGGTGTGTCGGGCGTTGCGGCCGGAATCCGTCGTGCCACAAGCTCGGACCACACCGCAACGACCACGGGGGCCGACCAGTGCGAACCCTCTTCCGCGTCGAGCTTGCCGATGCGCTGGCGATCGGGGTGGTGATCGTGACGACCGCGATCGTCCTGCTCCTGATCTGCCGGAACTGACCACGCCGGCACGACCGAAACACCTCACGACCGAACACACTTCACGACCGAACACACATACGGGGAGTACCACCATGCGCAGCAACCGCATCCGCACCACCGTCCTCGCGGCGACCGCCGTGCTCGCCGCACTCTCGCTCACGGCGTGCGGCGGGGACGACGGCACCGACGCGAAGAAGCCGGCGGCGTCCGTCCAGGCCACGGGCGACTCGCCGTCGGCCACGCCGGAGAAGGACTCGACGGCCGCCACGGACACCGAACCGGCCGCCGACACCGCCGAGCCGGCCGACAAGCCCGCCGACAAGCCCGCGGAGTCCGCCGCGAAGCCCGCGTCCAAGCCGCAGCCCAAGCCGAAGCCCAAGTCCCCGGTCACCTGCACCGGCGCGAACACGAAGGTCACCGTCACCAAGGTGAGCCGCCCGATCAACCACCTGCTGCTCACGGTCACCAATACGGGCGACCGCCCCTGCTACGCGTACCACGCGCCGATGCTCCGCTTCGACGGCGCGCAGGCGGTGTTCCGGGTGCTGGACGACAGCAAGCCGCAGGCGGTCGTGGCGCTGGGCCCGGGCCAGTCCGCGTACGCCGCGATCGGCCTGACGGGCGAGCCGAACGGCCAGAAGCCGTACCCGAGCAAGCACCTCGGCGTCACCTTCGCCGACCGCGCCGACGCGCCGCTCAACGGCTCCCCGGTCGAACTGACCCTGCCCGCCGGCACCTACTGGGACGACAACGGCTTCGTCACCTACTGGCAGAGCGAGATGGACCAGGCGCTCGTCTACTGACCGCCCAGCTCGACGTCGAACCAGATCCGATGCGTGCCGTCCTCGTCGACGGCGATACCGCCGCCCCCGCTGATCCCGGCGAGGGCGGCGGTCCCGCTCCCCGGCACGACCGAGAAGAACTCGACGGCCCGGTCACTGCCGTTGGCGGCGGCCGAGTGCACGAAGTTGAACGTGCCCTCGTGCCCGCCGAGCGCCCCCTCGAACGACTCCATGGCGACGTACGTACCGACCCCCGACGCCTGGTCGAAGGCAGCGGTGAACAAGGTCGTGGACCGCCCCGCCACCTCCCCCTCGAAGGTCTTCACGATGGTCGCCACCCCGACGGGCAGCGCGGTGACGACCTCGGGCTCGGGCTTCAGCTCGGAGGGGATGAACGAGTTGACGATGAAGGTTCCGGAAGCTCTCATACGCCCGATCGTAGGGGCGGGGTACGACAGTTGAGGGCCCTACGCGGTGGGGGCCCTACCATCGGCGCCATGGCCCTGTTCGTCCACCTGACGCCCGCCGCGAACGCGGCCCGCATCCGCAGGTCCGGCATACGGGCCGTCAGCCGGGGACCGGACGGCTCCAAGGGCGTGTTCTGCTTCCCGGTCCTGCCCTCGTACACCCTCACCCACCAGTGGCTGCGCGAACTCGCCCGGCACGGCGGCCCGCGCGGACTCGTCGCCGTCCATCTGCGGCTGCCGGACACCGCATCCGTCACGGTCGGCCACTACAGCAACCGCCCGGGCCGCGCCCACACCGACGTGACCGCGAGCGAGGCGGTGCGCAGGACGGCCGCGCTGGACGATCCGCGCGGCTGGGAGGTGTTCGTGCCCAGGTCCGTCACCCGCGCCGAGATCCACCGCGTCCGCGCCGTCCGCCAGGTGACCGGCTGGCGCTACTTCCCGGACTCGAACGGCAGGGAGCCCTGCACCTGTTACGGCTGCCGGGTGCGCGGCGAGTACGGCTCGCGACGGCTGCGCCGCAGACGGCCCCACCCGTTCGACGGCCCGGCGCCCGCGACCCCCGTCCTGCTCCGGCGGATCGAGGAGGCGGGCGACCCGGGCGACCCCGCCGAGCTGCGCGCGGCCCTGCGCTGGCTCGGCACGCGCCGCCGGGGCCCGCTGGACCGGGTCGCCCGCCTCGCGGACCACCCCGACCCCACGGTCCGCGCGGCCCTGGCCGAGGCGGTGGGCCCCTGGCGGACCCCCGGCGCCGAGGCGCTGCTGCGCCGCCTGGCGGAGGACTCGGACGAGGACGTGCGGGAGGCCGTCGACCTCACGGACCGGCTGGGCGGCGACTGAGTACGACGACTCATGTGCGAGGACGCCGCGCCTGGTGGAATCGCACGCATGTCGCATCCCGTCGTCACGGACGACCGCCCCCGGCACGCCTGGATCGCCTCGCTGATCTCGACGGTGGTCACCCTCCCGCTCGCGTTCCTCGCACTCGCCTACAGCATGTTGGCGCCGATGGCCTGCGACTCGTGCACGGACGAGGCCGCCGACCGCTTCGACGCGAGCTTCGACACCGCCTGGACGGTCTCCTGCTGTGGCCTGGTCCTCAGCCTGGCCGTGCTGCTCGCGAGCTGGGTCTGCACGCGCACCAGGCCGGCCGCCGCGATCCTCCTCTCCGTGGCCGCCCCCGTCACCGTGTTCCTGACCTGGGGATTCTTCATGGGCCTGGTGGACTGGCCGTAGGCGCCCGGACGCCGAACTCGCACCACACGACCTTGCCGGGCACCCGCTCCCCCACGCCCCACCGGTCCGCCAGCGCGTCGACGATCACCAGCCCCCGCCCCGACTCCCCGTCGGGCACCCGCACCCCCGGCTCGCCGTCCCCGCTGTCGTGCACCTCGACCCGGACCTGACCCTCGTCCCGCAGCCACAGCATCAGGCGGTACCCGCGCCCCGGCGGCACCCCGTGCACCAGCGCGTTGGTCGCCAGCTCGCTCACGCACACCACCACGTCGTCCGCCCGCGCCCCACCGAACCCCCAGTCGGCCAGTGCGCTCCGTACGTACTCCCTGGCCTCCCGGACCGACCGGCGCTCCCGCCGGAAGAACCGCTCGCGCAGCTGGGGGAGTTGCATCGTCTCGTTCATGCAACGAGCGTCACACTCGGTGACTAGGCTGTCGCAGTGCGCAGACCCGTACACCTTTCTTGTACGGGTCGGGCGCGTGTGACGTACGAACGCGGGTGGGAAGTGGGGACCGTATGCAGCCCAGGAAGCGGCAGCGCAGGAACGCGTCGGCAATGAAACTCGTGGGCGCGCTGGTCGCCCGGTTCCGCATCGCGGCAGAACTGACCCAGCGCCAATTGGCGGAACAGACGTGCACCCAGCCGGAGACCATCGCCTCCGTCGAACAGGGCAGACGCGCCCTGCAACTGCCTTTGGCCCGCCGCATGGACACCCTGCTGGACACCAAGGGGGCACTGGCGACGGCGGTGGAGAACCTGCCGGAGGTGGACCTGATCCCGGCTTGGGCGGAGGAGTACCTCGACCTGGAACGGGAGGCGCTCACCCTGTCCTGGTTCGAGAACCAGGTACTGCCAGGGCTGCTCCAGACGGAGAGCTACGCGCGTGCGGTGTTCCGCACCGATGTGCCCGCTCTGACCGAGGAGGAAATCGAGCAACGCATCGCGACAT
>NZ_JBEYCQ010000036.1:41035-60808 GCF_040632905.1 Streptomyces sp. NPDC016469
CAGGGCTGCTCCAGACGGAGAGCTACGCGCGTGCGGTGTTCCGCACCGATGTGCCCGCTCTGACCGAGGAGGAAATCGAGCAACGCATCGCGACAAGGGTCGACCGTCGCGAGATCCTGTTGCGTAAGCAGCCGCCAACGGCCAGCTTCATCATCTCCGAGGCGATCCTGATCGACCGCCTAGGCGGTGATGATGTGTACGCCGAGACCTTGCGGCACCTGCGCAACTGTGCCGACATCCCCGGAATTGCCATCCAGATCATGCCTCTCGGCAGAAGGACGCACGCAGGCCTCTCCGGCCCGTTCATTCTTCTGGAGACCCCAGACCACCAGCGTCTCGCCTACACCGAGACACAGCGTGGCAGTCAGCTCATCTCGGCCCCGGATGAAGTGAGCATCCTGGAACGCAAATATGCGATGCTGCGGACGCAGGCCCTCAACACCGAAGAAACAAGGGCTCTGTTGGACAGGTTGCTAGGAGAGTTATGAGCGCCGCACACGAGTGGTTCAAGTCCAGCTACAGCAGCGACGAGGGTGGCGCCTGCCTCGAAGTCGCCTACGACTGGAGGAAGTCGAGCTACAGCAGCGAGCAGGGCGGCGCCTGCGTAGAGATCGCCTCCCACCCCTCCGCCGTCCACGTCCGCGACTCCAAGAACCCCGAGGGCCCCACGCTCACCCTCGCCCCCACCACCTGGACGGCCTTCGCCGCGCACCTCGGCTCCTGAGCGAGCGGCAGGCAGGGGTTCAGCGGGCCCTCAGCTGCTCGCGGAGCCGTCGCACGTGGTCCTGGACGTCGCACCCGGCGCGGGAATCCTCGGGTGCCGGATCGACGGCGGGGCCCCGGGCGCTCCGGAGGCAGGGCCCACACAGCCCGTCGCGGAACACCTCGGCCCTCCCCAGCGCACCGCAGTCCGCGCACTCGACCATCAAGCGCCGGGCCGGAGCGTCCTGCGCGGCGGGAAGGTACGGCGGAAGCTTGTCGAGGAGTCGGCGACGGACGAAACCCACGGGTGAGTCGACGGCTTCGGGAAGCCCGGCGGTGAGGGCGCGACTGAGGTAGTCCGCGTCCACACCGCGTGCGAACCACTGGGCGGCCAACTGCTCCAGCGTCGCGCAGTCGGCGGCGGAGAGCGCCAGTCGCGCATCGGTACGGCCCAGCCCTGCCAGGGCGAGGTACGCGGGTGACGGGCCCTGCGGCTCCTCGGCGCGCTGCTTCGGAAGGACCGGGGCCTCCACCGCTTCCGTGGCGGCGGGTTCGGCCGGAACCCAGGGCGGCGGGTCCACGGGCGCCACCGCCGGCTGCGGTGCGCAGCGGCTCTCCTCGGTGGCGAGGAAGGCGGTCCACCACTCGTTGTCCCGGGCCGTGCGCGACCAGAAGGTGCGGGTGACCCAGCGGATGGACTCGCCGTCACCGACCGCGCAACGGACCTGGCGCAGATGACCGGCGACGGCCAGGGCCCGCAACGCGCTGCCGACGGCCATCTGCCCGTACAGGGGCTGGCACTTGGCCAGGGACTTGATGCTCATCGCCGCGCCGTCGGGAAGACGGTCGACGTAACCCGCGATGTACCGCTCCCGCTCGGGCAGGAACGCGAAGTCGTCGGCGGTGGGCGGGCGCTGGCCCGGGACGGCTCGCTTGCCGTAGCCGGGACTGGCCTTCGGATACGGGGCAGAACGCGAGGGGGACGGCAGGGCGGGGCTAAGGTTTTGGGTAGCCACAGGATCGATCCGTTCTCTCAGCGATCTTGAGGTGAGACCCCGGCCGGTGCGACCAACACCGCGCCGGGGTCGCTTCGTCTGGCGGCACCGTAAGCAGCCGCGACGCCGGGTCGCAAGTCGGTCACGAATAGTCACACTTGCTCGTCGTGACGGGGTAGGGAGGGCGGGAAGGTTTCCCCACCCCCTTCTTCTGCCTACCGGTTGTACGACAGCGCTCGACCCTCGAAGCCCGAACCCCGACGCCCGGTTCCCGAGCCCCGAGACTCGGGCGGAGCGCCCTCCCCGTACACACGAAAAGAGGAACGGGACCGTTCCGGGGCTCGCGTCCCGAGACCCGAGCCTCCTTCCAGGCCCTGCCGCCGGCGACAGCTGGAAGGTATACTTTTCTCCACACTTGATATACACGAGAGGTGCACCATGACTCGGACAGTGATCGACCTCGACGACGAGTTGGTGGCGGCCGTAGCCAAGGCCCTTGGGACCAGCACGAAGAAGGAGACGGTCAACACGGCCTTGCGCGAGGTGCTGGAGAACAGGCGGCGTGCACTGGCTCTGACCCGTCTGCGCGCAGCGGCCACCGAAGGCGCGTTCGACCTGGCGCTCTTCGAGGACAAGCGGAACTACCGCCGGTGAACGCCGCTCTCTACCTGATCGACACCAGCGCGCTCGCCCGGTTCATGCGGAGCGGCGCGGAGCAGCACGGCTGGGACCAGGCTGCGGCCGCCGGGCTCATCGCCACGTGCCCCATCACCGAGCTCGAGTTCTTCTACAGCGCCCGCTCCGCCGCCGACCGGGCACGCGGCATCGAGGACGTCCGCCTCATCTTTGGCTGGGTCCCGGTTGACGACCGGGCCTACGACCGGGCCTCGCAGGTTCAGGAGGCCCTCACCAAGCAAGGCAAGCACCGCAGCGCCGGTACGGTGGATCTCGTCGTCGCCGCGACGGCCGAATTGCAGGGGTTCACCCTGCTGCACTGCGACCACGACTTCGAGTGCATTGCCGCAGTGACCGGGCAACCCCTCCAGTGGTACGGGCCCGAGCGGCGCAAGTAGCCGAAGAAGCCGAAAGAGCACCGCCCGACCATCAGCCCCGCAGCCGCTGCGCGACCTCCGTCGCCCAGTACGTCAGGATCAGCTGGGCGCCCGCGCGGCGGATGCCCGTCAGGCTCTCCATGATCGCCGCGTCGCGGTCGATCCAGCCCTTCTCGGCGGCGGCCTCGATCATCGCGTACTCGCCGCTGATCTGGTACGCGGCCACCGGAACGTCCGACGCCTCCGCGACCTTCGCCAGGATGTCCAGGTAGGGGCCGGCCGGCTTGACCATGACCATGTCCGCGCCCTCTTCGAGGTCGAGCGCCAGCTCGCGCAGGGACTCGCGGATGTTGGCCGGGTCCTGCTGGTACGTCTTGCGGTCGCCCTTGAGCGAGGAGCCGACGGCCTCGCGGAACGGGCCGTAGAACGCCGAGGAGTACTTCGCGGTGTACGCGAGGATCGAGACGTCCTCGTGGCCCGTCTGGTCGAGCGCGTCGCGGATGACGCCGACCTGGCCGTCCATCATGCCGCTGGGGCCGACCACATGGGCGCCCGCGTCGGCCTGGACCTGGGCCATCTCCGCGTACCGCTCCAGGGTCGCGTCGTTGTCGACGCGGCCGTCCTCGGTCAGCACGCCGCAGTGGCCGTGGTCGGTGAACTCGTCCAGGCACAGGTCCGACATGACGATGAGGTCGTCGCCGACCTCCTCGCGCACCGCGCGCAGGGCGACCTGGAGGATGCCGTCCGGGTCGGTGCCCGCCGTACCCCGGCCGTCCTTCTTCTCCTCCAGCGGGACGCCGAACAGCATGATCCCCGAGACCCCGGCCGAGACCGCCTCGACGGCCGCCTTCCGCAGGGTGTCCAGGGTGTGCTGCCGTACGCCGGGCATGGCCGAGATCGCGACCGGGGCGTCGATGCCCTCGCGGACGAACGCGGGCAGGATCAGGTTGGCCGGGTCGAGCCGTGTCTCGGCGACCATCCGCCGCATCGCGGGGGTCGTCCGCAGCCGACGGGGCCGCGAGCCGGGGAAGTTTCCGTACACAGTCATCCTTCGAGACTAGACCCGCGCGCCCCACGCTCTTACCGACACCGGCGCCGGGAAAGTGCCCGGAAAGCGACGGGGCCCGGCCGCCTCCGAAGAGGTGGCCGGGCCCCGCGTCACAGCACCGCTCAGGTCGTCGTGCGCCGCCTGCGCGCACCCGGACGCCGCTCGCTGGGCCGGGTCACCGGGTCACCGGCCTCCCGCGCCGCGTCCCGGCGCCGCGCGCCGAACTCCGCCAGCGCCTCGGCCAGCTTGTGCACCGAGGGCTCCGGCGAGAGGACGTCCACGCGCAGCCCGTGCTCCTCGGCGGTCTTCGCCGTGGCGGGGCCGATGCACGCGATGACCGTCACGTTGTGCGGCTTGCCCGCGATGCCGACCAGGTTGCGCACGGTCGAGGACGAGGTGAAGAGCACCGCGTCGAAGCCGCCGCCCTTGATCGCCTCGCGGGTCTCGGCCGGCGGCGGCGAGGCGCGGACCGTGCGGTACGCGGTGACGTCGTCGACCTCCCAGCCGAGCTCGATCAGCCCGGCCACCAGGGTCTCGGTGGCGATGTCGGCACGCGGCAGGAAGACGCGGTCGATCGGGTCGAAGACCGGGTCGTACGGCGGCCAGTCCTCGAGGAGACCGGCGGCGGACTGCTCGCCCGACGGCACCAGGTCCGGCTTCACGCCGAAGTCGATCAGCGCGGCGGCGGTCTGCTCGCCGACCGCGGCGACCTTGATCCCCGCGAAGGCCCGGGCGTCGAGCCCGTACTCCTCGAACTTCTCCCGGACGGCCTTCACGGCGTTGACGCTGGTGAAGGCGATCCACTCGTACCGGCCGGTGACCAGGCCCTTGACCGCCCGCTCCATTTGCTGGGGCGTGCGCGGCGGCTCGACGGCGATCGTCGGCACCTCGTGCGGCACGGCGCCGTAGGACCGCAGCTGGTCGGAGAGCGAGGCCGCCTGCTCCTTCGTACGCGGCACGAGGACCTTCCAGCCGAACATCGGCTTGGACTCGAACCACGCGAGCTGGTCGCGCTGGGCGGCGGAGCTGCGCTCCCCGACCACGGCTATGACCGGCTGGTGTCCCTCGGGCGAGGGGAGCACCTTGCCCTGCTTGAAGACCTGGGCGATCGTCCCGAGGGTCGCCGTCCAGGTGCGCTGGCGCGTCGTCGTGCCGCCCGCCGTGACGGTCAGCGGGGTGTCGGGCTTGCGGCCCGCCGCGACCAGCTCACCGGCGGCGGCGGCCACCGCGTCGAGCGAGGTGGAGATGACGCACGTGGCGTCGCTCGCGCCGACCTCGCTCCAGCAGCGGTCGCTGGCCGTACGGGCGTCGACGAACCGGACGTCCGCGCCCTGCGCGTCCCGCAGCGGCACCCCGGCGTACGCGGGCACCCCGACGGCGTTCGCGACGCCCGGGACGACCTCGAAGGGGATGCCGGCGGAGGCGCAGGCCAGCATCTCGGCGGCGGCGTTCCCGTCCAGGCCGGGGTCTCCGGCCACGGCGCGGACGACCCGCCTGCCGCCCTTCGCGGCCTCCATGACAAGATTGGCGGCATCCCTGAGAACGGGCACGCCGGCAGGTGTTGACTGCGCGTCAACAACCGCCAGCTCAGGGGTGCTTACCCCTGCCCGCGCATGGCAGCGGACGACGCCGAGAACATCCGGTTCGGCGACAAGGACGTCCGCGCTCGCGAGCGCCTCGACGGCGCGCAGGGTCAGCAGTCCCGGGTCGCCGGGACCGGCGCCGAGGAAGGTGACGTGCCCTGCGGAGTGGACCGGGAAATCGGATACGGCGGGGCCGGTGGGGCTCAAAGTGCTCGCTCCCCCATAAGACCGGCCGCACCCTTGGCAAGCATCTCGGCCGCGAGTTCGCGACCGATCGCCGCCGCGTCGTCGTGCGACGTGGGAACGGGACCGGTGGTGGACATCTGCACCAGCGAGGCACCGTCGGTGGAACCGACGACACCGCGCAGGCGCAGTTCGTTGACAGCCTGACCGTCGGCCAGGAGGTCGGCCAGCGCACCCACGGGTGCGGAGCAGCCGGCCTCCAGGGCGGCGAGCAGGGCACGCTCGGCGGTCACGGCGACCCGGGTGTACGGGTCGTCGAGCTCGGCGAGCGCGGCGGCGAGGTCGGCGCTGCCGGCAGCGCACTCGATCGCCAGTGCTCCCTGGCCGGGAGCGGGCAGCACGGTGTCGACCGACAGGAAGTCGGTCGCCTCACCGCTTCGGCCCAGACGGCTGAGCCCGGCCGCGGCGAGAACCACCGCGTCCAGCTCGCCGCTGCGTACGAACCCGATCCGGGTGTCGACGTTGCCGCGGATCGGAACGGTCTCGATGTCGAGGCCGTGGCTTCGGGCGTACGCGTTGAGCTGGGCCATGCGCCGCGGCGAGCCGGTGCCGACGCGGGCGCCGGACGGCAGCTCCGCGAAGGTCAGCCCGTCCCGGGCGATCAGCACGTCGCGCGGGTCCTCGCGCACCGGCACGGCGGCCAGCACCAGGCCCTCGGGCTGCGCCGTCGGCAGGTCCTTGAGCGAGTGGACGGCGAAGTCCACCTCGCCGCGCAGCAGCGCGTCGCGCAGCGCGGCGACGAACACGCCGGTTCCGCCGATCTGCGCCAGGTGCTCCCGGGAGGTGTCCCCGTACGTGGTGATCTCCACGAGTTCGACGGCGCGCCCGGTCACCTCGCTGACCGCATCGGCGACGTGGCCGGACTGGGCCATGGCGAGCTTGCTGCGCCTGGTCCCCAGTCGCAGGGGTGGGTTGTCGGTCATGACCGCCCTCGATTCGGGTCGTTCAGGTCTGCCCGGGAGACGGCGGCGACCGTCTGCGGGTCGAGGTCGAAGAGTTCGCGCAGCGCGTCCGCGTACCCGGCGCCGCCGGGCTCGCTGGCGAGCTGCTTGACCCGCACGGTGGGCGCGTGCAGGAGCTTGTCGACCACGCGGCGCACGGTCTGCGTGATCTCGGCGCGCTGCTTCTCGTCCAGGTCGGGGAGGCGCCCGTCCAGCCGGGCGATCTCGTCCGCGACCACGCCGGCGGCCATCGTGCGCAGGGCGACGACGGTCGGGGTGATGTGGGCGGCGCGCTGGGCGGCCCCGAAGGCGGCGACCTCGTCGGCGACGATGGTGCGCACCTGGTCCACATCGGCGGCCATCGGGGCGTCGGCCGACGCCTCCGCGAGCGACTCGATGTCGACGAGGCGCACACCGTCGAGGCGGCCGGCCGCCACGTCGATGTCGCGCGGCATGGCGAGGTCCAGCAGCGCCAGGCGCTCGGGTCCGGTGGACTGGGCCGGGATCAGGCCGCTCGCCGGATCGGGCACGTGGTCGAGGCCGAGCGCACCGGCGACGGCCTGGGCGGTGAGCACGAGTCCGGTGGCACCGGTGCAGGAGACGGCGATGTCGGCACGTGTCAGTTCGCCGGTGACCTCGGCCATCTCCACGGCCCGGGCGCGCACCCCCGTACCGCCGGGCTGGTTCAGGATCTCGACCAGGCGGTCGGCGCGGGCCCGGGTGCGGTTGGCGACGGCGATCTCGGCGACGCCGGAGCGGGCCAGCGTCGCGGCGGCCAGCGAGGACATGGAGCCGGCGCCGATGACGAGGGCGCGCTTGCCCTTGGCCCAGGCGGCGGTGTCGGGGCCGTCGGCGAGCTGTTCCAGGCCGAAGGTGACGAGCGACTGCCCGGCCCGGTCGATCCCGGTCTCGCTGTGGGCGCGCTTGCCGACGCGCAGGGCCTGCTGGAAGAGGTCGTTGAGCAGCCGCCCCGCGGTGTGCAGCTCCTGGCCGAGGGCGAGCGCGTCCTTGATCTGGCCGAGGATCTGGCCCTCGCCGACGACCATCGAGTCGAGCCCGCAGGCCACCGAGAACAGGTGGTGGACGGCCCGGTCCTCGTAGTGCACGTAGAGATACGGGGTCAGCTCGTCGAGCCCGACGCCGCTGTGCTGGGCGAGGAGCGTGGACAGCTCGGCGACGCCCGCGTGGAACTTGTCCACGTCGGCGTACAGCTCGATGCGGTTGCAGGTGGCGAGGACGGTGGCCTCGGCGGCGGGCTCGGCGGCCAGGGTGTCCTGGAGCAGCTTGGCCTGGGTGTCGGCGGCCAGCGAGGCGCGTTCCAGTACGGAGACGGGGGCGCTGCGGTGGCTCAGACCCACGAGGAGCAGGCTCATGCCGGCATCACGGCGGGCATGTCCCCGTCGGGTCCCTTCCGGCCGGTGGTGGTGGCGCGCACGGGCGGCGCGGCCGGGTCGGGCGCGGTGTCGACGCCCTCCTCACCGGCCTTGCGCTGCTCGTGGAAGGCGAGGATCTGGAGCTCGATGGAGAGGTCCACCTTGCGCACGTCGACGCCCTCGGGCACGGAGAGGACGGTCGGCGCGAAGTTCAGGATCGAGGTGACCCCGGCGGCGACGAGCCGGTCGCACACCTGCTGGGCGGCGCCGGGCGGGGTGGTGATCACGCCGATGGAGACGCCGTTCTCGCTGATGATGCGGTCGAGGTCGTCGGCGTGCTGGACCGGGATGCCCGCGACGGGCGTACCGGTCATCGCCGGGTCGGCGTCGATGAGCGCGGCGACGCGGAAGCCGCGGGAGGCGAAGCCGCCGTAGTTGGCGAGGGCCGCGCCGAGGTTTCCGATGCCGACGATGGCGACCGGCCAGTCCTGGGTGAGGCCGAGCTCGCGCGAGATCTGGTAGACGAGATACTCGACGTCGTAGCCGACGCCGCGCGTCCCGTACGAGCCGAGATAGCTGAAGTCCTTGCGCAGCTTCGCGGAGTTGACCCCCGCAGCCGCGGCGAGCTCCTCGGAGGAGACCGTGGGGACCGAGCGCTCGGAGAGCGCGGTCAGCGCGCGGAGATACAGCGGAAGTCGGGCGACGGTGGCCTCGGGAATTCCTCGGCTACGGGTCGCCGGTCGGTGATTTCGGCCAGTTGCCACGGTGCTCCTGCGGGATGAGCGGGGCTTTAGGCGGCCGTATGTCCCAAGACCGCCCCGTCGAATGCAGGCTATGTCTTTGTGAACGCGTGCACAAAGATTGTGTCCGATTTGTCCGGTCAACGTGACCGGGGTCACGCACATCCGTCGCGCGATCCAGGAACCATGGATCGCATCAGCCCGTTGCAGGCCCGAAGGGGGCAAAGCGGTGCACACTCCTCACGACTACGCCCCCGAGACCACTCAAAACGCCCACGATGGTAACCGGGTTTCCCTCAGGAAAGCAGCGCGCTGCGCAGTCGCGCCGGGTCGACCCGCCAGAACGTGTGCTGTTCGTCATCCACGAGCACCACCGGGATCTGCTCCCAGTACTCCCGGTACAGCTCCTCGTCCCGGGTGATGTCCTTCTCCTCCCAGGAGGCACCGGTCTCCTCGCAGACCGCCCGGACCACCGCGCGGGCGTCGTCACAGAGGTGACAGCCCGGCTTCCCCACCAGGGTCACCACACGCTCGGCGGGGTTCTTCTTCCTACGACGCAGCAAGGCACTCATACCTCTCATTCTCGGCCCTGTCCCGGAGCCCGCGGACACCAGGAGTTCACACCACGGCACCCCGGCGGAACCGGAACGACCGGGCCGACTGGCTATGCTCGACCGCATGGCCGCTCTTGGATGGCTCACCCCCCGCAGGCGCTCCGCCACCGCTCGCAGCGTGCTGGCCGGCGAGGCGGCGGCGGAGGCCGCGCGGAAGTCCTCGCTGGAAGCCGAATCCGCCGAGGAGACCGCACCGGAGGAGCCCGAGTTCCCCGTCGTCGGCGACGAACGGGCCGCCGCCTTCTTCGACCTCGACAACACCGTGATGCAGGGCGCCGCACTGTTCCACTTCGGCCGCGGCCTGTACAAGCGGAAGTTCTTCGAGCGCCGCGAGCTGACCCGCTTCGCCTGGCAGCAGGCGTGGTTCCGGCTGGCCGGTGTCGAGGACCCGGAACACATGCAGGACGCCCGCGACAGCGCGCTGTCCATCGTCAAGGGCCACCGCGTCTCCGAGCTGATGTCGATCGGCGAGGAGATCTACGACGAGTACATGGCCGACCGCATCTGGCCCGGCACCCGCGCCCTGGCGCAGGCCCACCTGGACGCCGGCCAGCGGGTCTGGCTGGTCACCGCCGCCCCGGTGGAGACCGCCACGATCATCGCCCGCCGGCTCGGACTGACCGGGGCGCTCGGCACGGTCGCCGAATCGGTCGACGGGGTGTACACCGGACGCCTGGTCGGCGAACCCCTGCACGGGCCCGCGAAGGCCGAGGCGGTCCGCGCCCTGGCGGCGGCGGAGGGCCTGGACCTGGCGCGCTGCGCCGCGTACAGCGACTCGCACAACGACATCCCGATGCTGTCGCTGGTGGGCCACCCGTACGCGATCAACCCGGACACCAAGCTCCGCAAGCACGCCCGCGCCCGCGACTGGCGGCTGCGCGACTACCGCACCGGCCGCAAGGCGGCCAAGGTCGGCATCCCGGCCGCCGCCGGCGTCGGCGCCCTCGCGGGCGGCACGGCCGCGGCCGTCGCCCTGCACCGCCGCCGCCGCTGACCTCCCGCCGCATCCCCGCTGACTCTCCGCGACTCTCCGCGCCTGCGTGCGTCAACACGGCACACCCTTTTCACCGGCCACAACCCGTCGCGCCCGCAGACAGATTCCGAAGCGATTCGATCAACAAGCGGCCACGACGTGCGACTTGATGCATCGAAAAGTTGGCACAGAAGCGACGCAATCGATGATTTGTGCAACTGGGCGTAGCGCGGCCTGTACGAAGCGTTATTCTCCTCAGACGCATTCCGGACCCGCCACTCACTACGACGAGTGATGGTTTCGCACTGCTCGTGATGGAAGCTCTGCCTCTGGGAGTCCCGTGTACCCACACGTCGGGGTTGACGCCTCGGGCCTGGCTACGCTGCGCGCATCAGTAGCCGAACGCATGCGCGGCTTCGTCCCCACCGCGTACGCCGTACCCGCATTCGCCACCCCTGCACCTGCCGGCCCCTGCTACGCCCTGGCCGAACGCGCCGCGGCGGTCGGAAGACGCGGCAACCGCGGGGCGGCGACCGCCGCCCCCGTCCGGCGGCCCGCCGCCGACAGCGACAGCGCGCGCATGATGGAGCTCGTCGAGCGCGCCCAGGCCGGCGAGGCCGACGCCTTCGGACGCCTCTACGACCAGTACAGCGACACGGTCTACCGATACATCTACTACCGCGTGGGCAGCAAGGCGACGGCGGAGGACCTCACCAGCGAGACCTTCCTGCGCGCGCTGCGCCGCATCTCCACGTTCACCTGGCAGGGCCGCGACTTCGGCGCCTGGCTGGTCACGATCGCGCGCAACCTGGTCGCCGACCACTTCAAATCCAGTCGTTTCCGGCTGGAAGTGACCACCGGCGAAATGCTCGACGCCAACGAGGTCGCCCGCAGCCCCGAGGACTCCGTCCTGGAATCCCTCTCCAACGCCGCGCTCCTCCAGGCCGTGCGCCGCCTCAACCCCCAGCAGCAGGAGTGCGTGACCCTGCGCTTCCTGCAAGGGCTCTCCGTCGCCGAGACCGCCCGCGTCATGGGCAAGAACGAGGGCGCGATCAAGACCCTCCAGTACCGCGCCGTCCGCACCCTCGCCCGGCTCCTCCCGGACGATGCCCGCTGACGGCTCCCCCCGCCGGGCCGGCCCCGGCGTCGCTCTCATCACGCACTGGTCCGATCATCTTTCGTGCGTAACCCAAGTGCCGCGCCACTCGTTGTGCCGGTTGCAGGCCCCCTGTCGTCACACCATGTCCGCAGACGCTCACTCGATCGTGTGGATGCGCTCAAGGTGTGCAACCTTCCGGATCCCCAGGGGAGTCGACCGTCATGACGAGAGGAGGTGCCGCCAGTGATCGCAAACGTTTCGGCACACCGGCGGGCGAACGCCTTCGCCCAGGCCCTGGAGGAGCAGTCGCTCCGCGGTGCGGCGGCCGTACAGCCCGAGGACCCGGCCGAACAGGCCGACCAAGGACCGCTGTTGGCCCTGGCGAACGGCCTCGGTGAACTGCCGAAGCCGCAGTTGGACCCCGAGGTCAAAGTGGTGCAGCGAGCCCAGCTCGTCGCCGCCATGGAAGCCATGTTCGCCGAGGGGGGCGCGTCCGCGGACCCTACGGTGCCCGAACAACGGAGCAGGGGCAGCCACCGCGCCTCCCCGCTCCGCAAACTGCGCCCCAGATCCCGCTGGTCCAAGGGCCTTGCCGCCGGCGGGCTCACCGTCGGGGTGGCCGCCGGCGCCTTCGGCGGAGTGGCCGCCGCCAGCTCCGACGCCCTCCCCGGTGACTCGCTCTACGGCCTGAAGCGCGGCATGGAGGACATCCACCTCGGCCTCACCCGCGACGACACCGACCGCGGCGAGATCTACCTCGACCAGGCGTCCACCCGCCTCGGCGAAGCCCGCCGCCTGATGGAGCGCGCCCGCACGGGCCACCTCGACCACGAACAGCTCGGCGAGATCAGGCGCACCCTCAACGGCATGTCGCACGACGCCACCGAGGGCCACCGCCTCCTCCACGCCGCGTACGAACGGGACGGCGCCCTCGGCCCGATCCAGACCCTGGACTCCTTCTCCCGCTCCCACCGCGCCACCTGGAGCAGCCTCCGCGACCGCCTCCCCGTCCAGCTGACCGACGTGGGCAACCAGGTCAGCTCGGTGTTCGACGCCATAGACGAAGAGGTCGCGCCGCTCCAGTCGCTGTTCCCGCGCGCCCCGGAGAAGGGCCCCGAGTCCCGCCGCTCCGGCTCCACCGGCACCGGTGCGGCCCCCTCCACCGACGCGCACACCCCGTCGCCCTCGTCCTCCCCCAGCCACAGGGACGGCGGTACGGGCTCCAGCTCCTCGCCGCGCCCCTCGGACGCCGGCTCCAGCCCGGCCGACGGTCTGATCGGCGGCGGCACGGACGGCCTCCTGGACCCGCCGTCCCCGGACGCGACCGGCCCCTCCGACGCGGCCCCGAGCGCGACACCGTCGCCGGACATCACCATCCCGCCGCTGCTCCCGGGCCTCATCGGCGGTCTCGGCATCGACGCCGAGGACGAACGGGGCTGACCCGGCGGCCGCACGGTGCGGCGGCGGTCAGAAGAAGACCGACCGCCGCTGCACCAGCAGCTTGTACAACGTGTGCTGGATCTGCTCCCGCACCTGGTCCGTCAGGTTGAACATCAGCATCGGGTCCTCCGCCGCCTCCAGCGGATACCCGTCCGTCGGGATCGGCTCACCGAACTGGATCGTCCACTTCGTCGGCAGCGGCACCGCCCCCAGCGGCCCCAGCCACGGGAACGTCGGCGTGATCGGGAAGTACGGGAAACCCAGCAGCCGCGCCAGCGTCTTCGCGTTCCCGATCATCGGGTAGATCTCCTCCGCGCCCACGATCGAGCACGGCACGATCGGCACCCCGGCCCTCAGCGCCGTCGACACGAAGCCGCCCCGCCCGAAGCGCTGGAGCTTGTACCGCTCGCCGAACGGCTTGCCGATCCCCTTGAAGCCCTCCGGCATCACCCCGACGACCTCGCCCTTGCGCAGCAGCCGCTCCGCGTCCTCCGCGCACGCCAGCGTGTGGCCCGCCTTCCGGGCCAGCTCGTTGACGACGGGCAGCATGAAGACCAGGTCCGCCGCGAGCAGCCGCAGATGCCGGTCCGCCGGGTGGTGGTCGTGCACCGCGACCTGGAGCATCAGCCCGTCCAGCGGCAGCGTCCCGGAGTGGTTGGACACGATGAGCGCCCCGCCCTCGGACGGGATGTTCTCGATGCCCTTCACCTCGACCCGGAAGTACTTCTCGTACACCGGCCGCAGCAGCGACATCAGGACCTGGTCGGTCAGCTCCTCGTCGTAGCCGAACTCGTCCACGTCGTACTCGCCGGTGACCCGCCGCCGCAGGAACGCGAGCCCGCCCGCGATCCGCCGGTCCCAGGCGCCCCGCCCGGACGCGTCGCCCTCGCCCGGTTCCCCGGGCTCCGGCGCGGCGTCCTGGCCGCCCGAGGGCCCCGGCAGGGCGCTCACCGACCCCGTGCCGCGTACCGGAGACCGCCGGCGAGCGGCGCGCGGCGCGCCCCCCGACCGCGAACGGTCGTCGTCGAACGGAATGACCTTGGCATCCGTCATCGTCGCTGCGCTCCTCTACCTGGCGCTCGGAGTCGGGTGGGTGTCGCCGCCGGAGCCGCCGGAGCCCCCGGGCCCGGCGATCCGGGGCACGCTCGCGGCCACACGGTCCACGGCCCTGCCCACCGCGCGGGGCGGCAGCAGTCCCGGCGCGCGGCTGCGCGCGAAGGCCGCGAACGTCTCCCCCGTCGTGTAGGTGGGCGAGAACCCCAGCGTCTCCCGCATCTGGACCGTGGAGACCACCCTGCCATGGGTGAGCAGCCGGATCTGCTCGGGCGAGAAGTCCGTCATGCCGACCGCCCGCAGCGCCTGCCCGACCCAGGTGACGGCGGGCAGCAGCATCGGCACCGTCGGCCGTCCCAGCCGCCGCGCGCACTGGGAGAGCAGCAGCACCCCGTCGCCCGCGATGTTGAACGTGCCGCTGTTCAGCGTCCCGCGCCTGGGCTCGCTCGCCGCGATGCCCAGGACGTCCATGACGTCGTCCTCGTGCACGAACTGGAGCCGGGGGTCGTACCCGAAGACGGTCGGCAGCACCGGCAGCGACAGATAGTCGGCGAGCGGCGAGTCCGCGTCGGGCCCCAGGATGTTCGCGAACCGCAGCACGCACACGGCCACGTCCGGCCGGCGGCGGGCGAAGCCCCGTACGTACCCCTCGACCTCGGCCGCGTCCTTCGCGAAGCCGCCGCCGGGCAGCGACTTGGGCGGGGTGGTCTCGTGGAAGACCGCAGGATCCCGGGGCGCCGAGCCGTACACACCGGTGCTGGACTTCACCACGAGCCGCTGCACGGCCGGGGCCTTCTGGCAGGCGCCGAGCAGCTGCATGGTGCCGATGACGTTGGTCTCCTTGACCGCCGTACGCCCCTGGGCCCCGAGCGCGAAACCGCTGACGTCCAGGTGCACGACGGTGTCCACGTGGTGCTCGGCGAGCACTCTGGCGACGGCGGGCCCGCGGATGTCCGCCCGTACGAAGACGGCGTCGCCCAGCTCGTGCTCCGGCTCGACCACGTCGAGCGCGATCACCCGCTCCACGTCCGGATCACGCTGGACACGCCGGACGAAACGGCCCCCCAGCTGCCGGGCCGCTCCCGTGACGAGCACGACCTTCCCCAAGATCAGCGCCTTCCGTCGGTCTCCCGTATTCGGTCGGTCAGGACGTCACCGTAACCGGTGGACACCCCCGCACACAGCACCGCAGCCCTCCCGCCGGGAACGGCGGAAGGGCTGCGGATTCACGAACTGCGTTCGCTTACTTCTTGTTGCGACGCTGAACGCGCGTGCGCTTGAGCAGCTTGCGGTGCTTCTTCTTGGCCATCCGCTTGCGCCGCTTCTTGATAACAGAGCCCACGACTACCCTCGCTCACTTCTTCTTCACTGGTGCGGGGCGTCTGGGCCCACACGACCTACGTCGGCCTAGCCTACCCGCCACCGCGTGAGGGACGTAATCCGAGGGGAATGTCAGGCCGATGCCACCCCCACGAAGGACTCGCGCAGATACTCGTGAACCGCTTGCTCCGGCACCCGGAAGGACCTGCCCACCCGGATCGCCGGCAGATGACCGCTGTGCACCAGGCGGTACACGGTCATCTTCGACACCCTCATGACCGAGGCGACTTCCGCCACGGTCAGAAACTTGACCTCGTTCAGAGGCCTCTCGCTGTCAGCAGCCATGACTCACCTGTACCTTCCGCACGAGACGCGCACCGGCTTCCCCTCCGGTGACTCTTCGTCGTTGTGCGCTCACTCCCCAGGTTAGGGGCGGGTGATGCGAGTGGGGAAGAGGAGAGACGATCGGCCGCTACTGTGACAGACACGCCCGATTGAGTACATAGCGCGTGAGCGGCAGGTAGTACGCGGACCGCACCGCGTCGTCCAGCGGAACGGCCACCGACACCCGCCCCTCGGCCTCCCCGACGAACAGCGCGGGATCGTCCGTATCGGCCAGCCCGATCGCCTCGATGCCCAGCTGACCTGCCCCGCAGACCCATCCGTGGTCCCCGACGACCAACTCCGGAACGGGCCCGCACCCGGCCGCCGCGGCCTCCAGCGCGACCCGCACGGGCAGCGGCGAATGGGAGTGTGCGCCGGTGCCACCACCGGCCACCCCCGCGCCGGGTTCACGCACCAGCGCGACACCCCGTACGTAGTCGAGGTTGTACGTGCGTACGCCAAACCGAGTCGTTATGTCGATACATCGCCCCTGCGCCGGGGTGAGAACAGGGCAGCCCGCCGACGACAAAGCGTCTGCCAGCGCCGCGTAGAAACCGATCAGCCGGTGCGGATGCCCCGTTCCGAACAGCACCGGCGCCCGCCGGGCCGCCGCATCCGCCAGCCGTACGGCGAACGCGTCGAGCCCCGCCACCGTCCGCTCCGGATCGATGACATCGGGCCCGGACACATGCGCGGGATCGTCCGAGACCCCGCACCTGTCCGCCATCAGCTCCAGCAACTCGCGCTCGCCCCAGCCCCGTTCGGGGTCGAGGCCGAGCGTCACCCGGGGGTCCCTGGCCGCGAACAGCCGATAACTCCGCAGGCTCACCTCACGCGAGGTGGCCACGGGCCCGGCCAGCCGGGCCGCCAGCAGATGCGCACGCAGCGCTCCGGTGCTCAACACCCCACCGATGCTGCCCCACCCGGCCCGCCCAGGGGCCAAAAGCCCGATTACGCCCCACAGTCGGCGTAAACCGTGCTCGCCCCCGTAACCCGGAGGGCTCTCCGTGCCCGGATCAGGCCCTCCGTGCCGGGATCAGGCCCTCCGTGCCGGGATCAGGTCAGCAGCCCCCGCAGCGGGAACGCCGCCCGCCGCGTCGCGAGGACCGCCTGGTCCAGCCGGTCCGCCGGGTCGTACCCGTCCTCCCACGCCGACCACGACGGCGTCCGCCCGTCCGTCATCCGCGCGGGCCCCAACTGCCGCGTCCGCGCGTACACCTCGTCCCGCCACGACGACGGGATCACCGCCTCCGGGTCCACCGGGGCGTGCGCGGCGATGCCCACCAGGTGCGTCCAGGACCTGGGCACCACGTCCACCACCGCGTAGCCCCCGCCGCCGAGCGCCACCCAGCGACCGTCGTCGGCGTACGTGTGCGCCAGGTCGTGGCAGGCGGCCATCACCGAGCGCTGCGCGTCCAGCGACACCGCCAGATGCGCCAAGGGGTCCTCGAAGTGCGTGTCCGCCCCGTGCTGGGTCACCAGCACCTGCGGCCGGAAGTCCGCCAGCAGCTCGGGCACCACCGCGTGGAACGCCCGCAGCCACCCCGCGTCCCCGGTCCCGGCCGGCAGCGCCACGTTGACCGCCCCGCCCTCGCCGCTCCCCGCACCGGTCTCCTCCGGCCAGCCGGTCTGCGGGAACAGGGTGCGCGGGTGCTCGTGCAGGGAGACCGTCAGGACGCGGGGGTCCTCCCAGAAGGCGGCCTGCACGCCGTCGCCGTGGTGGACGTCGACGTCGACGTACGCGACGCGCTCGGCGCCCAGCTCCAGGAGCCGTGCGATGGCGAGCGCCGGGTCGTTGTACACGCAGAAGCCGGCCGCGCCGCCGGGCATCGCGTGGTGCAGCCCGCCGGTGAAGTTCACGGCGTGCCGGGTCTCGCCGCGCCAGACCGCCTCGGCGGCGGCCACGGACTGCCCGGCGATCAGCGCGGACACCTCATGCATACCGGCGAACGCGGGGTCGTCCACGGTCCCGATGCCGTACTTCTGGTCGGCCGAGCGAGGGTCGGCGGACGCGGCCTTCACCGCCGCCACGTAGTCCGGGCGGTGCACGAGCCGCAGTGTGGAGTCCCCGGCCGGCTTGGCCGCCACCACGTCGACCGCCCGGTCGAGGCCGAACGCCCGCACCAGGCCCATCGTCAGGGCGAGCCTGACCGGGTCCATCGGGTGGCTCTCCCCGAAGTCGTAGCCCGTTACTGCGTCATCCCACATCAGCTGTGCGCGGCCGCTCATGCCCGCCACCGTATCGGGCGGGTTCCGCGCCGAACGACTTGGCGTACAGGAGCGTCGCCAGCACCAGCACCATCGGGACGAGCATGGCTCCCCGGTAGCTCCAGGCGTCCCCGAGCGCCCCGACGAGCGGGGAGCCGACGAGGAAGCCCACGTAGTTGAAGATGTTCAGCCGGGCGATCGCGGTGTCGCTCGCCCCGGGGAACATCCGCCCGGCCGCCGCGAAGGTCTGCGGCACGATCACGCACAGCCCGAGCCCGAGCAGGGTGAACCCGAGCATCCCGGTCCACGCCCCGCCGGCCACGGCCACCACGGCGAACCCGCCCGCCGCCAGCACGGTCCCGCCCCGCACCACGGCCACCGCCCCGAACCGCCGCACCCCGAGGTCCCCGACCGCCCGCCCCAGCAGCGTGGTCACCATGTAGACGTTGTACGGCACGGTGGACAGCTGCTCCGAACTGCCCAGCACGTCCTGGAGGTACTTCGCGCTCCAGTTGGAGACCGTCGAGTCCCCGATGTACGCGAACGCCATGACCAGGCACAGCGGCAGCAGCAGCCGGAAGGAGACCGACCGGGCCGCCCCCTTCTCCGGCTCGGTCCCCGGTGTCCCGTCGGCGCCCTCGACGTACCACCGGCTCGCGACGAACGCCGCGGGCAGCATCACCACGACCGCCGGAAGGTACGAGGCCGTCAACGACAGGTCCCAGTGGGCCCCGGCCCAGGCCATCGAGGCGCCCGCGATCCCGCCCAGGCTGTACGCGGCGTGGAACCCGAGCATGATGGAGCGCCCGTACGCCCGCTGGAGGCTGACGCCCATCATGTTCATGGACGCGTCCAGCGCGCCGACGGCCAGCCCGAACACCCCGAGCGCGAGGGCGGCCTGCCAGAGCTCGCTGCCGGCGCCGACGCCGAGGAGGGCGAGGAGGACGACGGGCTGCGTCCACCGCAGGACCACCCGCGGCCGTACCCGGGCGACCACCTTCTCGGTGAGCACACTGCCCACCCCGGCCAGGATCGGGACGGCGGCGAGGAACACGGGCAGCAGGCCGTCGGATATCCCGTACCGGTCCTGGATGGCGGGGATCCGCGTCACCAGCAGGGCGAAGGTGGCCCCCTGCACGAAGAAGCTCAACGCGAGTGACGCTCTGCCGTGCCGCAACCGTGCATCTGTCATGGCGGCGAGCGTAGGGCCAGTTTCTACCCGTGGGTAGACGCGTCAGGCAAGCAATTCCGGCAGCTGGCTCATGTCGGAGAAGTACCCGGTCACACCGGTCAGCCGGTCCGCGGGCATCATCGACGTGAACCCGTAGACGTCCATGCCGGCGGCCCGGGCCGCCTCGACCCCGAGCGGGCTGTCCTCGATGACGACGCACCGCTCGGGCGCGACGCCCATGCGCTCGGCGGCGAGGAGGAAGAGGTCGGGCGCCGGCTTGCCCCGGCCGACGTCCTCGGCGCTGAAGATCCACTCCTCCTCGAACCACTGGTCGAGCCCGGTCTTCCGGTGGCTGACCCGGATGCGCTGGTGGCTGCTGGAGGAGGCGACGCAGTACGGGACGCCGTCGGCGACCAGCTTGCCCAGCAGGTCATCGACGCCGGGGACGGGCTCCAGCTCCTCTTCGAACGCGGCGAAGATCCGCGAGTGGAGGGTGACGTCGAAGTCCTCGGGCAGCTTGGTCCCGGTCCGCTCCTGGACGAGGTCGTGGACGCGGTGCACGGCGGACCCCATGTAGTCCCGCAGGGACTCCTCGTACGAGGTGGGGTGGCCCAGCTCCGTGAGGTAGCCGGCCAGGATGGTGTTGGAGATCGGCTCGCTGTCCACGAGCACACCGTCGTTGTCGAAGATGACAAGTTCGTAGCGCATGGCACGACTTTAGAGGGTCGGAACGCGAAAAAGCCCCGTGCCACAAGGGCACGGGGCTCTTCCTAAAAGGAGTTCGGCGGCGTCCTACTCTCCCACAGGGTCCCCCCTGCAGTACCATCGGCGCTG
>NZ_JBEYCQ010000037.1:0-58261 GCF_040632905.1 Streptomyces sp. NPDC016469
GGCCGGGCCCTGCGCGCCACGGCGTCAGCCGGGCCGCGTTCGACGTGCTGGACGCCCTGCGGGAAGCGGGGCCGCCGAGCGGCCCGCCCCTCACTCATGCCTGACGCGTCAGAGGTTGCCGCGCTTCTCCTGCTCGCGCTCGATCGCCTCGAACAGGGCCTTGAAGTTGCCCTTGCCGAAGCCCATGGAGCCGTGGCGCTCGATCATCTCGAAGAAGACGGTCGGGCGGTCCTGGACCGGCTTGGTGAAGATCTGCAGCAGGTAGCCGTCCTCGTCGCGGTCCACGAGGATCTTCAGCTCGCGCAGGGTCTCGACCGGCACGCGGGTCTCGCCGGCCCACTCGCCGAGCGTGTCGTAGTAGGAGTCCGGGGTGTTGAGGAACTGCACACCGGCGGCGCGCATCGCCTTCACGGAGGCGACGATGTCGTTCGTCGCGAGCGCCATGTGCTGGACGCCGGCGGCGCCGTAGAACTCCAGGTACTCGTCGATCTGCGACTTCTTCTTCGCGATGGCCGGCTCGTTGATCGGGAACTTGACCTTGAGCGTGCCGTCGGCGACGACCTTGGACATGAGCGCGGAGTACTCGGTGGCGATGTCGTCGCCCACGAACTCCTTCATGTTCGTGAAGCCCATGACCTTGTTGTAGAACGCGACCCACTCGTTCATCCGGCCGAGTTCGACGTTGCCCACGCAGTGGTCGATGGCCTGGAAGAAGCGCTTGGCCGGCGGCTCGACGATCGGGTCGGCGGCGACGTAGCCGGGCAGGTACGGGCCGTCGTAGCCGGAGCGCTCGACGAGGGTGTGGCGGGTCTTGCCGTACGTGGCGATGGCGGCGCGCACGACGGTGCCGTGCTCGTCCTTCGTCTCGTACGGCTCCTCGATGCCGGTGGCGCCGTGCTCGACGGCGTAGGCGTACGCCTTGCGGGCGTCCGGGACCTCGATGGCGAGGTCGATCACGCCGTCACCGTGGGCCGCGACGTGGTCCTCCAGGAAGTGGCCCCAGTCGGTGGACGCCTTCACGACGGAGGTGAGGACGAAGCGGGCGGAGCCGCTGGTCAGCACGTAGCTGGCGGTCTCGCGGCTGCCGGTCTCGGGGCCGGAGTAGGCCACCAGCTTCATGCCGAAGGCCGTCGAGTAGTAGTGCGCGGCCTGCTTGGCGTTGCCGACGGCGAAGACGACGGCGTCCATCCCCTTGACGGGGAAGGGGTCGGCCTGCCGGGACGTCTCGGGGGTGCTGTGCATCGTCTCTGTCATGCCCAGAGGTTCCCGCCACTCCGCAAGGTGCGCAACAGTTCGCATGTTCACTGGTCAACCTGTACACCGGTTGGCCATGATGGCCGGTACATCTGTGCATGGTGCCCATCACACCGACGGAGGCCGGGGCATGGCGATCGACCGACTCGACGGGCGGCTCATCGTGCTGCTCGCGCGTGAACCCAGGATCGGGGTCCTGGAGGCGTCGCGCAGGCTGGGCGTGGCACGCGGGACGGTGCAGGCGCGGCTGGACCGCCTTCAGTCCAATGGCGTCATCCGCGGTTTCGGCCCGGACGTCGATCCGGCGGCCCTCGGCTATCCGGTCACCGCGTTCGCGACGCTGGAGATCAAACAGGGCCAAGGCGCCGACGTACGGGCGCACTTGAGCGGCGTACCGGAGGTGCTGGAGCTGCACACCACCACCGGGCACGGGGACATGCTGTGCCGGCTCGTGGCCCGGTCCAACGCGGATCTCCAGCGGGTGATCGACCGGGTTGTCGGATTTGATGGCATCGTCCGGGCCTCCACGGCCATCGTCATGGAGAACCCCGTACCGCTGCGCGTCATCCCGCTCGTGGAACAGGCGGCGCGGGACACCGACTGAGCCGAGGAGGACGGGTGAGCTTCTGGGAGTACGTGGCCAACCGTCATCAGCAGTTGCTCACCGACGCCTTCCAGCACGTCAGCGCGGTCTTCCAGTGCATGGTCATCGCCACCGTGCTCGGTGTCCTGATCGGGGTCGTCAGCTACCGCAGCGGCTGGGGCTCCTCGGTGGCGATCACCTCGACGGCGACCGTGCTCACCATCCCGTCCCTGGCCGCCATCGGCCTGCTCATCCCGCTGGTCGGCCTGGGCGTCGCGCCCACGGTGATCACGCTGACGCTGTACGGGCTGCTCCCCGTCGTCCGCAACGCGATCGTGGGCCTGCGCGGTGTCGACCCCGCCCTGGTGGACGCGGCGAAGGGCATCGGGATGTCGCGGACCGCCCGGCTGTTCAAGGTGGAGCTGCCGCTGGCCTGGCCGCCGATCCTGACCGGCATCCGGGTCTCCACGCAGATGCTGATGGGGATCGCCGCCATCGCCGCGTACGCCTCCGGGCCCGGCCTCGGCAACGAGATCTTCCGGGGCATCGCCTCGCTGGGCAGCGCCAACGCGATCAACCAGGTGCTCGCGGGCACCCTCGGCATCGTCATCCTCGCCCTGCTGTTCGACGCCGCGTACGTCCTGCTGGGCCGGCTCACCATCCCGAGGGGGATCCGTGTCTGAGACCGCGACCGAGACCGTGCCGGAGCCGGTGGCCACCTCCGGCGCCGCCATCCAGCTGGAGAACCTGTCCAAGCGCTACCCGGGCAACCCGAACCCCGCCGTGGAGAACGTCTCCATGGAGATCAAGGCCGGCGAGACCGTCATCTTCGTGGGCCCGTCCGGCTGCGGGAAGTCCACCACGCTGAAGATGATCAACCGGCTGATCGAGCCCACCTCGGGCCGGATCCGGATCGACGACGAGGACGTCACCGACATCGACCCGGTGAAGCTGCGCCGGAAGATCGGGTACGCGATCCAGTCCTCCGGGCTCTTCCCCCACATGACGGTCGCCGAGAACATCGCCCTGGTGCCGAAGATGGTGGGCTGGTCCAAGTCCCGGGTGAAGGACCGGGTCGAGGAGATGCTGGACCTGGTCGGGCTCGACCCGCGCGAGTTCCACGGCCGCTATCCACGTGCCCTCTCCGGCGGGCAGCAGCAACGCGTGGGCGTGGCCCGGGCGCTGGCCGCCGACCCGCCGGTGCTGCTGATGGACGAGCCGTTCGGCGCGGTGGACCCGATCACCCGCGACCACCTCCAGGACGAGCTGATCCGGCTCCAGCACGAGCTGCACAAGACGATCGTCTTCGTCACCCACGACTTCGACGAGGCGATCAAGCTGGGCGACCGGATCGCCGTGCTGCGCGAGCGCTCGCACATCGCGCAGTTCGACACCCCGGAGGCCATCCTCACCAACCCGACGGACGACTTCGTCTCCGGTTTCGTCGGCGCGGGCGCGGCGCTGAAGCGGCTCAACCTGACCCGGGTGCGCGAGGTGGAGATCGCCGACTTCCCGACCGTGACCGTGGACGACCCGCTCCAGTCGATCTTCAACAAGCTGCGCAGCGGCTCGCACAACGAGCTGCTGATGCTGGACCGACGCAACCGCCCCTACAAGTGGCTGCGGCGCGGCGACCTGATGCGGGCCCGGGGCTCCCTGGCGCGCGCCGGGCAGCTGGTCCACGACACGGTGACCCGGGACGCGACGCTGCACGACGCGCTGGAGGCGGTGCTCACCGACAGCGGCGGGCGGGTCGCGGTGACCGGGCGGCGCGGCGAGTTCACCGGGGTCGTGGACATGCACACCCTGATGAACTCGGTGCACGAGCTCCTGGAGGCGGACCGGCTCGCCGCCATCGAGCACCAGCACGACCTGGAGGAGCTGCGGGTCCACCAGACCGCCGAGGAGCTGGAGGGCGGTGCGGGCGCATGACCCCCGACTCCCCCTCCGGCTCCTCCCGCGCACCGGGCCGCGACCGGCCGCCGGGCGAGCACGAGGTGAAGGGGCACGCCTTCCGCGACGAGGAGGCGGAAGAGGAGGAGCAGCGGCCCGCCCCGCAGGCGAGGAAGCCGGCGCGGCGGATCACCTGGCAGAAGCTGGTGGTGCTCCCGGCGGTCCTCGCGGTCGTGCTGGTCCTCACGTACGTCTGGATCGAGAACGTGCACCTGGACTCGATCGCGGAGAACTCGATCGCCGGGGACACGGTCGAGGTGCGCTGGTGGCAGCATGTGAGGCTGACCGCGATCTCCACGTTCTGGGTGCTGATCATCGCCATTCCGCTGGGCATCGCGCTGACCCGGCGCGGCCTGACCAAGGCGGCGCCCGTGGTGACGGCGATCGCCAACATCGGGCAGGCGACCCCGGCGATCGGTCTGCTGGCGCTGCTGGTGATCTGGCTCGGCATCGGCCCGTCCACCGCCATCACCGGCATGGTGATCTACGCGGTGCTGCCGGTGCTGTCCAACACGGTCGCCGGTCTCAAGGCGATCGAGCCGAACATGGTGGAGGCCGCGCGGGGCATCGGCATGTCGGCGATGGGCACCCTGACCAAGGTCGAACTCCCCCTCGCCGTGCCGCTGATCCTGGCAGGGGTCCGGACCGCGCTCGTCCTGAACGTGGGCACGGCGACCCTGGCGACCTTCGGGGGCGGCGGCGGGCTGGGCGACCTGATCACCTCGGGCATCCAGACCCAGCGCATGCCGGTTCTGGTGCTCGGCTCGGTCCTGACGGTGGTGCTGGCGCTCCTGGTGGACTGGCTGGCCTCGCTGGCCGAGGTGGCGCTGACCCCGCGCGGCCTGGAGGTGGGGCGATGAGGACGCGACGGATGCGTACGGCCCTGGCGGGCGGGGCCGCGCTCTCCCTGGTGCTGGCCGGGTGCGGGCTGAAGAGCGGGTCGCCGATGGTGGACGACGTGGTGCCCGGTTCGGTCGGGCAGGGGCAGCCGCTGGACGGTGCGTCGCTGACCGTCACCTCGAAGAACTTCAGCGAGAACATCATCCTGGGCCAGATGATCGGGCTGATCTTCAAGGCGGCCGGGGCGGAGGTCCTGGACAGGACGAACCTGCCGAGCTCGATCAGCGCCCGCGAGGCGGTCATCCAGGGCGACGCGGACGCCGAGTACGAGTACACGGGCACCGGCTGGATCACGTACCTCGGGCACGCGAAGCCGATCACCGACCCGATGGAGCAGTGGAAGGCGGTGCGCGACGCGGACCTGAAGAACGGGGTCACCTGGCTGCGGCCGTCCACCCTCAACAACACGTACGCGCTCGCCATCAGCGCCAAGAACAACGCCAGGTACCACCTGAAGACGCTCTCCGACGTGGCGGCCCTGGCGAAGAAGAACCCGTCGGCGGTGACGGTCTGCGTCGAGAACGAGTTCGCCTCGCGCGACGACGGGCTGCCCGGCATGGAGAAGGCGTACGGGATGTCCCTGCCGGCGTCCAACATCAAGAAGATGGACGCGGGCATCATCTACACCCAGGTCTCCAAGTCCGACTCCTGCCTGCTCGGCGAGGTCTTCACCACCGACGGCCGCATCAAGGCGATGAACCTGGAGGTGCTGGAGGACAACAAGCACTTCTTCCCCAACTACAACGCGGCGCCCGTGGTGCACACGCCGACGCTGGAGAAGTACCCGGAGATCGCGGGCCTGCTGGACCCGCTCAGCAAGCGCCTGAACACGGAGGTCGCCCAGGACCTGAACGCCAGGGTGGACGTGGACGGCCAGGACCCGCACGACGTGGCGAAGGACTGGCTGATCGAGGAGGGGTTCATCAAGGAGGGCTGAGAGCAGGGAGCGAAGAGTTACAAAGATTCTTTGCAAAGACCCGTTGCAAAGGATGCTTTGCTCTTTTACGGTGGAGCCATGGCACCCACCGAACCGAACGACGACCGCAGCGCGACGGACCCCGATCTCCTCCAGATCGACGCCCGCGCCCTGCGCGGCCTCGCCCACCCGCTGCGGCTGCGGCTGCTCAGCGCGCTGCGGGAGCACGGCCCCGCCACCGCCTCCGGCCTCGCCGAACGGCTCGGCGAGTCGAGCGGAGCCACCAGTTACCACCTGCGCCAGCTGGCCACGTACGGGTTCGTCGAGGACGACCCGTCGCGCGGCAAGGGCCGCGAACGCTGGTGGCGGGCCGCGCATGCCGGCACCGCCTTCGACTCCGAGCTCATGCATCACGCCGACCCCGAGGTCCGGGGTGCCATGGGCGTCGTCCTGCACGAGGTCGCCACCATGCACGCGCAGGAGCTGAGCACCTGGCTCGGGACGATGCACGAGTGGCCCCGCGAGTGGTACGAGGGCTCCGGCATCCGCGACTACAAGGTCCGGCTCACGCCCGAGCTCTCCCTCGAACTCGCCGAGAAGGTCAGCGAACTGATCAACAGCTACCGCGGCCGCGTGCCCGAGGGCACGGAGGGCTCCGCCGTCGTCCGCACCCATCTGCACGTCTTCCCACGCCGCACCGACTGAAGGGACCGACCGCCATGGACCCCGAGACCTACCTCGCCCCGTACCGCGTCCACTCCCCCGAGATGCGCCTCCACGTCCGCGACCTCCGCGTCGCCCGCCGCGCCGCCCTGCGCCGGAAGCTGCGGAGCAGGCTGGGGTGGACCATCGTCGGGATGGGCCTGCGCATCCTCCCCGCGGGCGCCGGCCGTCCGGCCCGCGCCCCGCGTCCCGCCTAGCGTCCCGGAGCTCAGCAGCTGGGGACCGTGCCGCCGTGGTCCAGGGCCCGCAGTGAGTTCACCGCGTTCTTCAGCGTCGTGACCGGGATCAGCCGCAGCCCCTTCGGCAGCTCGGACTTCGCCTCGGAGCACTCCGCCTTCGGTACGAGGAAGACGGTCGCCCCGTCCCGCCGGGCCGCCTGCGTCTTGAGCGAGACCCCGCCGACCGCGCCGACCTCTCCGTCCGCGTCGATCGTGCCCGTGCCCGCGACGGTGCGGCCGCCGGTGAGGTCGCCGCCCGAGCCGTCGCCGTCCAGCTTGTCCACGATGCCGAGGGCGAAGAAGAGTCCGGCGCTGGGGCCTCCGATGTCCGCCAGGTGCAGGGTGACGTCGACCGAGCCGGGCTTGCGGCCCAGAAAGTTGAGCGCGGCGTCGACGGCGGCGTCCTGGGACTCCGCCATGTCGTCCAGGTTGTGCTTCTCGATCTCCTTCTCGGAGCCGCCCGTCGGGTAGACGGAGTCACGGGGCAGCACGGCCCGGTCCGTACGGAACCAGCTGTCCACGACGTCCTTGATGCCGACGTCCGCCTTGGGGCCCGTCGCCACGATCGTCGTCATCCGCAGCTCGCCCTTGGTGGGCCGGGTGGGCGTGCCCTCGATACTGATCACCGGAGTGCCGTGGTCGTCACCGAGCACGTCCGCGGTCGTCCCGGGCTGCGCCAGCGTGAACGGCAGCGGCGCGAAGGCGGCTACGCCCAGGAGGGCGACTACGGGGAGGGCGGCGAGGGCGAGGCGCTGTGTGGACACCGGTCCAATCTAACGTGCGGCCCGCCCGCCGCTTCGGGCCACCGAGGGCGTCGGACCCCGGCCAACCGGTTCCGTCCTCGAACGCCGGACGGGCTGGGTCCGCCGGGGCGCACCGGGCCCGTCAGCGAAGGGCGTCCGCCACCTCGCGGGCCGCGTCCACCACCCGTGGGCCCACCCGCTCGGGGACGCAGTCCGCCAGCATGACGACGCCGACGCTTCCCTCGACCCCGGTCACGCCCATGAGCGCCGCCGCCGCACCGCTCGCACCCGCTTCGAGTTCGCCGTGGGTGAGGGTGAAGGCGGTCTCGCCCACCGGCTTCTGGCGGGCGGCGAGGATCGCCCGGCCGGCGGCGCCCCGGTCCAGCGGGTGGCGGAAGCCCGCCCGGTAGGCGACGTGGTAGTCGGTCCAGGTCGGTTCGACGACCGCGACCGCCAGCGCGTCGGAGCCGTCGACCAGGGTGAGGTGGGCGGTGGCCCCGATGTCCTCGGCCAGCGAGCGCAGCGCCGGAAGCGCCGCCTCCCGGACCAGGGGGTGGACCTGGCGGCCCAGGCGCAGGACGCCGAGTCCGACCCGCGCCCGGCCGCCCAAGTCGCGGCGGATCAGGGCGTGTTGCTCCAGCGTGGCGAGCAGACGGTAGACCACGGTGCGGTTGACGCCGAGTTTGTTGGACAACTCGGTGACCGTCAGGCCGTGGTCGGTGTCGGCGAGCAGTTTGAGGACACGCAGTCCCCTGTCGAGCGTCTGGGAGGTCTCCGCGGTCACGACGCCCTCTCCTCCGTGGTGAGCGGCCGCGGCTGTCCCGTGGGATGTGCGCCACCCGTCCCGGGGCGACGCACGGAGAGGCCGCCGGCCTGGCCAAGGCACCGGCTGCGCTCCGCGGCCACACTGCCACGGGGCGTTCACATTTTTTGGACAGTAGCGAGGGAGTCCGCTCAGCGGAAGCCCTCGTCCAGAATCCGGTCGCCCTCGAAAACCCGGTTGCGGCGTACGAGCATAAGTGCCGGTCAGCGGCGCGCGAGCGGTTCACCGCGGATCTACGCGCGTCCAGGTCGGGCGACTCTCCGGCGACGCTCCGTAGACGGGAGGTGAACCACGGTTAACTCACCGTAAAAATTTTTTTCGGCCGATTCATTGATCGACAAGGCCCCGGGACCCTTGTGCGGGGGTTCCGGGGCCTGTTGGGCCGTACGCGGGCCGGCGCATGCGGGTCAGCGCATGCGGGTGGCCCACTCCTGGACCTTCTTGATCCGCTGCTCGATCTGTCCGGCGGTGGCCTCCGCGCTCGGCGGTCCGCCGCAGACCCGGCGCAGCTCGGTGTGGATGACGCCGTGCGGCTTGCCGCTCTGGTGGGTGTAGGCGGAGACCATGGTGTTCAACTGCTTGCGCAGGCCGAGGAGTTGCTTGTGCGTAACGACCGGGCGGTCCTGGGCGGGCTTCTCCAGGAGGTCGGCCTCGGAGGCGGGCTTCTGCCGGCTGTGCGCGATCTGCCGGGTCTGCCGCTTCTGGAGCAGCAGCTGGACCTGGTCGGGTTCGAGGAGCCCGGGGATGCCGAGGTAGTCCTGCTCCTCCTCGCTGCCGGGGTGCGCCTGCATGCCGAACTCGGCGCCGTCGTAGAGCACCCGGTCGAAGACCGCGTCGGACTCCAGGGCCTCGAAGGGCAGCTGCTCCTCGGTCTCCTCGTCCTCCAGTTTCTCCGCGTCGGCGAGGAGCTTGTCCTCCTCGGCGAACGGGTTCTCCTCGTCGCTGCCCTTCTTGGGCTTGTCGAGGACGTGGTCCCGCTCGACCTCCATCTCGTTGGCGAACTCGAGGAGCATCGGGATGGTGGGGACGAAGACGGACGCGGTCTCGCCGCGCCGGCGGGAGCGTACGAAGCGGCCGACGGCCTGGGCGAAGAAGAGCGGGGTCGAGATGGTGGTCGCGTACACCCCGACGGCCAGGCGCGGCACGTCGACGCCCTCGGACACCATGCGGACGGCGACCATCCAGCGTGAGTCGTCCTGGCTGAACTTGTCGATCTTCTTCGAGGCGGCCTTCTCGTCGGAGAGCACGACGGTGGCCGACTCGCCGGTGACCTTCTTCAGGATCTTGGCGTACGCGCGGGCCGACTCCTGGTCCGTGGCGATGACGAGCCCGCCCGCGTCCGGGATGCCCTTGCGGACCTCGGTGAGGCGCTTGTCGGCGGCGCTCAGCACATTGGGGATCCAGTCGCCGGTGGGCGACAGGGCGGTGCGCCACGCCTGCCCGATGGCGTCCTTGGTCATCGGCTCGCCGAGCCGGGCCGCGATCTCGTCGCCCGCCTTGGTGCGCCAGCGCATGTTGCCGCTGTAGCTGAGGAAGATCACGGGGCGCACGACGCCGTCGGCCAGGGCGTTGCCGTAGCCGTAGGTGTAGTCGGCGGAGGAGCGCCGGATGCCGTCGTTGCCCTCCTCGTACACGACGAACGGGATCGGGTTGGTGTCCGACCGGAAGGGCGTGCCGGTGAGCGCGAGCCGCCGGGTCGCGGGATCGAACGCCTCCTGGCACGCCTCGCCCCAGGACTTGGAGTCGCCGGCGTGGTGGATCTCGTCCAGGATGACCAGGGTCTTGCGCTGCTCGCACCGGTTGCGGTGCAGCATCGGGCGGACGCCGACGCCCGCGTAGGTGACGGCGACCCCGTGGTACTCCTTGCTCAGCGGACCGGCGCTGTAGTCGGGGTCCAGCTTGATCCCTATCCGGGCGGCCGCCTCGGCCCACTGTTTCTTCAGGTGCTCGGTGGGCGCGACGACGGTGACCTGCTGCACGACGTGGTGGTGCAGCAGCCAGGACGCGAGGGTCAGCGCGAAAGTGGTCTTCCCGGCGCCGGGGGTGGCGACGGCGAGGAAGTCGCGCGGCTGCTCCTGGATGTACTTCTCCATGGCGCCCTGCTGCCAGGCTCGCAGCTTTCCGGCCGTGCCCCAGGGGGCGCGGCCGGGGAAGGCGGGTGAGAGGTGGTGGGAGGCGGTAGTAGTCACGGTCTCCGGTTCGGGTCTCTCGGGTACGTGGGCGCTGTCCGCGCGGGCCGGACCGGCTCCGCACGCGATACGACAACCGGGCCACCCTACCGGGGCGGCTGCCCCGCACCGCCGCGTTCCGCGCCGCCCCACACGGAAGTGCGACGGCTCTCACACAACGGCTGCCCCACGGCGCCGGGCCGGCGCCCCGCTCACCGCTCCCGCACTCGCCCCGCCACCCACGCCCCCGCCAGGGCCACCACCGCCATCGGGAAGAAGACGACCGCGAAGGCGGCCGGGTGGGAGGTGGAGGCGGCCGTCTCCGTGGCGTCCATCGTGCCGCCGCCCAGGGCCGCGAAGGCGGCGCCGCCCGCGGCGAGCAGGAGGACGTTCGAGAGGCCGTCGGAGATCTGGAGGGCGGCCGAGTTGGCGCCGGCCTCCTCGGGGGCGGACAGCTTCAGGAGCAGCACGCTGGTGGAGGCGATCACCACCCCCATGCCGAAACAGCCGAACGCCCAGGCGACGGCCACGGTCCAGACCGGCACGGAGGTGATCAGCACGGCCGGGGCCGCCGCGATGGAGAGGGCGACCAGGACCATGGCGCCGACCATCAGGGGCTCGCGGTGCGGTTCGAGGCGGGGCCGGGACTGCACGTACGAGCCCAGTGCCCAGGTGCCGCCGCCTGCCGCCAGGGAAAGGCCCGCGAGGGTCGGGGACATGCCGCGCTGGGTGACCAGCATCAGCGGGACGAACGATTCGGCGGCGATGAAGGACCCGGCAGCGACCCCGCGCAGCAGCACCACCGCGGGCAGCCCGCGCGCCGCGCGCCACGTGCCCCCGGGCAGCAGGCCCCGGATCGCGGGGACGAGCAGCGCGGCACCGGCGGCGGCCGGCAGCAGCGAGAACCAGTTCCGCTCCTGGCCGGCGTACTGGAGCAGCCCGGCGCCCAGCGAGATGCCCAGCGCGAGGGCGATGCGCCGGCGGTCGTACGCCTCCACCGGCGCCTCCGGGTCCGCCGGTCCTGACGCCATGCGCCGGATCTCGGGCAGCGCGAGCGCGAGGGGGAAGACGATCAGGACCGGGATGCCGATGAAGACCCAGCGCCAGCCCAGGTGCTCGGTGACGCTTCCGGCGGCGAGCGGCCCGACGACCGACGGGATCACCCAGCTCGCGGCGAACGCGGCCAGGATCGCCGGCCGGAGGTGCTCCGGGTAGGCGCGGCTGATCACCACGTACAGCGCGACGATCACCAGCCCGCCGCCGAGTCCCTGCACGGCGCGGCCCGCGATGAACATCCACATGGAGCCCGCGGTCCCGGACAGCAGGAGCCCCGCCGCGAAGGCGCTGATCCCGGCGGCCAGCGGAGCGAGCGGTCCGCGCCGGTCCGCCCACTGCCCGGACAGCACCATGGCGAAGAGGCTGGTGGTGAAGTACGCCGAGAACGCGTACGCGTACAGCGGGATGCCGTGCAGCTCACGCGCGGCGACCGGCATCGCGGTCCCGACGGCGGTGGCCTCGAAGGCGATCAGGAACACCACGGAGACGATGCCGATGCTGAGCGCCCGGTACGTCCGCCCGAGAATGCCCTCCGGCAGCACGGGCCCGGCCGGGGCCGGGGCGTCGACGTCTTCGATGAGGCGCGGGACATCGGCGTCGCGCGGTTCCAGGGCGGTCATGAGCCAAGGGTAAGGGGCGAAACACCTGATGAACCCTGTCGGTGGTCGGCCCTGCCCTCGGCCGTTGGACCTAGGCCCGCCGCGGCGAACGTGAACGGCGTGTGGCAGTCGCGTTGCACGGTCACCGGAACCCTTGAACGCCCTTCCGCCCGGTCCTACGGTCGGTACAGCGACACCACGCAGGACCGTGTGCCCGAGAGGCTCAGGGGCTCGACTGCAACTCGAGTTACACCGGTTCGAATCCGGTCACGGTCTCCACGCACCGCCCGCCCCCCGCTTCGGGGGCGGGCGGTTTCCGTGTGCGGGGCGTCTCAGCCCTTCGGTGCCGCGACCGCCGCCTGGGGGCGGATCGGGAGGCGGTTGACCGGGCGGCCGGTCGCCGCGCGGACCGCCGCCGCCACCGCGGCCGGGGAGGTCACGACCGGGACCGCCGATGCGGGCTTCGCGCCGAACGGGGCGACCACGTCCCGCTCCTCGACCAGCTTCACGATGCGGATCTCCGGCGCGTCCAGCGAGGTCGGCAGGGCGTAACCGGTGAGGTCCGGGTGGCGGACCAGGCCGCGGGCGGTGCGGAGGTTCTCGGTGAGGGCGGCGCCGATGCCCTGGGTGACGCCCGCCTCGATGCGGGTCGCCAGCTGGGACGGGTTGAGGACGCGGCCGACGTCCTGGGCGACGGCCATCTCGACCACCCGGACCGAGCCCAGTTCGATGTCGACGTCCACCACCGCGCGGACCGCGCAGAAGGCCATGCCCACGAAGGCGTCGCCCTGCCCGGACTCGTCGAGCGGCTCGGTGGGGTGCGGGCGGCACTGGGCGGTGGCCCACAGCTCCTTGCCGTCCAGCGCCTCCGACACGGTCGTGGAGAGCACCCCGTCGTACGAGGTGATCTTGCCGTCCGCGATCTGGAGCAGCTCCGTGGACATCCCGAACTTGTGCGCCAGGGGCTGGAGGAGCTGGGTGCGGACCATCTTCGCGGCGCGTTCGACCGCTCCGGCGGAGACCCAGGTGTGGCGGCCGTGCGTGGCCGCGCCCGCCGGGGGCTGGTCGGTGTCGACGGAGGCGACGTGCACCTCCTCGACGCCCAGGGTCTCCTGGACGACCTGCCGGGCCAGCGTGGAGAAGCCCTGGCCCGTCTCGACGGCCGCGCAGATGACGGTGGCGACCGAGTCGTGGACCCGGACCGTGGCCGTGGACACCTCGTCGGCGCCCTCCGCGCCGAGCATGTGGACCATGCCCAGCGCGTACCCGACGCCGCGCCGCACCGCGCCCGGTTCGCCCGCGCCCTCGGGGCCGCCCGGCAGCAGCCAGTCGTCCTCCGGGGCGTCCTTGGGCAGGGCGGGCAGCGGGTGGTCCCGGACGGCGGTGAGCAGTTCGGCGACGGGCGCGGGGCAGGTCACGGTCTGCCCGGTCGGCAGGATGTCGCCGGTGGCCAGCACGTTGCGCATGCGCAGCTCGGCCGGGTCGATCCCCAGCTTCGCGGCCAGCTTGTCCATCTGGCCCTCGTAGGCGGCGCAGACCTGCATCGCGCCCTCGCCCCGGACATGGCCGGAGGGCGGGTTGTTCGTACGGACGGCCCAGCCCTCGATGAAGGCGTGCGGGACGACGTACGGGCCGCAGGCGAAGGCGACCGCGGCGGCCAGCGACTCCGATGACGCGTCCGCGTAGGCGCCCGCGTCCAGCAGGATCTGGGCCTCCACCTTGACCAGGCGCCCCTCCGCGTCCGCGTGGTGGCGGTAGCGCAGCAGGGTCGGGTGTCGGTGGGCGTGGCCGAGGAAGGACTCCTCACGGGTGGCGGCCAGCTTGACCGGGCAGCCGGTGCGCAGGGCGAGCAGGCCCAGCGGCAGCTGGAACGCGGGGTCCTCGCGGTCGCCGGTCGCGCCGGGGACGCCGGTGACGACGACCTTGACCCGCTCCGGTTCGAGGCCGAAGCAGGCGGCGGCCAGGTCGCGGTCGGTGTGCGGGTCCGTGGACGCGGTGTACAACTCGACGCCGCCGTCCGGGCGGGGCACGGCGAGCCCGGCCTCCGCGCCGATCGGGGCGGGGTCCTGGCGTCCGATGCGGTACAGCCCGTCCACGACGACCTCGCCGGCCGCCTCCGGGTCGCCGTAGCGCAGCGGGATGTGGCGGATGAGGTTGCCGTCGGGGTGCAGGGGCTCGGCCTCGAACGCCTTCTCCGGGTCGGTGACCGGGTCCAGCACCTCGTACTCGACGGCGATCGCGGCGGCGGCGAGCCGGGCGGTGTCGGGGTGGTCGGCGGCGACGGCGGCGATCGGCTCGCCGTGGTGGCGGACCAGGTCGGAGGCGAAAACGGGGCGGTCCACGACCTTGCGGCCGTACAGGGCCTCGCCCGGGACGTCCTCGTGGGTGACGACCGCGCGCACCCCGGGCATCTCGACGGCGGCCGAGGTGTCGATGGAGACGATGCGGGCGTGCGCGTGCGGGGAGCGCAGGACGGCCGCCCAGAGCAGGCCCTCGGCCCACAGGTCGGCGGCGTACGGGAAGGTGCCCTCGGTCTTGGCGCGGGCGTCGGCCGGCGGCAGCGAGGCGCCGATGCCGAGCCGCGGCTGCTCGGCCTCGGGTCCGCCCGGTCCGGCCGGCGACGGGATGCTGATCGTCGTGGGGGTGGCGCCGGCCGCGTCGTTGCTCACGCCATGCCTCCGTCCTGCTGGTGGGCCTGCACACTACCGGCGCCCGGTGCCGCCTGGTGCGGGATGCGGGGCTCCTGCGGCTCGCCGGACCCGGCCTCCTCGGCCTCGGCGGCGGCCTCGCGGCCCGCGATGACCTCGTTGACCGCGTCCAGGACGCCCCGGTAGCCGGAGCAGCGGCAGAGGTTGCCGCACAGCGCGCGCCGGGTCTCCAGCTCGCTGGGGCGGTGGTTGCCCTCCAGGAGGTCGTGGACGGTCATCGCCATGCCGGGGATGCAGAAGCCGCACTGGACGGCGCCGCAGTCCGCCAGCGCCCGCTGCACGTCGGACGGTTCGCCGTCGACGGCCAGGCCCTCGACCGTACGGACCTCGCTGCCGGCGGTCGTGGCGGCGGGGACCAGGCAGGAGGCGACGAGCCGGCCGTCCACCTGGACGTTGCACGCCCCGCACTCGCCCTGCGAGCAGCCGTCCTTGGCGCCCGCGAGGCCGAGGCGTTCGCGCAGCACGTAGAGCAGGGACTCGCCGATCCAGGCGTCCGTGACGGGCCGGTCGACGCCGTTGACGTGCAGCGTGTACGAGGCGGCGGGGTGCTCGCTGGGCGACGGGGGCCCCTCCGGGGCCGGGGCCTCCGGGCCCCCCACGGGCAGGGCGGCGGCGTCCTCCGCCCCGGGTTCCTCCGGGCCCGGCACCGCGTCCGCGGCCGGCTCGGCGGCGGGCGCGTCCGCGACGGGGTCCGGGACCGCGCCGGGCGCGTCCGCGAGGGCGTCGGCCTCCGGCTCGGGCTGCTCGGCTTCGGCGGGCTCCGCCGCCTCGGGAGCGCTCTCGGCGGGGACGCCGGTCCGCGTGTCGGCGGGGCCTCCGGCCAGGGTGTCGCCCGGGGCTCCCGACGGCCCGTCGGCCGGGGCGCCCGTCCGTGCGTCGGCCGCGGCATCGGCGGGGTCACCCGCCGGCGCCTCCGGCTCCGCGGCCTCGGCCGCGTCCGGCACCGCCCAGGGCGCCGGTGCGCCCCCCGGCAGCGTGGCCGGGCGGTCCGCGTACCAGTCGGCGGCGGGGGGCGGGGTGTACAGCTCGCCTGAGTCGTCCGAGAGCGCGGCGGCCGGGGCCGGCCAGGACGAGGTGTCCACCGGCCACTGGCCCGTGGCGGCCGGGTCCGTACCGTACGGCTCCTGGTACGAGCCGGTGTGCTGCTCGGCCTCCGGGTACGGGTAGCCGTAGCCGGACTGCTGGTTCGGGTCGGGCCAGTGCACCGCGTCCGGCGCGGGCTGCTGGTCCGGCGTCCGGGCGGTCCAGTTGCCGGTGGCCGCCGGGTCGAGGCCGGCGGCCGGGGTCAGCGGCAGGATCATCGGCGGGGTGTAGCCGTGGCCGGGCGCCGCCAGCGGGATGTCCGCCAGGTCCTCCGGCGGCAGCTGGACGAAGGCCGTCGCGTCGCCGTCGTAGTCGCCCTGCGGGGTCGGCTGCCAGCCCCCGTGCTGCTCGGCGGGGTTCTCCTTGCTCACGACAGTGCCCTCCCCAGCGCGCGTCGGGCGAGCGCGGCGACGGTGCGCCGCAGGTGCAGTACGGCGGGGGACAGCGGTGGCGCCTCTCCCCCGTCGGCGGGTGGTTCGGGGTCCGGGATGCAGGCGGCCGCGACGTACTCGCCGAAGGCGGCCAGAGCGTCGGGTGCGAGGCCGCGCGCCCCGTCCCAGTCGATCAGCGAGGCGATCCAGCGCTCCGCCTCCAGCGGGCGCAGCGGCATCGGCGCGATGGCACCGACCGCGCAGCGCACTCCGCGCCTGGCCGGGTCGAGGACGATCGCGACGGAGGCGGTGGCGCGGCCGGGGCCGGTGCGGCCGGTGGCCTTGAGGAACACCTGCGGGGCGTGCAGCAGGGGCACCCGGACGAAGCCGATCAGCTCGGCGGGCTCCAGCATCTCGCGGCCGGCCAGCAGGTGGGAGACGGGGATCTCGCGGCGGGCTCCGCCGGGTCCGGCGATGACGAGCTCGGCCTCCAGGGCGGCGAGCACCGGCAGCGCGTCCCCGGTCGGGGCGGCGGTCGCGATGTTGCCGCCGAGCGTGCCGGCGTTGCGGATCTGCGGGGGGCCCGCGGCGCGGGCGGAGGCGGCGAGCGCGGGGATCAGGGCGGCGAAGTCGGGCCGCCCCATGCGGGCGTGGGTCAGGCCGGCGCCCAGCAGGGCGTGCCCGTCCTGGTAGTGCCAGCCGCGCAGCTCGCTGATCCGGCCGAGTCCGACCAGACCGGAGGGGCGCAGGAGCCCCTTGTTGACGGCCGACATCAGGTCCGTGCCGCCTGCCACGGGGACGGCGGCCGGCATGGCGCCGAGTGCCGCCACCGCCTCGTCCAGCGAGGCAGGCAGCGTTACGGACTGCGTCGCCTGCGGTGCGTGCGTGGTCAACCCAGCTGCCCCTTCCCGGTGTCCCGGCGCTCCCGCCTGTTTCGCCGTACGGTACGTGCTCGAAGCCCGGACGTGGCAACTCTGGCACATCTTCGGACCGGCCCGACGCGCAGGTCCGCGAAGGGTGTATCCGTCCACGACCAGGGTAATGGTCCCGTTTTCGCGCCGGTTCGCCGGTGAGCACCCTTTGCCGGTCTTACGCATCTCCGTACGGCTTTCTCCGTTGCCGGTGCGGCGCCCCTCCGAACGGCCGCCGCCACCACGGTCGCAGGGGCCGTGGTGGCGGGAGAGCGGGTTGGGGCCGGGCTCACACGTTCGGGGGTGCCCCCTCGATCGGGCGTCCGAGGATGCCGGGGCGCTTCTGCCAGGGCAGCGCTCCGGACGGCGGCCGGTAGCCGACGCCGAGGGCGTCGAGCCGGGCGTAGTGGGCGGTCATGCGGCGCTCGAATCCGGCGAAGTCCCGTTCGTCCGGGGCGGGCAGGGCCGACCAGGCGACCTCGGCGAAGGCGGCGAGGCGGGGGAAGACCTGGTAGTCGACGCGGCCCCGGTTCTGCATGACCTCGGACCAGGCGTTGGCCTGGGTGCCGATGACGTGCCGGGCCGCCTCCTCGCTCAGGGACGGCGGCACGGGTTCGAAGCGGTAGACGTCCTCCAGGGTGCGGACGTATCCGATGGGCATCGGCTCGTCGGGGCCGCCGTGCTGACGGTGGTCCAGATAGACCTGCTGCTCCGGGCACATGACCACGTCGTGCCCGGCCTCGGCGGCCGCGATGCCGCCCGCGTAACCGCGCCAGGAGGACACGGCGGCGCCGGGCGCGAGGCCGCCCTCCAGGATCTCGTCCCAGCCGATGAGGCGGCGGCCGCGTTCCGTGAGCCAGGTGTCGAAGTGGCGGATGAACCAGGACTGGAGCTGGTCCTCGTCGGCCAGGCCGAGTTCCTTGATGCGGGCCTGCGCGGCGGGCGACCGCTTCCACTGGTCCTTGGGGCACTCGTCGCCGCCGACGTGGACGAACGGCGAGGTCTCCGGCGGGAAGAGCGCGAGGAGTTCCTCGAAGACGCCCTCGTAGAACCGCAGGACGTGGTCGGTGGGGGCCAGGACATTCGGGTTGACGCCCCAGTTGTCCCAGACGCCGAGCGCCGAGGTGTCGACGACATCGGTGTTGCCCAGCTCCGGGTAGGCGCTGATGGCGGCCTGCGAGTGGCCGGGGATGTCGATCTCGGGGACGACCCGGATGTGCCGGGCCGCGGCGTAGGCGACGATCTCGCGGATGTCGTCCTGGGTGTAGTAGCCGCCGTGCGGGGTCTCGTCCCACAGCTCGGAGGCGCGGTGCCCGTACTTGGTACGCGGGCGCCAGGCGCCGACCTCGGTGAGGCGGGGGTACCGCTTGATCTCGACGCGCCAGCCCTGGTCGTCGCTGAGGTGGAAGTGGAAGACGTTCAGCTTGTGGGCGGCGAGCAGGTCGAGGTAGCGCAGGACGTCGTCCTTGGGCATGAAGTGCCGTGCCACGTCGAGCATCAGGCCGCGCCAGCCGAAGCGGGGCGCGTCCTCGATGTCGGTGGCCCCGAAGCCGTGGACGGCGGCCCCGCCCACGGGCGCCCGGCGGAACGCCTCGGCGCCCAGCAGCTGGCGCAGGGTCTGGGCGCCCCAGAACACCCCGGCGGGGCTGCCGCCGGTGAGGACGACGCCCTCGTCGGGCCGGGTGGTGAGCCGGTAGCCCTCGGGGGGCAGGGTGTCGTCGGTGCGCAGCACGAGGGCGCGCGGGGCGTCCTCGGGGCCGGGGGCGAGGGGCAGGCCGAAGGCGGCGCCCAGGGTGGTGCGCAGCCAGCGTTCGGTGGTCTCGGTGCCGGGGGCCGCCGCGATGGTGGTGGACGCGTCGAGGACGAATCCACAGCGCCCCCGGTCGTCGGCGCGCAGGGGCGCCGGGATCAGTTCCATGGCCATGACGTCAGTCCTTAACCGCTCCGCCGAGTCCGGAGACCAGGCGTCGCTGTACGAGTACGAAGAAGACCAGCACGGGAACGGTCATCACCGTCGAGGCTGCCATGATCCCGCCCCAGTCGTTCTCGTCGGGTTTGAAGAAGACCAGCAGCGCCATCGGGAGCGTCGACTGGGAGGTGTCGCTGATGATGAACGACTTCGCGAACAGGAAGTCGTTCCAGGTGGAGATGAACGAGAAGACGCTCGTCGCCACGAGGCCGGGGAAGACCAGTGGGAAGAGGATCTGCCACAGGAAGCGGGTGCGGCTCGCCCCGTCGATGTACGCGGCCTCCTCCAGGGCCTCCGGCACGGCCCGGACGAAGCCGCGCAGCATCCAGATCGCGAACGGCAGCGAGAACGCCAGGTGCGGCAGGATCAGCGAGCCGAGCGTGTTCAGCTGGCCGAAGTCCCGCATCAGGAAGAACAGCGGGATCGTCAGCGCCTCGACCGGCACCATCTGCGCGACCAGGAACATGATCAGCAGCGTGGTCCGGAAGCGGAACCGGAACCGGGTGACCGCCGTGGCCGCCAGGAACGCGATGAGCGCGGAGGCGACGACGACGGTACCGGCGACGAGCAGGCTGTTCAGGAAGTAGCGCCCGAAGTCCTGCTGCTGGAAGACCCGCCGGAAGGAGTCCAGGGACGGCGACAGGGTCCAGGGCCTGGGGTGCGCGGACTGGATCTCGCCCGCCGGTTTGAGGGCGGAGAGCACCATCCAGTAGAGCGGGAAGGCGACGGCGGCGGCGATGAGCAGGGCCGCCGCCTCGGCGGCGAGCCGGCCGGGCCGGCGGACGAGCGAGCGGACGGGCAGGCTCACAGTTCCTCCCCCTGACGGCGTACGAGGCGCAGGTACACGAGCGTGACGGCGAGCAGGATCAGCAGCATCACGACGCCGATCGCGGAGCCGAGGCTGTACTGCGAGGAGGCGAACGCCTTCTGGTACGCGTACACGTTGAGCACCAGGTTCTGCCCGGCGATCCCGCCGCCGTTGGTCATGACGTAGATCTGGGTGAACACCTTGAAGTCCCAGATGACCGACTGGATGGTGACGACGGTCAGGATCGGCCGCAGCATCGGGGCCGTGACGGAACGCCAGATCCGCCACTGCGAGGCCCCGTCCAGCGCGGCCGCCTCAAGCACCTCGGTGGGGATCGCCCGGATGCCCGCGTACACGGTCACCATGACGAACGGGAAGGAGCACCACAGGACTTCGAGGAGCACCAGCGTGAAGGCGCTGTAGCGCCCGTACGTCCATGAGTGGTCACCGAGCCCCAGGATCCGGTTGACCGGCCCGAAATCGGCGTCGAAGAGGAAGACCCAGACGGTCGAACCGGTGATGGCGGGCGTCGCCCAGGCGCCGAGCGCGGCCAGCATGAGGGCGAGCCGGGGCACCGCCCGGATGCGGGTCAGCAGGACGGCCAGCGCGCAGCCGGCGAGCAGGGTGGCCAGGACGCAGAGGGCGGCGAAGACCACAGTGGCGAGCAGGACCTGCCAGAACTGGCCGTCGCCGAAGAGGGCCGAGTAGTTGCCGAACCCCTGGAAGGTGGCCGGTTCGCCGCCGCTGACCTGGGCCTGGGTGTACTCCAGGAAGGAGATCAGGCCGAGCTGGTAGATCGGGTAGACCAGCAGCCCGCCGAGCAGGACGAGCGCGGGCAGCAGGTAGAGCCAGGGGGTCCAGCCCGGCCGCCGGGCCGGGGAGGCGGGGCGGCGGCGCGGGCCGCGCGCGGGGGGCGTGGGTGCGGGGCGTGCTTTGTACGCCGTGCTGTTCGCGGTCATCGTCAGCCCGCTTCGGCGAACGCCGTGTCCATCTTCTTCGCGGCGTCGTCGGCCGCCTTCGCCACGTCCTTACGGCCGCTGACGATCTCCTGGAACATCGTGGGCAGGATCAGCGAGGAGTCGATCTGCCCCCAGGCCGGGGAGGCGGGGACGAACTTGGCGCCGGCGCCGAGCGTCTTGACGAAGGGCTCGACGAACGGCTCGCGCTTCGCCGCGGCGGCGCGGACGTCGGTGAAGGTCGGCAGGAAGCCCATCGCGTCGAACATGCGGGCCTGGGACGCCTTGCCGGTCAGCTCCTTCATCAGGCCGACGGCCAGGGTGCGGTGCTCGCTGCTCTTCAGTACGCCGATGTTGTTGCCGCCGGCGAACGCGGGCGCGACGGATCCCTCGGTGACGCCGGGGAGCGGCACCACCGCGTACCTGCCCTTGACGCTGCCGGCCTCGACGGCCGCGTGGCTGAAGTCGCCGCCGATGGCCATGGCGGCCTTGCCGGACGCGAAGGCGGTGACGGTCGCGTTGCCGCCCATCGCGGCGCACTTGGCGGGCGGGCAGTTGGTGGCGCCGAACAGCGAGGTGTACGCCTCGATGCCCTTGCGGGCCTTCGCGCTGTTGATGGCCGCCTTGTACGAGGAGCCGTCCTGGTCGGCCAGTTCGCCGCCGTTGGCCCAGATGAACGGCATCGCGCCGTAGGTGTAGGCGCCGCCGACCGCGAGCCCGTACAGGTCCGGCTTCTTCTTGTGGATCTTCTTGGCGGTGGATATCAGTTCGGCCTGTGACGTGGGCGGTTCGATGCCCAGGTCCGCGAAGACGTCGGTGCGGTAGTACAGCGCGCGTACGCCGACGAAGAGCGGGGCCCCGTAGACCTTGCCGTCGACCGTCACGGACTGCCTGGCGGCCGGGTCGGTGTCCTTGGCGTCCGCCCAGGCTCCGAACTCGGGCGTGATGTCGGCGAGACCGCCGTCCTTGACGTACCCGGCGGTGTCGGTGTTGCCGTACTCGATGAGGTCGGGGGCGCTCTTCGGGTCGTTGAAGGCGGCCTTGACGCGCTGGGCGCGGGTCTCGACCGGGATGTACTCGATCTTGACCTCGGCGCCCTTGTGAGCCTTCTCGAAGGCGGCGACCGCGGTGTCGACCACTTTCTCCTTCGGCTTGTTGCCGACCTCCTGGAACAGCCAGACACGCAGCGTGCCGGACTTCTCGTCGCCCTTGGCTCCGGTGTCGGAGGTCTGCGGCGCGCAGGCGGTGGCGGTGAGGCCCGCCAGGACGAGCGCCGCGGCCGGCGCGGCGATTCGGGCAGAGAACTTCATCCGGGAACCCCTACCGGTCAGCGTTGCAACATACGCAACGCGTGTTTCGTTCTGCACAACAGGCAGGAGAGTAGGTGGGCTCCGGGGCGGCGACAAGTGGTCTGCACCACGTCTGCACCACTCCGTGACCTGGCGGAGCAGCCCGTGCAACGGCACACGAAAAACCCCCGGGGCACGCGGATGCGCGCCCCGGGGGTCTCCCGGACCTTCAGCTGTGGGCCGTACCGGTGGCCGCTACTTCTTGTCCTTGCCGCCCTTGCCCTTGTCGCCGCCGGCGCCCATGGACTCGTAGATCTCCTTGCACATCGGGCAGACCGGGTACTTCTTGGGGTCGCGCCCCGGTACCCAGACCTTGCCGCACAGCGCGACCACGGGAGTGCCCTCCAGGGCGCTCGCCATGATCTTGTCCTTCTGGACGTAATGGGCGTAGCGCTCGTGGTCGCCGTCGCCGTTCGACACCTGCGGCGTCGGCTCCACGAGGGTTCCGGTACCTGCCCCGCGCTCGGGCTCAAGAGTGCTCATAACCGCCAAGCGTACTGAAGAACGGGACATCAGTTCAGCGAAGGGTCGTCCGGATACGTGGCGATCATGGCCAGTTCGCTGCGCTGCCGGCGCAGGACCGCACGCCACAGGCCCTCCGGGCGCGGCGAGGACACGTCACCGGGCTCCGATTCCACCACGTACCAGGCCCCCTCGGACAGCTCGCGCTCCAGCTGTCCCGGCCCCCAGCCCGCGTACCCCGCGAAGATCCGCAGCGAGCCCACGGCCGCCGCCAGCAGCTCGGGCGGCGCCTCCAGGTCCACCAGCCCGATCGCCCCGTACACCCGGCGCCAGCCGAGGGGCCCCTCGGCGCCCGGGATCACCGCGACCCCGAGGGCGGAGTCCAGCGAGACCGGTCCGCCCTGGAAGACGACCTCCGGCTCACCGGTCAGCCCGGCCCAGCCCGCCAGGATGTCCACGACGCCGACCGGGGTGGGCCGGTTGAGGACCACGCCGAGGGAGCCCTCCTCGTCGTGGTCGAGGAGCAGCACGACCGCGCGGTCGAAGTTCGGGTCCGCCAGGGCGGGCGCGGCCACGAGCAGCCGCCCTGTGAGCGAGGACACCTCGGTCATGGCAGAAATGATCCCGCATTCCGGGCCCCGGCGGGGGCCAAGTGACGCGGTCGTCGCGCTGGGTGCCCGAGCGCAGCTCAGGGCGCACGGGTGCATGAGGAGCGCACGGCCGGACCGGCGATCCGGACGGTGACCCTCCGCAAGTCCCGTACAGCAGAGCGTGTTGTGGCGGATTCATGATGTTCGTACACCACCCGTTCCCCTACGGAACGGGGGTGCGGGGCCATTACTCTTTCGTTTGGCCCCCTGCCCGACCACTCCGGAACGCGAGATTCATGACCGGCACAGACGATGTCCTGCTTGTCCACGGCGGAACCCCGCTGGAGGGCGAGATCCGCGTCCGAGGCGCCAAGAACCTGGTGCCCAAGGCGATGGTCGCCGCGCTGCTCGGCAGCGGGCCCAGCCGGCTGCGCAACGTGCCCGACATCCGCGACGTACGCGTGGTGCGCGGGCTGCTCCAGCTGCACGGTGTGACGGTCCGCCCCGGCGAGGAGCCGGGCGAGCTGGTCCTGGACCCCACGCACGTCGAGAGCGCCAACGTCGCCGACATCGACGCCCACGCGGGCTCCTCGCGCATCCCGATCCTGTTCTGCGGGCCGCTGCTGCACCGCCTGGGCCACGCGTTCATCCCGGGGCTCGGCGGCTGCGACATCGGCGGCCGGCCGATCGACTTCCACTTCGACGTGCTGCGCCGGTTCGGCGCGACCATCGAGAAGCGGGCGGACGGGCAGTACCTGGAGGCCCCGCAGCGGCTGCGCGGCACCAAGATCCGGCTGCCGTACCCGTCGGTGGGCTCCACCGAGCAGGTGCTGCTGACCGCGGTGCTGGCCGAGGGCGTCACGGAGCTGTCCAACGCGGCCGTGGAGCCGGAGATCGAGGACCTGATCTGCGTCCTGCAGAAAATGGGCGCGATCATCTCGATGGACACCGACCGGACCATCCGGATCACCGGTGTGGACCGCCTCGACGGTTACACCCACCGCGCCCTCCCGGACCGCCTGGAGGCCGCCTCCTGGGCGTCCGCCGCGCTGGCGACCGAGGGCAACATCTACGTCCGGGGCGCCCAGCAGCGCTCGATGATGACGTTCCTGAACACCTACCGCAAGGTGGGCGGTGCCTTCGAGATCGACGACGAGGGCATCCGCTTCTGGCACCCGGGCGGCGCGCTCAGCGCGATCGCGCTGGAGACGGACGTGCACCCCGGCTTCCAGACGGACTGGCAGCAGCCGCTGGTGGTCGCGCTGACGCAGGCCGCGGGCCTCTCCATCGTCCACGAGACGGTGTACGAGTCCCGGCTCGGCTTCACCTCCGCGCTGAACCAGATGGGCGCGCACATCCAGCTCTACCGCGAGTGCCTGGGCGGCTCGGACTGCCGCTTCGGCCAGCGCAACTTCCTGCACTCGGCGGTCGTGTCGGGCCCCACGAAGCTCCAGGGCGCGGACCTGGTCATCCCGGACCTGCGCGGCGGCTTCTCGTACCTGATCGCCGCCCTCGCGGCCCAGGGCACCTCCCGGGTGCACGGCATCGACCTGATCAACCGGGGCTACGAGAACTTCATGGACAAGCTGGAGAAGCTGGGCGCGAAGGTCGAGCTGCCGGGCGGCTCGCTGGTCTGAGCGGGGCGTCCGGTCCCCGCCCCTCTCGCGGGCGGGACTCCGGGGCGTCGGGGGCTCCGCCCTCTCAGAGGCGCTTGCAGTTGATCACGGCACCCTTCTCCGCGCCCCGGGACAGCGTCAGCCGGACATCGCGTCCCGTCACGCGCAGGTGGAGGGTGTCCACCGGCAGCCCGTCCCAGCCGGGCGTGTACGCGCAGTCGCCGTCGTAGTCCGACGGGATCGCCGCGGGGAAGCCGCTGACCGACAGCGCGGACCCCTCCTCCTCACCGCTGGCCCCGAAGCCGTTCGGGGCGTCCACGGACACGCCGTCGCCGTCGGACCGCCACGTCCCAGTGATGCCGTCCCATTGGTCGCTCTCCCAGGTCCCGTCCTTGTGGACGGTGAGGGTGGCGTCGGCGCTCGTGCCCTCCGCCCGGTAGCGCCACTTGCCGACGACGAAGGCCCTGATCGCCTGTTGCTTCGGCCCGCCGCCCGCGCCGTTGCCCCCGCAGGCCGAAACGAATGACGCGGCGGCCCCCACGGCCAGGTAGCGCAGCGCTGTCCGGCGCCTGATGTGCAGCGTGGCGTGTCTGGGCACGGTCCCCCCGGGTGCTGGTTCGTCAGCGGTCGGCGGCCTCTGTCCCGGGCCGGCGGTCCAATCCAGGGGCGCCGCCCGCCGGGCGGGTAGCCCGGAACCGGCCTGTGTGCCTCCCACGAGGCGCGGAGCGGCCCTTCTGCGGGCCGAATGCCGAAGGACGGCCTACCCCGGGATGGGGAGGCCGCCCTTCGTCGTACCCAGGGGTCTTACTTGCCCTTGGCGGCTTCCTTGAGCTTGGAGCCCGCGGAGACCTTCACGCTGTAGCCGGCCGGGATGTTGATCGGGTCGCCGGTCTGCGGGTTACGAGCGGTGCGAGCGGCACGGTGGGTGCGCTCGAAGGTCAGGAAACCGGGGATGGTGACCTTCTCGTCGCCCTTGGCGACGACCTCACCGACGGTCTCGGCGAGCGCGGCCAGCACGGCGTCGGCGTCCTTGCGGGTCACCTCGGCACGGTCGGCCAGGGCGGCCACCAGCTCACTGCGGTTCATGTTGTTACTCCCGTGTTCTTCTTGCCTGTGAGGCGTGAGATCGAAGCCGATGCTGCCAGGGCCCTCGGACAGTCCCCGTACCCGGGTCCGCCCTTCAGAGGGTCCGGTAGACCTCGCGCCCTGTGGGGTCTCCCCTGGACGTAGTCCTTGGAAAGCATCCTGCCCCCACCTGCGGCGGGAAAGCCAATCCGGCCCCCTCCGCGAGCCGCGCGAACAGCACCACTGCCTCGTCGTGGTGACGTCCCGTCGACTCCCCCAGAGCCGTCCGCACCGGGTGCGGGGCTCTGCGGGACGCGTCGCCCGCCCACCCTAAAGGGGCGTTTGGGGCGCCGCGACCCGCGACGCGCCGTAGTCAGACGGACGTGGGCGCCGTCACAGTGGCTCCGGCGGCCCGCGCGGCGTCCCGGACGGCCCCGGCGACCGCACCGGCGACCTTGTCGTTGAAGACCGACGGGATGATGTAGTTCGCGTTCACCTCGTCCTCGGCGACCACGCCGGCCAGGGCGCGCGCGGCGGCGAGCATCATGTCCGTGTTGACCGTGCGGGACTGGGCGTCGAGCAGGCCGCGGAAGACGCCGGGGAAGACCAGCACGTTGTTGATCTGGTTCGGGAAGTCCGAGCGGCCGGTGGCCACGACGGCGGCGGTGCGGCGGGCGATCGCCGGGTCCACCTCGGGGTCAGGATTCGCGAGCGCGAACACGATCGCGCCGTCCGCCATGGCCGCCACGTCGTCCCCGTCCAGCACGTTGGGGGCGGAGACGCCGATGAAGACGTCGGCGCCGACCACGGCCTCCTTGAGGGTGCCGGTGATGTTCTCCGGGTTGGTGTTGTCGGCGATCCAGCACAGCGGCGAGTCCGGGTCGGCGGACCGCAGGTCCTCGCGGCCGGAGTGCACCACGCCGTGGATGTCGGCGACGACGGCGTGCTTGACGCCCGCGGCGATGAGGAGCTTCAGGATGGCCGTACCGGCCGCTCCGGCGCCGGACATGACGACCCGCACGTCCCCGATCGCCTTGCCCACCACGCGCAGCGCGTTGGTCAGCGAGGCCAGGACGACGATCGCCGTGCCGTGCTGGTCGTCGTGGAAGACGGGGATGTCCAGGGCCTCGCGCAGCCGGGCCTCGATCTCGAAGCAGCGCGGCGCGGAGATGTCCTCCAGGTTGATCCCCGCGAAGCCGGGCGCGATGGCCTTGACGATCTCGACGATGGCGTCGGTGTCCTGGGTGTCCAGGCAGATCGGCCACGCGTCGATGCCGGCGAAGCGCTTGAAGAGGGCCGCCTTGCCCTCCATGACGGGCAGCGCGGCCTTCGGGCCGATGTTGCCGAGGCCGAGCACCGCGGAGCCGTCCGTCACGACTGCGACGGAGTTGCGCTTGATGGTGAGGCGGCGGGCGTCCTCGGGATTCTCGGCGATCGCCATGCAGACCCGGGCCACACCGGGCGTGTAGATCATCGAGAGGTCGTCGCGGTTGCGGATGGGGTGCTTGGACGCCATCTCGATCTTGCCACCGAGGTGCATGAGGAACGTACGGTCGGAGACCTTGCCGAGCACGACGCCGTCGATACCGCGCAGCCCCTCGACGATTTCGTCGGCGTGCGCGGTGGACGAGGCGGCGATCGTGACGTCGATCCGCAGCTTCTCGTGGCCGGAAGCGGTCACGTCGAGGCCGGTGACCGAACCTCCGGAGGACTCCACGGCCGTGGTGAGCTGGGAGACCGCGGTGCCGCTCGCGGGCACCTCCAGCCTGACCGTCATCGAGTACGAGACGCTGGGCGCCGTTGCCATGGCCGAGTCCTTCGCTTTCCTTAGCTTCATTGCTATGCGCGTCCGAAGCCCGAGCAGGCCCGGCAGCGGACACGCCTTCCGATATTCGCACCTACCGACGAGTAGCCGTTAATGACTGTCGCAGCGCGGAAACTGTTTTCCACCATACGAGAGAGTGCGGCGCAGCGGAACCCCTCTCCGGGAACGCGAAGAGGCCCGCGCCACCGGAAGGTGACGCGGGCCTCTTCTTCAGTTGACGACACCGGCCCGCCATGCTCGCCTCGCGGCAAGTGGTCGCTCGAAGCGACTAAGGTTGGGCCCGGGGGCTTGGATCGAGCCGGTGCCACCCCCAGGCTAACAAATCACCTGGAAAAGCGATTCCCGCGGCGCGGGTTGACCGGAAACGGCCCCCGCGCGCCCCCCGCCTCAGTCCCTGAGCAGGTCCGGCACCCCGTTCTCGTCCGGCAGGTCCCGCTCCCCCGACACCACGGTCAGCTGCTGGGTCGCCCGGGTCAGCGCCACGTACAGCACGCGCAGCCCGGCCGGGGACTCGTCCGCGATCTCGGCCGGCGAGACGACCACCGTCGCGTCGTACTCCAGCCCCTTGGCCTCCAGGCTGCCGAGCGCCACCACCCGCTCGCCCAGCTCCGCCAGCCACGCACGGGCCTGAGCGCGCCGGTTCATCGCCACGACCACCCCGACGGTGCCGTCCACCTCGGCGAGCAGCCGCCGCACCTCCTCGCGCACGGTCCCGGCCAGGTCGTCGCCCCGTACGTTCTCGAAGCGCGGGACCACGCCCGTGGAGCGGACGGCGGCCGGGGACTCCATGCCGGGCATGGCGAGGGCCAGCACCTTCGCGGCCAGCTCGGCGATCTCCGCCGGGTTGCGGTAGTTGACGGTCAGCGTGAAGTTCCGGCGCGGGCGGCTGCCCAGCGCCTCGTCGCGGGCGGCCGCCGCCTCGTCCGGGTCGGACCAGGAGGACTGCGCCGGGTCCCCGACGATCGTCCAGGTGGCGTGCCGGCCGCGCCGGCCGACCATCCGCCACTGCATGGGCGTGAGGTCCTGCGCCTCGTCCACGATGACGTGGGCGTACTCGGTGCGCTCGGCGGCGAGCCGTTCGGCCCGCTCCCACTGGGTCTCCTCGCGCCGGGGCATCAGCTCCTCCAGGCCGGTGAGCTGGTCCAGCGGGTCCGCCTCGCGCTTGCGCCTGGGGCGGCTCGGGGTGCCGAGCAGCGTGTGCAGCTCGTCCAGGATCGCCACGTCGTGCACGGAGAGCGGCCCCCGTCCGGCGGCGTCCAGGCGCTTGAGGGAGCGCGCGAGCCGGCGCACCTCGCCCTGGTTGAGCGTGCGCCGCGCCCACCGGGCGAGCCGCTTCTCGTCGGCCATCGCGGCGAGTACCCCGCGCGGGGTCAGCTCGGGCCACCAGGCGTTCAGGAACTCGATGAACGGGGTCTCCGTGGACACGTCCTCGTCGAACGAGCTGCGCAGCTCCGCCGCCAGCTCCGGGTCGGTGTAGCGGCCCCGGCCGGAGGAGCGGTTCCACAGCGCGTCGAGCAGCAGCCGGCGGGCGCGCGGCCGCAGCAGGTTGACCGGGGCGGTCCCGCCGAGGACGTTGTTGCGGATGCGCCGCAGCTCGTCCTCCTGGAGCTCGACCCGGGCGCCGAAGGCGACCACGCGCAGCCGGGTCGGCGTGCCGGCGGGCCGCGGGGCCTCCTCGGCCTCACCGAACTCCAGCTGCCCGCCGGCGGGGGCGGTCCGGGGCGCGGGCTGTTCCAGCGCGCCCCGGGCCGCCTTGCGGAGCACGGGGAGCATCCGCGAGGAGCCCTTGATCCGGGCGACGGCGGGTTCGTCGTAGGCGGTGGCGCCCTCGGGGCCCGCCGCGTCGTCGGAGAGCGAGCCGACCGCGCGGATCGCGACCTGGCCCTCCTCGCCGAGCGAGGGCAGCACGCCCTCGGTGTACGCCACCAGCAGGGGCGTCGGCGAGACGATGAGGATGCCGCCCGCGTACCGCCGCCGGTCCTGGTAGAGCAGGTACGCGGCGCGGTGCAGGGCGACCGCGGTCTTGCCGGTGCCGGGGCCGCCGGAGACCTCGGTGACGGAGGCGGCGGGCGCCCGGATGACGAGGTCCTGCTCGGCCTGGATGGACGAGACGATGTCCCGCATGGTGTGGCTGCGGGCCTGGCCGAGCGCGGCCATCAGGGCGCCGTCGCCGACGACCGGGAGCTTCTCGCCGTCCAGGTAGGCGGTCAGCTCGGGGCGCATCAGGTCGTCCTCGACGCCGAGGACCCGGCGGCCCTTGGAGCGGATGACGCGGCGGCGGACCACCCGGCCCGGCTCCTTGGGCGTGGAGCGGTAGAACGGGGCCGCGGCCGGGGCCCGCCAGTCGATGACGAGCGGCGCGTAGTCGGCGTCGAGGACCCCGATCCGGCCGATGTGCAGCGTCTCGGCGATGTCCGCGGTGTCGTCCTCGCGCACGACGTCGTCGGCGGGCTCCACGGAGGTGTAGGCGCCGTCCGGGCCGCGTTCGCCGTCCTTGCCGAGCAGGAGGTCGATCCTCCCGAAGAGGAAGTCCTCGAACTCGCTGTTCAGCCGGTTGAGGTGGATTCCGGCGCGGAACACCTGGGCGTCCCGCTCGGCGAGCGCCCCCGGCGTTCCGACCTGGCCGCGCTTGAGGGCGTCGTCCATGAGAAATTCCGCCTCGTGGATCTTCTCCTCAAGGCGGTGGTACACCCGGTCGAGATGTTCCTGCTCGACACCGATTTCCCGGTCCCGCAACGAATCGACAGCGGCATCCTGCGCGGCCACCGAGGCCCCCTTCTGACGTGCATTGGGCAGCCGTCAACCCTATGCGACGGGGGGCCTTCGCGCACCTGCCGGGGTCCGTTCGAACCCGCCTCGTACGATGAGCGGATGAACGCCCGTTCGCGCACTGCCCGTCTGTCGGCCGGTTCCCTGGTGCTGCGCCCCTGGCAGCCGGGCGACCTGGGAGTGCTCCTGGAGGCGTACCGCGACCCCGCCGTGCAGGCCGGTTCGCGGGCGCCGGTGGCGGACGAGGAGGCGGCCGCACACTGGCTGCGGGCCCAGGAGGAGGGCCGGGCGACCGGGTTGCGGCACAGCTTCGCGGTGGTGGACGCGGAGCTCGGGTCCGGCCCGGTGGGCAACGTCGCCCTGTCGTTCCCGGAGCCCGGCGCGCCCTCGGCGGAGGTGGGGTACTGGACGGTCGCGCCCGCCCGGGGCCGGGGCATCGCGCCGCGCGCCCTCGAAGCGCTCTCCGGCTGGGCGTCCGAGGCGTTCGCCGCCGCCGGTCTCGTACGGCTCGAACTGCTGCACCAGGTGGACAACGCGGCGTCGTGCCGGGTCGCGGAGAAGGCCGGGTACGCGCTCACCGAGGTGCTGCCGCCGTCCCCGCCGTGGCCGCGCGAGGGCCACCGCCACACGCGCGGGCTCTGAAGGTCAGTCCTCGGCCCCGGCCATCGGGCCGTCGTGCAGGATGCGCTGGAAGAGGCGGTGGTCGCGCCACTCGCCGTCGATGTGGAGGTAGCGCGGCGCCAGGCCGATCTGCTCGAACCCGCACTTGGCGAGGACCCGCTGGGACGCGGTGTTGTACGGGAGCGTGCACGCCTCGATCCGGTGCAGCCGCAGCTCGTCGCGGGCCAGCTCGCAGATCCGGCGCACCGCCGCCGTGGCCAGGCCCCGGCCCGCGTACTCCACGTCCACCCAGTAGCCCAGGGTGGCGCTGCGGAACGGGCCGAGCACGATGGCGTTGAGGTCGAACCCGCCGACCACCCGGTCCTCGGCGTCGCTCAGCACCCAGGGCATCGCACGCCCCGCGTCCCGGTCCGCCAGCAGTCCGGCCAGCCGCTCGCGCTGCCCCTCCTCGGTGTAGAAGGACTCGGGGCGCACGGGCTCCCAGGGCCGCATGTGCGCACGGCTGCGGGTCAGCGCCTCGGCGCGGGAGGCGGCGTCGGCCAGGGTGGTCGGGCGCAGCCGTATGTCCGCGTCGAGCGGATGGGCTTCATCGATCATGCCCGCACGCTATCGGGCCCTCAGGCCCCCGCGTACTTGGCGTCCGCCGCCGGGTCCAGCGCCAGCCGGTAGCCGCGTTTGACGACCGTGTGGATCAGCCGGGGCACGCCGAGCGCGGTGCGGAGCCTGGCCATGGCGGTCTCGACCGCGTGCTCGTCGGTGCCGCTGCCGGGCAGGACGCGCAGCAGGTCGGCGCGCGAGACCACCCAGCCGGGGCGCCGGGCCAGGGCGTGCAGCAGGGCCATCCCGGCGGGCGGGACCGCGCGCAGCTCCTCGTCCACCAGGACGGCGTGGCCCCGGATCTCGACGCGGTGTCCGGCGACCGGCAGCGTACGGGCGCGGGCGGGCAGTTCGCGGCAGATGAGCTGGACGAGCGGGCCGAGCCGGAAGCGCTCCGGCTGGACGGTGTCGATCCCGCGCGCCTGCAACGGCACGGCGGTGACCGGCCCGACGCAGGCCGGCACGATGTCGCCGCGCAGGGCGGTGACGACCTCGGTGAGCAGTCCGCGTTCCTCGGCGCGGCCGAGCAGCGAGGCCGCCGCCGGGGCGCTGGTGAAGGTCAGCGCGTCCAGGGCGCGGGCGGCGGTCAGGTCGAGGAGCCGGTCCAGGGGGGCGAGGTCCTCGGGCGGCATCCAGCGGTAGACGGGGACACCGACCACCTCGGCGCCGGCCTCGCGCAGCGACTCCACGAAGCCGGGGAGGGGTTCGCCGTGCAGCTGGAGCGCGACACGGCGGCCCCGTACGCCCTCTTCCAGGAGCCGTTCCAGGACCTCTGCCATGGACTCGGAGGCCGGGGACCACGCCTCGGTCAGCCCGGCGGCGCGGACCGCGCCCTTCACCTTGGGGCCGCGCGCCAGGAGTTCGACCCCGCGCAGGGTGTCCAGGAGCCGGTCGCCGATGCCCCAGCCGTCGGCCGCCTCGATCCAGCCGCGGAAGCCGATGGCGGTGGTGGCGACGACCACGTCGGGCGTCTCGGCGACCAGTTGCTCGGTCGCGGCGAGCAGTTCGCCGTCGTCGGCGAGCGGCACGATCCGCAGGGCGGGCGCGTGGACCACGGTGGCGCCCCGGCGCCGCAGCAGGGTGCCCAGCTCCTCCGCCCGGCGTGCGGCGGTGACCCCGACCGTGAAGCCCGCGAGGGGTCCGTGCGGTGCGTCGTCGCGCTGTCGGTCGTCGTGCTGTCCGTCGTGCATGAGGTCTACCCGGCTCTCGTCCCGCTGCTGCTCGATGGTGCGGAGGACCGAGCCTGCCAACGCCGCGTGACAGACCCGGTTCAGCTGTATTTCCCGCTCGTTACGTCGCCCGGCACCGCCCGTCCATCATCACACCCCGGCGTGGCCGAGCCGGGGCTGCGCCGGTACGGCCGCGGCCCGGCGAAGGTATACCGACCAGGTGAGCGCGGAGCACACCGCGTAGTAGGCGAGGAAGGACCAGAAGGCCGCCGTGCCCGCGCCCGAGGTCTGGAAGGACTGGCGGAAGGCCAGGTTGATGGCGAGCCCGCCGAGCGCGCCGACCGCGCCGATCAGTCCCATCGCGGCGCCGGAGATCCGCCGCCCCCGGGCCGCCGCCTCCTCGCCGCGCAGCCCCTGGGCGATCGCCCGGGCGTGGAAGATGCCCGGGATCATCTTGTACGTCGACCCGTTGCCGAGCCCGGACAGCGCGAACAGGGCGGTGAAGCCGACGAGGAACACGGTCAGCGAGGCGATCCGGGAGGCGTACACGACGACGCCCGTCGCGGCGGCCATGGCGGCGAAGTTGACGAGGGTGATGCGCGCCCCGCCGTACCGGTCGGCCAGCCACCCGCCGGCCGGCCGGATCAGCGAGCCGAGCAGCGGGCCGATGAAGGTGAGCGAGGCCGCCTGGAGCGGGGTCCGCCCGAACTGGGTCTGGAGGACGAGCCCGAAGGCGAAGCTGTAGCCGATGAAGGAGCCGAAGGTGCCGACGTAGAGGACCGCCATGATCCAGGTGTGCCGGTCGCGCACCGCCTCCCGCGCGGCCCCGGTGTCGTTGCGTACGGGCGCCAGGTTGTCCATGTAACGCGCGGCGCATCCGGCGGCGAGCAGGATCAGCGGGATGTACGCGGCGAGCACGATCCGGGGGTGCGTGGCCCCCGCCGTGCCGATGACCAGGAGTCCGGCCAGCTGCACCACGGGCACCCCGATGTTGCCGCCACCCGCGTTGAGCCCGAGCGCCCAGCCCTTCCTGCGCAGCGGGAAGAAGGCGTTGATGTTCGTCATGGACGAGGCGAAGTTGCCGCCCCCGATGCCGGTGAGCGCGGACACGGCGAGGAAGGTGCCGTACGAGGTGCCCGGCTCCATCACGACGAGGGCGGCGATCGTCGGCACGAGCAGGGTGAGCGCGCTGAACACCGTCCAGTTCCGGCCACCGAAGCGGGCGACCGCGAAGGTGTACGGCACCCGGACGACGGCCCCGACGAGCGTCGCGGTGGAGATCAGGAAGAACTTCCCGGCCGGGTCGACCCCGTACTCGGGCCCCATGAAGAGCACCATCACCGACCACAGGGTCCAGATGGAGAAGCCGATGTGCTCGGAGAGGACGGAGAACCAGAGGTTGCGGCGGGCGACGCGCTCGCCGGTCTCCCGCCAGAAGGTCTCGTCCTCGGGGTCCCAGTGCTCGATCCAACGGCCTGCCATCACGCGCCTCCACGGGTGGTCGGGGTGTCGTCCCGAACCTAGGAAGCGCGCGTTTCGGTGCCGTGCCGCGAGGTGAACCTGTGGGCAACCTTGCGCTCACCGGGCCGGGCCGGGCCCGGTGAGCGGGTGGTCACGTACGGGCGCGGGCGGCGCCGTTGGGCCAGAGCCTCGGGCGGCGCCGGGCGGCGAGGTCCTCGACCCAGCCGACGGCGAGGATCATCAGCCCGATCAGCGGCCAGACGATGATCAGCGCCAAGGCGTTGTTCGCGCGGTCGATGTACGTGCCGAGGTGGTCGCCGACCCAGGGCACGTCCCAGAGCAGGTCGATGATCGGGAAGGTGGCCATCAGCAGCATGTTGTGCCACAGGTAGATGGTCACCGCCCGGTTGTTGGCGAGCGTGACCAGGCTGTCCCACCCGGCCAGCCGGCCCGGCAGTTCCCGCCAGGAGGGCGCGTACTGGAGCAGGATCATGCAGAACCCGAGCGACCAGGTGGCCTGGGCGAGCGGGATCTCGTCCAGGTTCCAGCCCTCCTCGGTGAGGTGGTGGGCGCCCCACCACAGCGCGAAGGCCATCAGCATCGCGGCCAGCGAGACCGCGAGGTAGCGGGGGACGGTCTTCAGCAGCCCGTCGTTGTGCGCGAAGCCGAGGACCCAGCAGGAGCCGAACACCGCGAAGTCCACCAGGCCCTCACCGGTCGCACCGGGCACGGTGACCAGTCCGGTGCCGATGACGGCGGTGAGCCCGATCGGGGCGAGCAGGGTGACCCAGGGCAGCTTCCGGAAGGCCTTGAGCAGCAGCGGGGAGGCCAGCACGAACCACAGGTAGGCGCGGATGTACCAGAGCGGCCCGATGCCCTGCTCGGCCCAGGAGGTTTCCAGCCAGCCGCCCTCGGAGCCGTTCTCCCAGGGGAAGGGCGGGGTGCCGATCGGCAGGATGTAGCAGCCCAGCTTGAGGAACCACCAGACGCCCTCCTCGCGCACAGGCTTCCAGCCGAGCAGGAAGACCACGGGCACGACGACCGCGGCGAACGCCCACATGGGCGGCAGCAGCCTGCGTACGCGGGAGCGGATCACGCCCCACGCGGGCCGGGCGAGCGACCGGGCCATCAGCGATCCGGCCAGGGCGAACATGACGCCCATGGACGGGAACACGACGGTCAGCCAGGCCCAGCCGAAGAGGTGGAAGACGACGACCCGGACGAGCGCGATCGCCCGCAGCAGGTCGAGATAGCGGTCCCGGCCCGCCTTGGCGGGGGCGGGGGCCGGCGCGTCGGCCGGGACGGGCCCGGCGGGGGCGGGCAGCACCACGCGCAGGGCCATGGTCCGCTCGTCCTCGTGCGGCTTTCCGTAGGACTGCTGTGGGTGCGTCATGCGACGGGCCTCCGCTCGTGGGTGCGCGCACGCTGGGACGGCGTCGCACCGGGGGCGTCCACGACCCCCGTACGACGCAGCTTCTGCCAGCGCAGCCGGCCACCGGTGAGAGCGGTGATCCAGGACTGGAGCAGCACCACGTACATGAGCTGCCGGTAGAGGACCTGCTGGAGGGGGAGCGAGAGCAGATGGGTCATGCGCTCCCGGTCGAGCCGGAAGGCGTACGCGGCACACACCAGCTGCACCGCGAGGACGCCGAGCCACGCGCCGACGGTCTTCTCGGTGGGCCCGAACACGAGCCCGTACAGCAGGAAGACGTCGATGAGCGGGGCGAGGAGCGGGGCGACGACCATGAACAGCGAGACGAACGGCAGTCCGACACGGCCGAACCGGCCCGAGGGCCCGCGTTCGATGACCGCCCGGCGGTGCTTCCAGATCGCCTGCATGGTGCCGTACGACCACCGGTAGCGCTGCGACCAGAGCTGCTGCACGGTCTCCGGTGCCTCGGTCCAGGCGCGGGCGTTCTCCGCGTAGACGACGCGCCAGCCGTCCCGGTGCAGGGCCATCGTGACGTCGGTGTCCTCGGCGAGGGTGTCCTCGCTGATGCCGCCGACCCGCTCCAGCGCCTCGCGCCGGAAGGCGCCGACCGCGCCGGGGATGGTGGGCATGCAGCGCAGCACGTCGTACATGCGGCGGTCGAGGTTGAAGCCCATCACGTACTCGATGTGCTGCCAGGCGCCGATCAGCGAGTCGCGGTTGCCGACCTTGGCGTTGCCGGCGACGGCCCCGACACGCGGGTCGCCGAAGGGCTGCACCAGCTCGCGGACGGTGGTCGGTTCGAAGACCGTGTCGCCGTCCATCATCACGATGATGTCGTTGCGGGCGTGCGCGATGCCGTTGTTCAGGGCAGCGGGCTTGCCCGCGTTGCGCTGGCGCACCACCCGGACGTTGGGCAGCCGCATCCGCTGGACGATGTCCGCGGTGCCGTCCGTGGAGCCGTCGTCGATCACGATGACTTCGACCGGATAGTCACTTGCCAGCAGCGAGCGCACCGTGTTCGCGATGCACTTCTTCTCGTTGTACGCGGGCACCAGGACGGTCACCGTGCGGGTGACGGGTTCGCCCCAGCGGAAGCCGCGTCCGCGCACCCGGCGGGCGTGGATGAAGGACAGCACCAGCATCAGCCCGAAGCGGGCGAAGACCAGCACCCCGATCACCGCGAGCCCGGCCACCATCACATCGGTGATGTGCTCCGAGACGCCCACCGCCCAGACGAACGCCTTGCCCTTCCACAGCGCGAACCCGGTGACCGGGGTGTGCGCGCTGGGGGCGCCGAGCGCGTCGGTGAGGTTGGTGAACTCGTAGCCCTTGTCCTGCATCTTGGGCAGGAAGTGGCCGAGCGCGGCCACGGTCTGGGACCGGTCCCCGCCGGAGTCGTGCATCAGGACGATGGCGCCCTTGCCGTGCTTGGGCGTGGCGTTCTTGGAGATGACACCGACGCCCGGCCGCTTCCAGTCCTCGCTGTCCGTGTTGTTGACGACGGTGAGGTAGCCGCGGCTGCCGATGTACTGCGTGACCGGCCAGGACTTGTTGTCCATGGCGTCGGCGAACGAGGAGTAGGGCGGCCGGAAGAGCGAGGTGCGGATGCCCGCCGCACCGGCGAGGACCAGCTGGTTCTGGGACAGCTCCCAGTCGATGCGGCTGGTGGACTGGTAGGAGAGGTCGGGGTGGTTGAAGGTGTGCAGCCCGACCTCGTGCCCCTCCTCGACCATGCGCTCGACCAGGTCCGGGTAGCGCGAGGCCATGGTGCCGGTGACGAAGAAGACGCCGTGGGCGTCGTACTCCTTCAGCTTGTCCAGCACCTTCGGCGTCCACTCCGGGTCCGGGCCGTCGTCGAAGGTCAGCACGATCCGGTGATCCGGGATGCGCAGGGTCTTCGCGGGCTCGGTGGTGGACCGGGCGTCGATGACCGGCCCGCCCTCCAGCACCTGGTCGGGTACCCGGTCGGTCGCGACGGGGGGCCGGATGCGGTGGTCGGCGAGGATTTCGCTGTGCACGTAGCCACGCAGCATCAGCATGGCGAGCAGGGCAACGAGAAACAGGAGCGGCAGCATGTAGCGCATGGGAAGTCTGCGCCGGCGGGTCTGCTTCTTCCTGTGGGAGTTGCGCCTGCCCCGGGGGGCAGGGGTGGTCATCTAGTGGGCGCCTTCTTGTTCTTGCGCGGGGTCCGGGGTGGTGCCGGTGGGAAGGCCGGCATCCGTCACCGTCGAATCGGTGGTGCCCGTGTCGGTGCTGCCCGTGTCCTGCTGCTCCTGGTTGGTGAGCGGGAGGAAGGGGGCGCTGGAGTTGCCGCCGAGCACCGCGACGACCAGGGTCGTCGCGTAACAGACGAAGACCGCGGCCAGGACCCAGCCGAGGCGGCGCAGCGTCTTGCCGCGCCGGCCGCTCTCGTCCACGAAGACGGGGCCGTCGGAGTCGTCCGGAGCGGATGGTTCCGGTAGCAGCTCGGAGAGCTGCCGTCCGATTCCGTCCAGCTGGATGGTGACTTCGTTCGGCTCGTGGGTGTGCCCCGCATGGGCACCTTCACGCCAAGTTTCCACTGTTGTACGCACTTCCCCCACTCAGGAACGGGTGCGCGCAACTGATCCGTCGTACGTCGCCGGACGGGCCCCCACCCTGTCCGCGCCCCCTACCACAGTGCACCCGGGCCATGAATGTAGCGCACGCCCGGCCTCCCGGCACACCCGGACGCAGAAACGACGAGGACCCCGCTGCCGGGTGGCAGCGGGGTCCTCGCCCACATGGGAATTTGTGGAGATGGCGGGAATCGAACCCGCGTCCAACGGTGCGGAACCAGGGCTTCTCCGAGTGCAGTCCGCTACGCTTTTCTCGGCCTCGGAGGTCACGCGGACAAGCCTCCGACAGGCCCAGTCACTGTTTGATTTCCTTCTGAGACCCGTGACCGGACTCAGAAGTTTAGATCCCTTGATGATGCCAGGATCCGGGTCGGGATCACCCCCGGGCTGACACTCCGCAGAGTCTTCGCTAGCTGCTAATTAGGCAGCGAGGGCGAAGGCGGAGGAATCGCGCTTGGAATTGGCGATTATTGGTTGCGACATATGGTTTACGAGATCATTGCCGCTTCCTCGACTCGCTTCCCCTGCTTCGACATCCGCTGTCGAAACCGATCATCCCCATGTTGATTTTTCAAGGTGGTGCCACACCCTCCGTGGGGTGTGCTGCCATCGTACGTGACCAACGCGGGCCGATGCCAGCGTATTCCTGCCGGAGGGGCCGACGGCGGGTGCCGGCCTCCGGATCAGGCGCTCCGCTGGCGGCGGCGGGCCGCCGCGACGGCGCGGTTCGTCTCCCTGGTGTCCTGCTTCTCGCGCAGCGTCTGCCGCTTGTCGTACTCCTTCTTGCCCTTCGCGAGCGCGATCTCGGCCTTGACGCGGCCGTTCACGAAGTACAGCGAGAGCGGCACGATGGTGTGGCCGGTCTCCTGCGACTTCGACTCCAGCTTGTCGATCTCGGCCCGGTGCATCAGCAGCTTGCGCTTGCGCTTGGCGGAGTGGTTGGTCCAGGTGCCCTGGACGTACTCCGGGACGTGGATGTTGTGCAGCCACGCCTCGCCGCCGTCGATCTGGACGAAGCCGTCGACCAGGGACGCCCGGCCCAGGCGGAGCGATTTGACCTCGGTCCCCATGAGCACGAGGCCGCACTCGTAGGTGTCGAGGATGGTGTAGTCGTGGCGCGCCTTCTTGTTCTGCGCGATGAGCTTGCGCCCGGTGTCCTTTTCCTTAGCCATAGTGCGGCCATTTTCGCACTACGACCCGCCCCCGAGGCCACTCAATACCGTCTCGGCCCGTTCCTGGGCCCGCGCGCTCACCGCCAGGTCCGGCGTGATGCCCTTGCCGTCGACCCCGTGGCCCGCCGGTGTCCGGTAGTGGCCCACGGTCAGCTCGGCCACCGAGCCGCCCGCCAGCTTGCTCGGCATCTGCACGGACCCCTTGCCGAAGGTCCGCGAGCCGACCGTGACCGCCCGGCCCCGGTCCTGGAGCGCCCCCGTCACCAACTCGGCCGCGCTCATCGTCCCCCCGTCGACCAGCACGACGACGGGGCGCTCGGTGTCCCCGCCCGACCGCGCGTACAGGGCGTGCTGCTCTCCGTGCACGTCGTACGTGGCGACCAAGCCGCCGTCCAGGAAGGCGGAGGCCGCGGTGACCGCCTCGGTGACCAGGCCGCCCGGATTGCCCCGCAGGTCCAGCAGCACCCCGGCGCCCGCGGGCGCGTCCCGGACCGCTTCGCGCACGGCCTCCCCGGAGCCCTTGGTGAACGAGGCGACCGCGATGCGCACCGCCCCGGACGGACCCGACCGCTGGGGCCCGATCCGCCGCACGGTCACCGACTCGACCGTGAGCCGGGCCCGGCGCAGCGTCTCGGTCCGGGTGGCGGCCCCCCGGCGGACGCCGAGGCTGACCGTGCTCCCGGCCTTCGCGCCGGTGCGGTCGCCGCGCAGCATGGCCACCACGTCGGAGACGGGCAGCCGGTCGACACGGCGGCCGTCCACGGTGCGGAGCAGGTCGCCGGAGCGGATGCCCGCGCGGTCGGCGGGGCTGCCGGGCTGGACACGGGCGACGGCGACCCGGCCTTCGGCGGAGCGCCGGGCGGCGAGGCCGACCCCGGTGTACGTGCCGCCGAGGGCCTCCTCGAACTCCTGGTACTCGCGCTCGTCGTAGACCGCGCCCCAGCGGTCGCCGCTGCGGCTGACGACCTCCTCGGCCGCCTCCGTACCGGACTTGCCGTCGGCGACCGCGTCGGCGGCGGCCTCCTCGACCTTGTCGCGGTCGGCGGTGGCGGCGACGGACCGGGCGTGCACCGGGGGTTCCTTCGCCTCGCCGTGGGGCAGCGCGCCGGTCGCGGCCCCGGTGGCGAGGACGCCGGCGAAGACCAGCGTCAGGGCCGCCCCGCGGCGCAGACCGCGGGGCCCGACGCGACATTCGGGGTCCGACATGGCGCCGATTCTAGGACAACGCCCCGGAGGCGCATGGGACGTTGGGTGTGCGCCTCACGGGGCGCACATCACACCTTCAGGTACTTGCGCAGCGCGAAGAGAGCGGCAACGGCGGGCATCAGCAGGCCGATCGCCAGTACCAGCGGCAGCTTGGTGAGGACCGCGTCCCAGCCGATGAAGTCGATCAGGTTGAGCTTGTCCTTGAGCGCGAGGCCGCCGTCGATCAGGAAGTAGCGCCCGGCCAGCAGCATCACGCAGGCCAGCACCCCGCCGATGAGACCGGCGAACGCCGCCTCCATGATGAACGGCGCCTGGATGTAGAAACCGGAGGCGCCGACGAGCCGCATGATCCCGGTCTCCCGGCGCCGGCTGAACGCGGAGACGCGCACGGTGTTGACGATCAGCATCAGCGCGATGACGAGCATCAGCGCCATCACGAAGAGCGCGGCGACGTTCATGCCGTTCATCAGTCCGAAGAGGTTGTCCAGGATGCTGCGCTGGTCCTGGACGGACTGGACCCCGTCCCGCCCGGCGAAGGCGGTGGCGACGACCTTGTACTTGGTGGGGTCCTTGAGCTTGACCCGGAAGGACTCCGGCATCTGGTCCGGCGTGATGTTGCCGGCCATCGGGGAGTCGCCGAACTCCTCCTGGTAGTGCTTGTACGCCTCGTCGGAGGACTCGTAGATCACCTTCTCCACGACGTCCATCTTGTTGAGATCGCTCTCGATCTCGTCCTTCTGCTGCTTGGTGACCGCACCCTTGGCGCACTGGACCACCGTCTCCGCGTCGCCCTTGCCGCAGAGGTAGATGGAGACGTTGACCTTGTCGTACCAGTAGTCCTTCATCGTGCTGACCTGCTCGCGCATGAGCAGCGCGCCGCCGAACAGGGCGAGCGAGAGGGCGACGGAGACGACGACGGCGAAGGTCATCGTGAGGTTGCGACGGAGGCCGACGCCGATCTCCGACAGGACGAACTGGGCGCGCATGGCGTCCTTTCAGTGCTGGGTGCTCAGTGCTGATAGCCGTAGACGCCGCGCGCCTGGTCGCGCACGAGACGGCCCTTCTCGAGCTCGATGACGCGTTTGCGCATCTGGTCGACGATGTTCTGGTCGTGGGTCGCCATGATCACGGTGGTGCCGGTCCGGTTGATCCGGTCCAGCAGCTTCATGATGCCGACGGAGGTCTGCGGGTCGAGGTTGCCGGTCGGCTCGTCCGCGATCAGCAGCATGGGCCGGTTGACGAAGGCCCGCGCGATCGCCACGCGCTGCTGCTCACCACCGGACAGCTCGCCGGGCATCCGGTCCTCCTTGCCGCCGAGCCCGACGAGGTCGAGGACCTGCGGCACGGCCTTGCGGATCTCGCCGCGCGGCTTGCCGATCACTTCCTGGGCGAACGCCACGTTCTGCGCGACGGTCTTGTTGGGCAGCAGCCGGAAGTCCTGGAAGACGGTGCCCAGCTGGCGGCGCATGTGCGGCACCTTCCAGTTGGACATGCGCGCGAGGTCCTTGCCCAGGACGTGGACGGCGCCCGTACTGGCGCGCTCCTCGCGCAGGATGAGCCGCATGAAGGTGGACTTGCCGGAGCCGGACGAGCCGACCAGGAAGACGAACTCGCCCTTCTCGATGTCGAGCGACACATCCCGGAGAGCGGGACGGCTCTGCTTCGGGTAGGTCTTGGAGACGTTGTCGAATCGGATCACGGATGCACCACGGTCGGCCGGGAGTAGGTGAGCGTGACCATACGCGAACCGGGCTGAGCCGTGCAGGCACGCATACCGGGATGGGTGATTTACGGTGAAACGGCACCGATTCCGGGGCGGTGCGGCGGGGAAGGGGCCCGGGTGTGGCAGCGGGGCGGGCCGAATGGGCCACGAGCTGGCACAGTGGTAGGGGGAACGGTCGCGTTTCCGTGAGCGTTGTGCGGAGAGATGGCTTGTGCGGCTCCGCCGCGCGGGAGGAGGAAAGCGCATGACCTACGACCGACTGGTGTGCGCGAACTGCGCGGCGCCCGTCACCGAGGGCCGCTGCCCCGTGTGCCGGGCGAGCCGCGAGCGGATGCGGGAGCAGGAGCAGGGGCCCTTCGCGGGGATCAGTCCGGCGATGCTGGCGGCCCTGCTGGTGGTGCTCCTGGGCGCCCTGGCCCTGCTGGCCCACCAGACCGTGTAGCGCCCGCCACCGCCCGACGTACGGGAAGGGCCCGGACCGCCGAACGCGGTCCGGGCCCTTCCCCCCGCTCTACGCGGCCGTCCGGTTGCCCATCAGGCGCGGCAGGACGCGGAAGCCGATGCCGCCGGCGATCATCGTCGCGGCGCCGACCAGCAGAAACACGGTCCGGCCCGCTCCGGTCTCGGCCAGCTCGTCCTTGCCCTTGCCCTGCTCCACGGGCTGGTTGCCGACCGAGTCGGTGTCGGTGTTGCCACCGCCGCCCGAGACCCCGATCTGCCCCACGCCGCCGTCGTCACCGGTGTCGCCCGTCCCGTTGCCCGTCCCCCCGCCCGGGTCCGCGGACCTGGTCGGGCCCTTGGTGGGCTCCGCCGAGGGCTCTGAGGGCTGCGCGGGCGGGTCGTCCGGGCCGGTGGGCGGCTCGCTCGGGTCCGCCCGGCCGGTCGGCGGGACGGAGGGGTGCGGTGGTGTGGCCTGCGGCTCGGGCGGCTCGGGCGGCTCGCAGCGCGGGTCGAGCGGGCTGCACGGGTCGCCGTCCTCGCCCGGGTCCTCGTCCCCCGGCTCGGCGGTGGGCCGCACGCCGATCTCCACACCCGCGACGTCGACGCCGATGCCGGCGGCCTGCGCTGCGCCCGCGGCGGTCAGCGAGGCGCCGGCGGCGATCACCGCGCCCGCCGCCGTCCGCGCGACGCGTATGCGCGTCCTCTTCGTCATGTACCGCTACCCCCAGTAGCCGTTCTCGTCGGGCTGCCCCAGCACCCTCGCGGGAGCCACCGAGAACGTCAAGGCCGTTCCGGGCCCATGTGCCTTGCTACAGGGGGAGTTGCGTCGCTTCTCGGACTACTTCTCGTTCTGCTTGCGCCAGCGGATGCCGGCCTCGATGAAGCCGTCGATCTCGCCGTTGAAGACCGCCTCCGGGTTGCCCATCTCGAACTCCGTACGCAGGTCCTTGACCATCTGGTACGGGTGCAGGACGTAGGAGCGCATCTGGTTGCCCCAGGAGTTGCCGCCGTCGCCCTTGAGGGCGTTCATCTTGGCCTGCTCCTCCTGGCGGCGGCGTTCGAGCAGCTTCGCCTGGAGGACGTTCATCGCGGACGCCTTGTTCTGGATCTGCGAGCGCTCGTTCTGGCAGGAGACGACGATGCCGGTCGGCAGGTGGGTCAGGCGCACCGCGGAGTCCGTGGTGTTGACGCCCTGGCCACCGGGGCCGGAGGAGCGGTACACGTCGACGCGCAGGTCGGACTCGTCGATCTCGACGTGGTCCGTCTGCTCGACCACGGGCAGCACCTCGACGCCCGCGAAGGAGGTCTGGCGGCGGCCCTGGTTGTCGAAGGGCGAGACGCGCACCAGGCGGTGGGTGCCCTGCTCGACGGAGAGCGTGCCGTAGGCGTACGGCACCTCGACGGCGAAGGTGGTCGACTTGATGCCGGCCTCTTCCGCGTACGCCGTCTCGTAGACCTCGGTCTTGTAGTTGTGCCGCTCGGCCCAGCGCAGGTACATCCGCTGGAGCCGCTCCGCGAAGTCCGCCGCGTCGACGCCGCCGGCCTCGGCGCGGATGGTGACCAGCGCCTCCCGGGCGTCGTACTCGCCGGAGAGGAGGGTGCGGACCTCCATCTCGTCCAGCGCCTTGCGGACGGACTCCAGCTCGGCCTCCGCCTCGGCGAGCGCGTCGGCGTCGCCCTCGGACTCGGCGAGCTCGAAGAGGACTTCGAGGTCGTCGATCCGGCCGCGCAGGCCCTCGGCCTTGCGGACCTCGGCCTGGAGGTGGGAAAGCTTGCTGGTGATCTTCTGCGCCGCCTCGGGGTCGTCCCACAGGGACGGGGCGGCCGCCTGCTCCTCGAGCACGGCGATGTCCCCCCTCAGCGCATCCAGGTCCAGGACGGCCTCGATCGACCCCATGGTCGAGGAGAGGGACTTCAGCTCTTCGGAAATATCGACGACTGCCACGGGTCCAGCGTAACGGCTGTCGGCGCGTACGTTCCTCGGGCTGTCGGATCACCGCTTCCTAGGGCTGTGCCGGGGCCGAGTTCCTGGTGTCCTGCGGGCCCGGGTCCGGGTCGTCGCTGCTCAGCGCGAGCCAGCCGGCCGCGCCGAGCCCGGCCACCAGCACGAGGGCCGCGGCGCCCAGGGTCAGGCGGCGCTTGCGGACGGCCGCCGACTTGTTGCGGGCCGAGCCGGGTCGGGGCCGGCCGGGGGCGCGCGGGGCGCGGGCGGTGCCCCGGGGGCCGCCGGACAGCTCGTCGGGGGCCGGGACGCGCATGCTCGTGTGGGTGTCGCGGTTGGAGTCCGGGGTCGAGCCGGGCACCAGCGGGACCGCGCCGCGCCTGCGGGGCTCGTCGCCGGCCGGGGTGTACTGCTGCTCGTCGTAGCCCTGCGGGGCCTCCGGCTCCTCGTCCGGCTCGTCCACCTCCAGCGGCGGGATGCCGGCCAGGTGCGGCAGCTGTTCGCGCAGCCGGGCCGCCAGCTCGGAGGCGCGCAGCCGGGAGGCGGGGGCCTTGGCCAGGCACTGGACGAGCAGCTGCCACAGCTCGTCGGGGATGCCGGGGAGCGGGACGACGGTCTCGGTGACATGGCGGCGCAGCACGGCGCCGGGGTGGCCGCCGCCGAAGGGCGTGAAGCCCGCGAGGAGCTCGTACAGCACCGTGGCCAGGGCGTAGATGTCGACGGCGGCGCGCGGCGGCAGGCCTTCGACGATCTCGGGGGCCAGGTAGTCCGGCGTGCCGATGATCTTGGTGGTGCGGGTCCGGCGCGGGGTGTCGATGAGCTTGGCGACGCCGAAGTCGGTGAGCAGCGCGGGGTGGGCGTTGCCGGGACCGAGCGGCCCCTCCATGTCCAGCAGGATGTTCTCGGGCTTGACGTCGCGGTGGACGATCCCGGCGGCGTGCGCGGCGGCGAGGCCGTCGGCGACGTCCGCGACCACCGCGACGGCCGCCTCGGGGGCCAGCCGGCGTTCGCGGTCGAGCCGGGTGCGCAGGTCGGTGCCCCGGACCAGGTCCATGACGAGGGCGAGGTCGTTGCCGTCCACCACGAGGTCGCGGACGGCGACGACGTGCGGGTGGTCGAGTCCGAGCAGCGCGGTGCGCTCCTGGACGAACCGGCCGACGAGCTCCTGGTCGGATGCCAGGTCCTCGCGGAGCAGTTTGATGGCCACGGGGCCCTCGGGGCCGTCCCCGAGCCACACCGTGCCGGCGCTGCCGCGCCCCAGTATCTGGTGGGCGGTGTACCGGCTGCCGATTTTCCGTGCCAAGACTGCTCCCTCAGCGGCTGGCGATGGACCCAACAACCCCCGGTCGACAAAGTTACGCGGCGATCGGGGGCCCGCGTGCCGTGGTTGGCGCCAACCTTCGCTTCTGCGGGCGAATTGCCTCGGAATTGGCCCGCGGAAGTCGATATAGCTACAGAGTTGCACGCCTTCCGGCGTGGTCAGCCGCCGCTGCCGCTGCCGCTGCCGCCCAGGTCGGAGATCCAGTCCTTCACCGTGGACACGGCGTCGGTGATCGCGTGCCAGTAGCTCTGGCCCTGTCCGATCCAGTCCTTGAGCGGGGTCAGCTCCCAGATCAGCCAGCTCGCCACGAAGAGCAGCACCAGCGTGAACAGGCAGCCCTTGAGGCAGCCGAGCCCGGGGATCTTCATGGGGTTGGCGCTGCGCTGCCTCGGCTCGCGGGGCGCGCGCTGCGGCTGCTGGGGCTGCTGCGGGGGCGCGTACGGCTGCGGCTGGGGCTGGTATTGCTGCTGCGGTTGCGGCTGGTACTGCTGCTGCGGTTGCGGCTGGTACTGCTGCTGCCGCTGTTGCTGCGGGTACTGCTGGGGCTGCGGCTGCTGGTACCCGGGCTGCCGGTCGCGCGGCTGCTGCGGTTGCGGCTGCTGCCGGCGCTGCGGGCGGCGGCGCAGCGGGTCCTGGCTCGGATCGAGGTACTGGACCTGCGTCTGCTCGTTGCGGTCGCGGGCGGCCCGGAGCTGGGACTGCCAGGGGTGCGGGTCCTCGGGGCGCGGGTCGCTGTCGGGGCGCGGCGGCACGGGCGGCAGGACGGCGGTCGGGTCGGCCTGGCCGGCCCCGGGGCCGCCGCTGTGGGGCAGGACGCTGGTGGCCCCGTTCGGGTCGTACGAGCCGGCGTTGCTCGGCAGCACCTGCGTCGGGTCGGCCGCGCCGGGGATCTCCGGTACGGCGGTGGGCGCCGGGTCGGGCGCGAGCAGGGCGGCGACCCCGTCGGCGGCGGCGATCTGCGCGGAGCTCGCGTGGACCCCGATGCCGTCGGCGACCGTACGAAGGGCACGGGCCAGGTTCTCGGCGCTCGGCCTGCGGTCCGGGTCCTTGCTCAGGCAGCGCTCTATGACCGTCCACAGGGGCTCGGGGACGGTGCTGGGGCGGCGGGGCTCCTCGCTGAGGTGCCGGTGCAGGACTTCGAGCGCGGTGCCGCCGGCGAACGGCGGGCGGCCGGTGACCAGCTCGTACAGCAGGATGCCGGCGCCGTAGATGTCGACGGCGGAGGTCTGCGGGCGGCCCTCGGCGGACTCCGGCGCCACGTAGGCGGGGGTGCCGACGAACTCGTGGGTCCGGGTCAGGCCCGGCGAGTCGGCGAGGCGGGCGATGCCGAAGTCGGTGAGCATCGGGCGCATCGCGCCGTCGGGGTCGGCGAGCAGCACGTTGGCGGGCTTGAGGTCGCGGTGCACGACGCCGTCCGCGTGGCTGGCGGCGAGCGCGTCGGCGATCTGCGCGGTGAGCAGCGCGGCGGCGACCGGGGTGAGCGGGCCGTTGTCGCGCAGGTAGCGGTGCAGGTCGGGACCGTCGATCAGGTCCATGACGAGGGCGAGGAGGTCGCCCTCCACCACGAGGTCGCGGGTGCGCACGATGTTGGGGTGGGTCAGCCGCAACAGGACGGAGCGTTCCCGCAGGAACCGCATCACCACGTCCGCGTCGTTGGCCAGCTCCTCCTTGAGGACCTTGATCGCCACGGTCTCACCGGGCCGGCCGGCCACGGCCGCCTCGGCGCCCGCCGCCTCGCGCTGGCTGGCGCGCCAGACGGTGCCCGTGGCACCGCGTCCCAGCGGCTCCTCCAGGAGGTACTTGCTGCCTACCGGCCGCACGTCATGCGCTCCCTGCTGGTCGTGGTGGATCGGTCCCGGGTACCCCCGGAGTTTCCGGCCCACTCTAGAGGCTGTACGGAGGAGCCCGGCCGGGTCCGCGAGGTGACTTCTCCGGTCTGCGGGCCCCGGACGCGCGGTCGCCGCTCTCCGGCGCGCGCACTCCGTTCCCCGCACGGAAGGGTCCCGGGGGAAGACGCCCGCCCGGGGTGGATGGTTGCCAGTGCCGTACGCCGGGAAACCGGTCATGCCGCACTTTTGGGGCCACAGCAGACGTTTCAAGATCACTAACTGATGACCGCCGGGCGTGTTGTCAGTGGCAGGTGCGAGGATGCCTGGAGCACCGCTGCGGGGTCGGGAGCCTCGCGGTGCGTGACGAACCTGTACCGGACGACGCGTCGGTGCCGGGTGGGGGGAATCACAGGGCGTTCCCCCGGCCGGAGCCGCGCGCAGAAGGGACCGCTGACGGCGATGCAGATCCGGCTGACCGTCCTCGCGCCGCCCAGCGGCCAGACCCCGGCGCGCGCCTGCGATGTGCTGGTCACCGCCCCCGCGGGGACGGCGCTGGCCGCCGTCGCGTCGGGCCTGGCCATGGCCGTCGCCGGTCCCGACGGCTCCCTCGGCAGCGGCGCGGTGGTGCTCTTCGCGGGCCGGGAACGGCTGGACGCGCAGCGCTGCGCGCTCGGCGAGCCGCCCCTGGTCGACGGCGCGGTGCTGTCGCTCCAGGCGCCCGGCGAGGACGAGAGCGCGGACGACGCGGTCCCCGCCCAGCTCCAGGTGGTCGCCGGCCCCGACGCGGGCGGGGTCCATCTCCTGCACGGCGGCACGGTCCGCGTCGGCCGCTCGGCCGATGCCGATGTCCCGCTGGACGACCCCGATGTCTCCCGGCTGCACTGCGAGGTGACGGTCTCCGAGGACGGCCGGGTCTCCGTGGCCGACCTGGGCTCCACCAACGGCACCTCGCTCGACGGGGCCGAGGTCCACGACCGCCCGGTCCGGCTGGCCCCGGGGGCGCTGCTGCGACTCGGCGAGTCCACGCTCCGGCTCGCCTCCGGCGCGCGTCCGCCGGTGCTGCCGACGACCCCGGACGGCGAGGGCCACCTCCGGGTGGCCCGGGCCCCGGCCCCGCCGGCCGCCCCCTCCCCCGAGGCCGCCCCGCCCGACCACGACCGGCCGAGCCCTGACGAGCCCGAGGCCGGGGCCCGGCCCGGGTCCTCCACCGGGCATCCCGGCCGCTTCCCGGAGCAGGAGGCGCCCCGGCGCGGCGGCATAGGGGCCTGGGCCCGCCGGCTCAAGGGCGCCCGGACCGAGCCGGCGCCCCCGAGCGCCCCCGCCGAGCCGGTCCCGCCCGTCACCGGCACGTTCACCTCGCCGCCCACCGCCCCCGAAGGCACCTGGCCCGATCCGGCCGCCGTGCTGCTGACCGCGCTCGGCCCGGGCCCCCGGCTGTGGGAGCGCGACCCCGCGCACCCGGAGGCACTGGTGGTCCGGCTGGGCACCACCGACCGGGCCGACCTGCCCGCCGTGCCGGTGACCGTGAGCCTGCGGGAGGCCGGTTCGCTGGGGCTCGCCGGGCCCCGGGAGCGGCTGTCCGGGCTGGCCCGGTCCGCCGTGGCCCAGCTGGCCGCGCTGCACTCCCCCGCCGACCTGGAGATCGTGCTGATCAGCACGGACCGGACGCGGACCACGGAGGAGCGGCGGCGCGAGTGGGCCTGGCTGGGCTGGCTGCCCCATCTGCGTCCGATGCACGGCCAGGACTGCCGGCTGCTCCTCGCGTACGACCGCGACCAGGCGCTCGCCCGCACCGCCGAGCTGGTCCGCCGGCTGGACGACGGGCCCCTCGGCCCCGGCTGGGCGAGCCAGGACGCGGCCACGGTGGCCGAGGCCGCGCGCGGCTACGAGGGCCCGTTCACGGTGGTGATCCTCGACGGCGACCCCGGCACGGCGGTCCTCCGCGAGAACACCGCGCGGCTGGCGGCGGCCGGCGCGGCGGCGGGTGTCCATCTGATCTGCCTGGCCGAGACCCCGGCCGCGACGCCCACCTCGCCGGTCGCCGCGACGTACGAGGCGGCGTGCCACGCGTCGATCGCCTTCCGCGAGTGCGGGGCGGTCGGAATGCTGAGCGGCGACGTGGCGACGGCCCTGCGGCTGCTGCGCACGGCGGGCGGCCGGGCGGCGGGCCACGGCACGGTGGCCTCGGTGGACGCGGTGTCGGCGCACTGGGCCCAGCGGTTCGCCCGGGCGCTGGCCCCCCTGCGCGCGGAGGGCTCGGCCGCGCTGCCGGGCCGCCAGGTGCCGGTGGCGCTCCCCCCGTCCGCCCGCCTCCTGGACGAACTGGGCCTGGCCCGCGCCACCCCGGCCTCCCTGATGGCCCGCTGGGCGTCCACGGCGGACGACCGCCCGGCGCCCCGCGTGGGCCCCCAACGCACGGCGGCCGAGGCACCGGACTCGGGCCGTACGGCGTACCCGGGCACGGGCGACTCGGGCCGTACGGCGTACCCGGGGACCGGTGACTCGGGCCGCACGGCGTACCCGGCCGCGACGACGACGGGCTCCGGCCGCACCCCGTACCCCGGCGCGAGCACGGGCGACTCGGGGCGTACCCCGTACCCCGGCGCGAGCACGGGCGACTCCGGCCGCACCCCCTACCCCGACACCACCACGACAGGCTCCGGCCGCACCCCGTACCCCGCTCCCGCCCGCGTCAGCGGGCCCCGGCAGGCCGGTGCGCCTCAGGTCGCCGCGCGGGGTGCCGAGGCCGTCGGAGGGACGCAAACGACGCAAACGGCCACGCGTGCCGCCGGCCGGCCGGCCGTCCACGCCGGGCGGCCCGTCGTCGTGCTCGGTGCCGGGCCGCGCGGGCCGGTGAGCGTCGATCTCGCCGACGAGGGGCCGCACCTGCTCATCGAGGGCCCCGGCGGCAGCGGGCGGACCGAGCTGCTGCGGGCCGTCGCGGCGTCGCTGGCGGCCGCCGCCCGGCCGGACCGGCTGGGCATCGTGCTGGTCGACGGGGCCGGCGGCGAGCGCGGCGAGTCGCTGCGGCCCTGTACGGAGCTGCCGCACGCGTTCACGCACCTGGTGGCCTCGGACCCGGTCCGGATGCGGGAGTTCGCCCAGGCGCTGGGCGGCGAGGTGAAGCGGCGGGCCGAGCTGCTCGGCGAACTCGACTTCGCCGAGTGGCACAGCCGTCACGAGGACGGGCCCGCGGCCGTGCCCATCCCCGAGCAGCGCGGCGACGTGGAGGCCCCCCTCAGCGGCACCCTGCGCCTGCGCCCGGGGGCGGGGCGCCCCGTGGACCCGGGCCCCTCGCCGCTGCCCCGGCTGGTGGTGCTCGTGGACGACTACGACGCGCTCATAGCCCCCGCCCTCGGGAGCCCCGGCCGGCCGGCTGCCGGTTCGGTGGTGCGGGCGCTGGAGGCGGTGGCCCGGGACGGCGGCCGGCTGGGCATCCACCTGGTCGCCGCCTCGGCCCGCCCCGACCGCACGGAGGACACGGAGCTGGCCCGCGGCGCGCGGCTGCGCATCGTGCTCGATCCGCCCGCGGTCCCGCCCTCGCCGGACGAACCGGCGCCGGGCCGGGGGCGGCTGGGGCATCCGGACGGGCGGGTGACGCCGTTCCAGGGCGGCCGGGTGACCGGCCGCATCCCTCGTACGGCGACGCTGCGGCCGACGGTCGTCCCGCTGGAGTGGGAGCGGATGGGGGATCCGCCCACCCGCCGCCCGGTCCGCGAGCTGGGCAACGGGCCGACGGACCTCGCGCTGCTCGCCAGCGCCCTGGAACGGGCGGCGCGTTCCGTCAACGCACAACCCCTCGCGCCCCTGTCCACCTGAAAGCCCGCCGAGCCCCGCCCGAGTCGCGCCGGAGCCGCGCTCGAAGGCCCCGAGCAGGGCCCGGACACGGCGGCCCGATCGTCCCCCAATAGCCGGATACCGGTACTGACCTCACGTCACGAGGGCATCACGATCAAGGATTTGGGGCCGGTGGCGGTATTGCGGCCCCCGGACCCCGGGCATAGGACTGGGCGCACACGACGACGTGACGCTCGACCGGCAGCGCTGGCTTCCTGACCCGGCGCCCGGTCGGCGCACGCGGACAGAGAGACGGGGCAGAATGCGCACAACCCTACGGATTCGCAGGGCGGCCGTGGTGTTCACCGCCATCGGCGCACTGGCCCTCACCGGCTGCGGCGGCGACGGTGACGGCGAGGACAAGAAGACGGACGAAGGCGGCTCCACGCCGGACAAGGGCTCGACGCCGAGTGTCGCTTTACCGAAACTGGACGGTGAGAAGCTCTCTGTCGCCGCGGTCTGGACCGGTCCGGAACAGGCCAACTTCGTCAAGGTCCTCAAGGAGTTCGAGAAGCGGACCGGCGCGACGGTGACGTTCGTCCCGGCGCAGGACCCGATCGTCAACTTCCTCGGTACGAAGATCGCGGGTGGGCAGCCGCCGGACGTCGCGATGATCCCGCAGGTGGGGGCGATCCAGCAGGCCGTGGCGAAGAAGTGGGCCAAGCCGGTCGGCACCGAGGCGAAGGCCCAGCTGAGCAAGAACTACGCGAAGGTCTGGCAGAACCTCGGCGCGGTGGACGGCACCCAGTACGGGGTGTATTTCAAGGCCGCCAACAAGTCGCTGGTCTGGTACAACACCAAGGCGTTCGAGGACGCGGGCGCGAGCGAGCCGAAGACCTGGAAGGACTTCCTGGCGACCGCCGAGACGGTGTCCGCCTCGGGTGTCACCCCGGTCTCGGTCGGCGGCGCGGACGGCTGGACGCTGACCGACTGGTTCGAGAACGTCTACCTGTCGCAGGCGGGCCCGGAGAAGTACGACCAGCTCGCCCAGCACAAGATCAAGTGGACGGACCCGTCCGTCAAGGACGCGCTGACCACGCTGGCCCAGCTGTTCGGCAAGCCCTCCCTGATCGCGGGCGGCGCGGACGGCGCGCTCCAGACCGAGTTCCCCGCGTCGGTCACGCAGACCTTCACCGGTGACCAGCCCAAGGCGGCCATGGTCTACGAGGGCGACTTCGTGGGCGTCAACATCGCGCAGACGAAGGCGAAGATCGGCACGGACGCCAAGGTCTTCCCGTTCCCCGCGGTCGGCGCCGAGTCGCCCGTGGTGACCGGTGGCGACGCGGCGATCGCGCTGAAGGACGGCAAGGGCGCCCAGGCGCTGCTGACCTGGCTCGCCTCCACGGACGCGGCGAAGATCGCCGCCTCGCAGGGCGGGTTCATCTCGCCGAACAAGGGCCTGGACGCCGCGGCGTACCCGAACGACGTGCAGCGCACGATGGCGAAGGCGCTGATCGCGGCCGGTGACGCCGTCCGGTTCGACATGTCCGACCAGGCCCCGCAGTCGTTCGGCGGGACGCCCGGGAAGGGCGAGTGGAAGATCCTCCAGGACTTCCTGAAGAACCCGAAGGACATCGCGGGGACTCAAGCCGAGCTGGAGTCCGCCGCGGCCAAGGCGTACAAGAGCTGACGGCATGACGACAGCGGCAGCGGGGGGCGCCGACGAGGCGCTCCCCGCCGACGGACAACGGTCCGGCGGGCCTCGCGTGCCCGCCCCCAGGAAGGCCGCTCCGGCCGGATCTCCGGGGCGCGCGCCCCGGAGTGTGACCGGCACCCGCAGGGTGATCGCGGCGCTCTTCCTGCTCCCCGCGCTGGTGCTGCTCGGGGCGCTGGTGGTGTACCCGATCGTGTACTCCGTCTACCGGTCGTTCTTCGACCAGGCGGGTACGGGCTTCGCCGGCATCGACAACTACAAGACGCTGTTCACGGACGACACCATCCGTACGGCGGTCAAGAACAACGCGATCTGGGTGGTTTTCGCGCCGACGATCTCCACCGCGCTCGGGTTGATCTTCGCCGTGCTGACGGAGCGCATCCGCTGGGGCACGGCGTTCAAGCTGGTCGTCTTCATGCCGATGGCGATCTCCATGCTGGCGGCGGGCATCATCTTCCGGCTGGTGTACGACCAGGCGCCGGAGCGCGGGGTCGCCAACGCGGTGTGGGTGGGCGTGCACGACACGTTCGCCGAGTCCTCGGGCTTCCCGAAGGCGCATCCGCTGCCCGTGGCCCCGCTGAAGGCGGCGGGCGGCGGGGCGTTCGTGACCAAGACGGCCGTGCACGCCGGGCAGCCGGTCCAGCTCCCCCTGGTCGGGGTGCTCCCGGCGAAGATGCCCGGCGACGCGAAACCGGCGAAGGCCCCGGCACCGGCCGGGGACGGCGGGATCAACGGCACCGCGTGGCTGGACTTCACCAAGGGCGGCGGCGGCAAACCCAACGTCGTCGACGCCAAGGAGCTCGGGCTCAAGGGCCTGAAGGTGGAGGCCGTCAGGAACGGCGAGGTGGTCGCGACCGCCAAGGCCGGGGCGGACGGCACGTTCACGCTGCCCGCCTCGGCGGACGGCGCCGAACTGCGGCTCCCCGCCTCCAACTTCAGGGAGCCGTACAACGGCGTGAACTGGCTCGGCCCGACGCTCGTGACGCCCGGGATCATCGGGAGCTACGTGTGGATGTGGGCGGGCTTCGCGATGGTGCTGATCGCGGCGGGCCTGGCCGGTCTGCCGCGTGAACTCCTCGAAGCGGCCCGGGTGGACGGGGCCAACGAGTGGCAGGTGTTCCGCCGGATCACGGTGCCGATGCTCGCCCCGGTCCTCGCGGTGGTGCTGGTCACGCTGATGATCAACGTGCTGAAGATCTTCGACCTGGTGTTCATCATCGCGCCCGGCTCGACCCAGGACGACGCCAATGTGCTGGCGTTCCAGCTGTACCGGTCCTCGTTCGGCACGGACGCGGACCTCGGGGTCGGCAGCGCCATCGCCGTACTCCTGCTGCTGCTGGTGATCCCGGTGATGCTCTTCAACATCAGGCGGATACGGAAGGAGGGGCGCCGATGACGACACCCCCGGCGACCCGGTCGCTCGGCGCGCGGATCGCGGCACGGGCCGCCGGCGGCGTGATGCGGGTCTTCCTGGTCCTGGTGGCCCTGTTCTGGCTGATGCCGACGATCGGGCTGCTGCTGTCCTCGCTGCGCAGCCCGGACAAGATCGCGTCGACCGGCTGGTGGCAGATCTTCACCGCCCCCTCCGAGCTGACCGTCGACAACTACTCCCGGCTGCTCGACAATTCGGCGATCACGGACTCGCTGCTCTCCACGGTCATGATCACCGTGCCGTCCACGGTCCTGGTCGTGGTGATCGGCTCGCTCGCGGGATACGCGTTCGCCTGGATGGACTTCCCCGGCCGCGACTGGTGGTTCCTGCTGGTCGTGGGGTTGCTGGTGGTCCCCGTACAGGTGGCGCTGATCCCGGTGTCGAAGCTGTTCGGCGAGATCGGGATCTTCGAGACGACGCTCGGTGTGGTCCTCTTCCACACCGCGTTCGGGCTCCCGTTCGCGATCTTCCTGCTGCGCAACTTCTTCGCGGAGATCCCCCGGGAGCTCCTGGAGGCGGCGCGGCTGGACGGGGCGGGTGAGATACGCCTCTTCACCCGGGTCGTGATGCCGCTGGGCGGTCCGGCGATCGCCTCGCTCGGGATCTTCCAGTTCCTGTGGGTCTGGAACGACATGCTGGTCGCGCTGATCTTCGCGGACTCGGGGTCACCGCCGATCACGGTGGCGCTCCAGCAGCAGGTGCGCCAGTTCGGCAACAACATCGACGTGCTGGCGCCCGGCGCCTTCGTCTCGATGGTGATCCCGCTCGCGGTGTTCTTCGCCTTCCAGCGCCAGTTCGTCTCCGGCGTGATGGCGGGGGCGGTCAAGTAGCGGGTACGTAACAGTGCGGGGCACTCCGGCCGGCCGGCGGGGGTGCCCCGCAGCCGTGCGGTGCACGGGATTCACGCGCCTCGGGGGCGCCCGTCATGGGCCCGCACGCCCCGTATCGCCCAAGGTTCACTTACTGCCCTGGGTAGTATGATAAGTGGGGCCTTCATCAGCCGCGCGGTCGACCGCTCACGGGCCCGACGCGCCCGTCTCTTCGGCCTTCGTACGCCTGCCCGCCCCCTGACCCGCCCTGCGGAGCCCGCCCCAGTACGCTGTGTGCTCTCCCAGTACGCACAGTCCGAGAAAGAGTCCGTATGCCCCGGCTGAGTGTCATCATCCCCGTCCGTCGCGCCCGAGGAAGTCTGCGCGAGTGCCTGGAGTCGGTGCTCTCCCAGTCGTTCACGGACATCGAGGTCATCGGGGTGGACGACGGTGCGCCGGACGGCTCGGGCCTGGTCCTGGACGAGTTCGCCGCGCGCGACAGCCGCGTCCGGGCGGTCCACCTGGAGCCGGGCGCCGGGGCTCACGGCCGCCGCAACGCCGGGATAGAGGAGGCCGCCGGGGAGTACGTCCTGTTCCTGGAGGGTTACTACGTCCTCCTGCCCGGCGCACTCCAGGCCGTCGCGGACCGGCTGGACGCCACCGGCGACCCGGACGTCCTGCTGTACGGCCACCAGAAGCGCCCCTTCCGCGGCAAGGTCCGCACGACGCGGTCCCTGCAGAAGCTGGACGGCATGCCCGAGGGACCGTTCACCCTGGCGACCCGCCCGGACCTGCTGGACATCGCCCCGGTCTCCTGGAACCGCGCGGTCCGCCGTGCGGTCCTGGAGCGCGAGACCGTGACCTTCGGCCCGGGCCCGCACGGCGAGCGAATGTACGCGATGGCGACCGTCGCCGTCGCCGCGTCGGTGGCCACGCTGGGCACCGCCTGCGTCGAGCACCGCCAGCAGCGCTACCTGCCCGGCCTGGTGGACGACGTGGAGCCCCGGACGGGCTCGACCCCGCTGGAGCTGATCGAGGCGTACGACGCGCTGATGACCTTCGTGGAGGCGCGCCCGGCTCTGAAGGAGGTGCGCGGCCTCCTCTTCGACCGCGCCGTGCAGGAGCTGCTGACCGCGTACCCGACGGTGACCAAGCGCCGCCGGCAGTACGTCGGCGCGGTCGGCGCGTTCCACAGCGCGCACCGCCCGGAGGGCTTCACGTTCCCCGGCGGCACCAAGGGCCTGCGCCCGCAGCTGCTGGGCGGCGGCAAGTACACCGCCCTCGGCGCCCTGGACACCGCGCTCGCCACCCGCCGCAGCCTGCGCGCCGCGCCCACCACGGCACGGGCGAAGGCGAAGAAGCAGTTCACCAAGCGCTACTACAAGGCGCAGCGCAAGCTGCCGCTCGACCCCAAGCTGGCCGTGTACGCCGCCTACTGGAACCGCGGCGTGAGCTGCAACCCCGAGGCGATCTACCGCAAGGCGAAGGAGCTGGCGCCCGATATCCACGGTGTGTGGGTGGTGTCGAAGAAGAACGTGGACTCGGTGCCCAAGGGCATCGACTACGTGGTGCCCGGGACCCGCCGCTACTGGTCGGTGCTGGCCCGTGCCACGTACTTCTTCAACAACGTCAACTTCCCGGACCACCTGGTCAAGCGCCCGGGCCAGATCCATGTCATGACCCACCACGGCACCCCGCTGAAGATCATGGGCATGGACCAGCAGAACTATCCGGCCGCCGCCCAGGGGCTCAACTTCGACCGGCTGCTCAAGCGCGTGGACCGCTGGGACTGGAGCGTCTCCGCCAACCCGCACTCCACCGAGGTGTGGTCCCGCGCCTACCCGAGCGCGGCGCGCCCGCTGGAGACGGGCTACCCGCGCAACGACGTCTTCGCGACGGCCACCGAGGAGCAGATCGCCAAGATCCGCGAGGACCTGGGCATCCGCCCCGGCCAGCGCGCCGTGCTCTACGCGCCGACGCACCGCGACTACGAAGCGGGCTTCACCAACCGCCTGGACCTGGACCGGTTCTGCGCGGCCGTGGGCCCGGACACCGTGGTCCTCATGCGCGCCCACTACTTCTACGGCGGGTCGGGCCTCCCGGAGAACGCGTCGGTCATCGACGTCTCCACGTACCCGCGCGTCGAGGACCTGTGCCTGGCGGCGGACGCGCTGGTCACCGACTACTCCTCGGTGATGTTCGACTACGCCCACCTGAACCGCCCGATCGTGATCCTCGCCCCGGACTGGGAGACGTACCGCACGGTCCGCGGTGTCGTCTTCGACCTGCTGTCCGGGCAGCCGGGCGAGACGCCGGGCGCCGTCGCCACGAACACGGACGAGCTGGCGGCGATCTTCACCGACGGCAGCTGGAACAGCCCGGAGAACGAGGCGCTGCTGAAGGCGTTCAAGGAGCGGTTCTGCCCGTACGACGACGGCCGCGCCGCCGAGCGCGTGGTGCGCCGCGTGCTGCTGGGCGAGGAGTCCTAGGACTCAGCGGTACGCCGAGTCTTCAAGAACGCCGCGCGGACCGGCCGCCCCTGCCTCCTCGGCTACATCGGCAAGTGCTCGGCCCCCTGCGTCGGCCGCGTCACCCCCGAG
>NZ_JBEYCQ010000038.1:0-57700 GCF_040632905.1 Streptomyces sp. NPDC016469
GTACGGCGGTCGGCGACCCGGGACGGGCGGGACCTGGATCTGTCACCGAAGGAGTTCACCGTGCTCCAGCTGCTCCTGGAGGCCGACGGCGGGACAGTCAGCGCGGAGGAGCTGCTGGAACGGGCCTGGGACGCCAACGCCGACCCCTTCACCGGTGCCGTCCGGGTCTGCATGAGCAAGCTGCGGAGCAAGCTCGGGGAGCCGGCCGTGATCCGCACCGTCCAGGGCGTGGGGTACGCGCTGTGAGGCGCCCGGCCCGGCTGCCGCACTTCACGGTCAGGACCCGCATCGCCCTCGTCTACGGCGGGGTCTTCCTGGTCCTCGGCGCGGCCCTGCTGGCCACGGTCAATCTGGCCTCCCGCGCCGGTACGGACTCGCAGGCGCGTGCCATCGCGGACACCGCCGTCGTGGTCCAGCCGGGCTACGCGGTCAACGGTCCGCTCGCCAGCCGCCGCCGGCTCGGCCCGCCGTCCGTCTACGACCTCACCGACCATGTCAGCGACGCGGCCGGCCACCAGCTGCTCATCTGGTCCGCCGCCGCGCTGCTGGTGATGACGGCCTGCGCGGTGGGCGTCGGCTGGTGGACGGCGGGGCGGGTCCTGAGGCCCGTCCACGTGATGACCGCCAAGGCGCGCAAGCTCTCCGCGCACACGCTCCACGAGCGGATCGCCTCCAGCGGGCCCGACGACGAGCTGAAGGAGCTGGGCGACACGCTCGACGCGCTGCTGGCACGGCTGGAGCGGGCCTTCGACGGCCAGCGGCGGTTCATCGCCAACGCCTCGCACGAACTGCGTACCCCGCTGGCCACCCAGCGCGCGGCGATCCAGATCGGCCTGGACGACCCGACGCCGGAGGACCTCGTCCGCACCCGGCAGACGCTCCTGGACAACAACCGGCGCAGCGAACGGCTCATCGACGGCCTGCTCGTCCTGGCCCGCAGCGAGCGAGGGCTCGACAAGAGCGAGCGGGAACCGGTGGACCTGGCCCGGGTGGTGGCGGAGGAGGCGGACCGGCATCCGGGCGTCCGGCTCGACACCCGGCCCTGCCCGGTGCGCGGGAACCGGCTGCTGCTGGCCCAGCTGGTGGCGAACCTGCTGGCCAACGCGGTGACGTACAACGTGCCCGGCGGAAGCGTCGATGTGTCGGTGCTCCCGGCCGGCGGCGGGGTCCTGCTGGAGGTCCGCAACACCGGTCCCGTGGTGGACGCGGCGGACATCCCCGGGCTGTTCGAGCCGTTCCGCCGGGGCGAGGGCAAGGACCGGATGGGGCCGGGCTCGGGGCTCGGCCTGTCGATCGTCCGGTCCATCGCGCTGGCCCACGACGGTACGGTCACGGCGGTGCCGGGCCCCGGGGGCGGGCTCGCCGTGACCGTACGCCTGCCGGCGTCTCAGGAACGCGTGGCCACCCACGCGGGGAGCGCGGCCAGCAGCTCGCGGTAGAACGTGGTGTCCGGCACCTCGCGGGGGGCGGGGCCGGCGTGGAAGAAGCCGGTGTTCGGGGCGTCCAGCTTCCGCAGGAAGTCGAAGCCCTTGGCGTCCTTCTCGCCGAACGCGACGAACTGGAAGAACAGCGGCAGCCGGGCCGCCGCGTCGAGCGCCTGGCGGGCGGCCTGCCGGACGTCCGGCGGCCCGTCCGTCTGGAAGACCACCAGCGCGGGGCCGGTCGCCCCGGACTTCTCGTAGTGCGCGACGACCTCCTCGACCGCGCGGTGGTAGTTCGTCCGGCCGAGCCGGCCGAGGTCCGCGTTGAGCGCGTCGATCCGGCCCTCGTGGCCGTCCAGCTCCACCGTGCCGGTGCCGTCGATGTCGGTCGAGAAGAACACGACCTGCACGGTGGCGCTCTCGTCCAGGTGGGCGGCGAGCGCGAGCGTGCGGTCGCCCAGGTGCTGGGCGCTGCCGTCCTTGTAGAACGGGCGCATGGAGCCGGAGCGGTCCAGGACCAGGTAGACGGTGGCGCGCAGCCCGGTCAGCCCGTGCGCCTTCAGCCCGGCCTGCGCCGCCTTGTACGCCCCCGCCAGCTCGGGCGCCCGCGCCTTGACCTTGGCGAGGGTGAGCGCGGGCTTGCCGGGGGCGGCCGGGGCTGCCGTGGCCGCCTCGGGCTCCGGATCCATGTCGATGGTGATCGGCGCGGGGGCGGCGGCCGCCTTCGGCTCGGGGGCCACGATCGGGGCCGCTTCGGCCACCGGCTCCGGCTGTGGGGCCTCGCTCGCGATGACCGGCTCCGGCTCGGGGGCCTCCGTGGCCACGACCGGCTCGGGGGCCGCGATGGGCTCGACGGCCGGCTTCGGTACCTCCGGCTCCGCGACGGGGGCGACGGTCTTCGCGACCGGCTCCGGCTCGGCGACGGTCTCCGCGACCGGCTCCGGCTCCACGACGGGCGCCGGGGTCTCGGCCACCGCCTCCGGCGCCACCGGGTCGGGGGCCTCCGCCTCGGCGGCCGCCACCGGGGTCTCGGCCTCGGGCGCCTCCGGCTCCACCGCGTCCGGGCCCTTGCCCTGGGCCGGGACCGTGGGTGTGGGCGGGTTGTCGAAGGCCGCGGCCACCAGGTCCGACGCCTTGGCGTCCTCGTCCGACGCCTTCGTGTCCTCGTCCGACGACGCGGGGGCGGGCACCGAGATCCTGACCGGCGCCTCGTCCTCCGCCGCCGGCTCCGGCCCCGTGGCACTCGAGTGCTCGCCCTGGGGCGGGACCGTGGCCGTCGTCGGGTCGTCCTGGTCCGTGCGGTCACGGCCGAACACCTTGCGCAGCAAGCTCCGAATGCCCATGGGCGAGCCTTTCGCGTGAGTTGGGTGCGATGAATGTCCGTACTGCGGGAATTGATCCCTGGCCAGGGCGGATACGTAAGGTTAGCGGCCGGATAAGGCCGTTCGGCGGCACGGCCCGCATGTGGGACAACCGAGAGCGAACCGAGCCCGGACCGAGTCCTGAGGCTCCGTACGGCCGTTCACGGCGCCCCCACTTCACCTGCACCGCGTAGGCGTCGAGTTGACGCGGGAACGTACCGGCCGGGACCACCGCATACAGTCGGACGCATGGTTTCGGGTGAGGCTCCGCAGACGGAGGGCAGTGTCCGGGTCGATGTCTGGATCTGGTCGGTCCGGCTCACGAAGACCCGGGCGCAGGCCGCTGCCGCCTGCCGTGCGGGTCATGTGAAGGTCGCGGGCGAACGCGCCAAGCCCGCGCAGTCGGTGCGCGTCGGTGACGAGGTACGGCTCCGCCACGCGGGCCGGGACCGGATCGTCGTCGTGTCGAAGCTGGTGAAGAAGCGGGTGGGCCCGCCGGTGGCCGCCGAGTGCTTCATCGACAACAGCCCGCCCCCGCCGCCGCGCGAGGCCGCGATCCAGGTCCCGGTACGCGACCGGGGCGCGGGGAGGCCGACGAAGCGGGACCGCCGCGAGATGGACCGGCTGCGCGGAATGGACCCCGGCCCGACGGAGTAGCCGGCGTCCCGCGCGTCAGCGGTGCAGCGCGATCACCGTCTTGCCGCGCGCCCCGCCCGCCCGGTTGCGCGCCAGGGCCGACGGCGCCTCCTCCAACGGCAGTTCGGCGTCGACCGGCACGCGCAGGATGCCGTCCGCCGCGCCCGCCGCCAGTACGTCGAGCAGGACCGGGCTCGGATCGAGACGGAAGTCGACGCCCCTGACGCCCTCGGGCAGCCGGGCCCCGGCGGCGGCGCCCCGGGTGGAGAGCGCGATGCCGCCCGGCCGGACCGCCGCCGCGTGCGCCGCGAACGCGTCCGGGGCCGCCGACGCCAGGTCGGCCAGCGCGTCGATGCCGTCCGGGCAGGCCCTCCGCAGCGCCTCGGCGGGCGGGCCGTCCGTGAGGTCGACCGAGGCGGCGGCGCCCAACGACCCCATCCTGGACCGCTCGTCACCGCGCACCGCCGCGATCACGCGGACATCGCGGGCCCGGGCGAGCTGGGTCAGACAGCAGCCGACCCCGCCCGCCGCCCCGACGACCAGCAGGGTCTCGTGGCCGCGCAGCGCCACCGCCTCCAGGATCTGCGCGGCGGCCATCCCGGCGGACGGCAGCGCGGCGGCGGCCCGGGCGTCGAGGCCACGCGGGACGAGGGCGATGGCGGAGTCCTGCGGCACGCACAGGTACTCCCCGTACGAGCCGCACGCGTCGGCCACGCCCGCCCGCCCGAAGACCCGGTCCCCCACCCGGAAGCGGTTCTCGCCGCCGCCGATCATGTCGACGCGGCCCGCGTAGTCCACGCCGACGACGAACGGGAAGGTCCGGGGCGCCGGGGCGAGTTCACCGGCCGAGCCGTCCGCGACCTGCCAGTCCAGCGGGTTGAGCGACGCGTACTGGACCCGCACCCGGACCTCGCCGGGCCGTGGCTCCGGCTTGGGCAGCTCGACCAGCACCGGGTCGCCCCGCAGCGCGCTGACGGCGATGGCTCGCATCCGTACACCTCCCAGTCGTGCCGCTCCGGCGGGAGCGGCCGCGTCATTCCGCCGGCGCCGGCAGCACCCGCTGGGCCCAGATCCGGGCCGCCACCGCGCACACCGCGACGGCCAGGCCCAGGCCGAAGACGATCCACACCGTGGTGCGCAGCGAGGAGGTCAGCGCGTCGTAGACGGCCGCGGCGGCGCCGGTGTCGCTGTCCGGCACCTCGTCGAGCACCCGGTCGCGGGCGAGCGCCAGCGCTCCGCGCAGCACCAGCGCGCCGAGCGCGAAGCCCGCGCCCGTCACGGCGGTGCCGGCCAGCGCGGCCAGGGCGCGGGGCCGGCGGCCGGGTCCGCCGCGCGTCCAGGCGAGCGCGATGGCGAGCAGCGCGAAGACGAGCGTGCCGACGGCCGGCCACACACTGGCGGAGCGCAGCCACCGGAAGCTCTGCCGCAGCTGGTCCGCACGGTCGGCGGAGACCAGCTGGATGTCGGTGTGCTGGACGGGGATCTGATCGGCGAACGGCACCCCGTTGTCCACCAGGTTCTGCTTCACCTGCTCGGTGACGGGTGCCAGGTCGATCGTGACGCTCTCGCCGCTCTGCCCGTCCAGTGCGGCGGTGACCGTCTCGTGCGCGGTGCGGTTGGCGGCGGTCCAGGCGTCCTGGAAGGCGTCCGTGGTGGTGAAGGACCGCACGGCCTGGTGCAGGAACTCGCGCACGGTGTCCTGGAGCGGCCCGACGTCGATCTGCTTCATCGCGCCGTCGGTGATCAGATCGGCCACGGTGCCCTGCACCTCCGGGTCGTCGGCGAGCGGGGCGACGGCGGACACGTAACGGTCCGTGTCGTCGATCTCCAGGTCGACCCAGGCGGACAGCGCGCTCAGCGGCACCAGGACGGCCAGCAGCACCAGCAGTACCGCCGACAGGGCCACCGAGAGATACGTCCGCACCCCTCCAGGGAATCCCGGATGGCGCCGGGACGCCCCGGACCGTGGGCCATCCGAGTTGCCGGGCGGCCCGACCAGGTGTGCTCTGGAGGGAAAGCGGGGGTGACGGAAGGAGCTCTCTGCCATGGCCGCACACGCTTCGGTGCCGGCACGCGGGAGGCATGCGACACCCGCCCGGCACCGCCCGGTCCTCAGCTGGGCGATCCCGGTCGCGCTCGGCCTGATCATGGGCTGCTACGCGACCGCCATCGTCCGCGGCGGCGGGGTCCTCACGGGCACCCGGCTCGCCCTCGGACTGGTCTCAGGCGCCGTGCTCGCGGTGCTCTGCTTCGGTCTCGGCCGGATCCAGAACCGGCTGCCGCGCGAGCTGCGGGCCGCCGCGTACGGGGTGCTGACCGGCGGTTCGATCGGCTTCCTCTACAGCCTCTCCGGTGCGAGCATCCTGTCGGCGTCGGTGATCGGGCTGATCCTCGGACTCGGCGGACTGCTCGCCGCGTACTACTACTTCTACACGCGGGAGTGACGCCCGCGCCCACCCGCACGTCCTCGGTCCTTGACCTTCTCCATGGGGGAAGGCCAAGGATCGAGTGTGCCGGGGCGGGGAGTCCGCCCGGTATGAGGAGGCGTGCGGTGACGGAGTACGGGCAGGGGCGGGGCCCCGGCGCGGAGCTGGTGACGATCGGGGCGTTCGCCCGGCTGTCCCGGCTCTCCGCGAAGGCGCTGCGCCGCTACGACGAGCTCGGCCTGCTCCCGCCGGCCCTGGTCGACCCGGTGAACGGCTACCGGTACTACGACCCGGCGCAGGTGCGGGCGGCCCGGCTGGTGGCCTGGCTGCGCCGGATCGGGATGCCGCTCGCCCGGATCAGGGAGGTGATCGCGCTGGACTCAGGCGCGGCCGCCGCGGCGATCCGGGCGTACTGGGCGCGCGTCGAGGCGGAGACGGCGGCCCGCCGTGACCTCGCGGCCTTCCTCATCGACCAGCTGTCGACGGAGGACGTCATGACATCGGTGGGCACACTCGGAATCCGCTACGCGGCCCGGACGGACACGGGCGCGGTGCGCGAGACCAACCAGGACGCGGTCTACGCCGGGGCCCGGCTGCTCGCGGTCGCCGACGGGTTCGGCGCGGGCGGGGCGGGGGCCAGCACGGCCGCGATCGAGGCCCTGAAGCCGCTGGCGCCGGGCGCGGTGCCGGCGGCGGAGCTGCTGAACACCCTGCACGACGCGGCGGAGCGGGCGGCGCTCGCGGTGCGGGACGCGGTGGCGGGGGACGGCGGGGGCGGGGCGCCGGAGGAGTCGGGCACGACGCTCACGGCGATGATGTGGACGGGCTCGCGGCTGGGGCTGGTGCACATCGGGGACTCGCGGGCCTATCTGCTGCGCGGGGGCGAGCTGTTCCGGATCACGCACGACCACAGCCTGGTCCAGTCGATGATCGACGACGGTTCGCTGACGGAGGAGGAGGCGTTCTCGCACCCGCAGCGCGCGATGCTCCTCAAGGTGCTGTCCGGTGACGGCCCATACGGCGGGCCCGATGTGGACGTCCGGGACGCGCTGCCCGGCGACCGCTACCTGCTCTGCTCGGACGGGCTCTCGGCGGTGGTCGACGGCGCGGAGCTGGCACGGGTGCTGGCCGCGGCGGACGGGCCGGCCACCGCCGTGGGCGCGCTGATCGAGCTGGCGGAGGCGGCCGGCGCGCCGGACAACGTGGCGTGTGCGGTGGCGGACGTCGTGGAGCTGTGAGTACGCGGGAGGGCCCCGCACCACGCGTGGTGCGGGGCCCTCCCGCCGTACCGGTCGTGCCGGTCAGGTGCGGACGACGGTCACCGGGCACGAGGCGTGCTGGGTGACGTGCAGGCTGACCGACCCGAGCAGGGTCGCCTTGAAGCCGCTGTACCCGCGCGCGCCCACGACCAGCAGGTTCGCGCCCTCGGCCCGGTCGAGCAGGGCCTGTGCCGGGTTGCCGATCACGACGACCTTGCTGACGGCGGCGGCGGCCTGGGCGCCCAGCGCCTCCTCCAGCGTCTCGGTGAGCGACACGGTGGCCATGGCCTGGGGGTCGAAGTCCTCCGGGAGGCCCGGCATCATCGACGCCCAGCTGGTAGCGGGGTACTCCCAGCTGTTGACGGCCTCCACCGTGTCACCGGTCAGCTCTGCCTGGCGTACGGCCCAGTGCAGTGCCTTGACCGACGACTCGGAGCCGTCGACGCCCACCACGATCCTGCCCATCTCTGCCTCCAGCTGGGTTCTGCGGTTGTGCTCGGGTCACCTGTTCCCGTACGACTCTAGTCAAAACGGGCGAAACGGCGATCTCCGCAGGTCCGGTCAGGCCGGGCGGAGTGCCGCGAGCTGCTGCTCGAAGGGGACCACCTCGTCGTCCAGCCCGGGGGTCCGGGACGCGCCGGAGACCGCGCGGCCGCCCGTGACGGCGTCGGCCAGCTCCCCGCCCGCACGCCGGATGCGGGCGGGCAGGCCCTCGGTGTACTCGTCGCCGGACGCGCCCCAGTCCTCCGACGCCGCGTAGACCGAGGTCGGCAGCGTGACGGCACGCAGGTAGGCGAAGAGCGGGCGCATCGCGTGCTCCAGGACCAGCGAGTGCCGGGGCGTGCCGCCGGTCGCGGCGACGAGCACGGGCTTGCCGGTCAGCGCGGTGTTCTCGACCAGGTCGAAGAACGACTTGAACAGACCGCTGTACGAGGCGGTGAACACCGGCGTGACCGCGATCAGCCCGTCCGCGCCCGTCACCGCGGCGAGCGCGTCCTCCAGGGCGGGCGGCGGGAAGCCGGACACCAGGTGGCTCGCGATGTCCGCGGCCAGGTCGCGCAGTTCGATCACCCGGACGTCGACCGGGCGGTCCTGCCCGGCATCGAGGCGCTCCCGGGTGGCGGCGGCCAGCCGGTCGGCCAGCAGCCGGGTCGAGGACGGGTTGCTGAGCCCGGCCGATACGGCGACGATCCTCACGGGTTCGGTGGCGAACACGGTCAGCTCTCCTTCGTGGCGGCGTAGGCGGGGTGCAGCGGCGCGGTCTCGGGGACCCCGGCCGGGCGCAGGGCGGCGAACTCCTTGCGCAGCACGGGGACGACCTCCTCGCCGAGGATGTCCAGCTGCTCCAGCACGGTCTTCAGCGGCAGTCCCGCGTGGTCCATCAGGAACAACTGGCGCTGGTAGTCGCCGACCGCGTCCCGGAAGCCCAGCGTCCGCTCGATGACCTCCTGGGGCGAGCCCACGGTCAGCGGCGTCTGCCGCGTGAAGTCCTCCATCGAGGGCCCGTGGCCGTAGACCGGCGCGTTGTCGAAGTACGGGCGGAACTCGCGTACCGCGTCCTGGGAGTTCTTCCGCATGAACACCTGGCCGCCGAGGCCGACGATCGCCTGCTCGGCGGTGCCGTGGCCGTAGTGCGCGTACCGCTGGCGGTACAGGTGCACCATCTTCTTCGTGTGCTCCATGGGCCAGAAGATGTTGTTGTGGAAGAAGCCGTCGCCGTAGTACGCGGCCTGCTCGGCGATCTCCGGGGAGCGGATGGAGCCGTGCCAGACGAACGGCGGCACGCCGTCCAGGGGGCGCGGAGTCGCGGTGAACGACTGGAGCGGCGTACGGAACTTGCCCTCCCAGTCCACGACGTCCTCCCGCCACAGCTTGTGCAGCAGGGCGTAGTTCTCGATGGCGAGCGGGATGCCCTGGCGGATGTCCTTGCCGAACCACGGGTAGACCGGGCCGGTGTTCCCGCGTCCCATCATCAGGTCCACGCGGCCGTCGGCGAGGTGCTGGAGCGTCGCGTAGTCCTCGGCGATCTTCACCGGGTCGTTGGTCGTGATCAGCGTGGTCGAGGTCGACAGGACGATGTTCTTCGTCTGCGCCGCGATGTAGCCGAGCGTGGTGGTCGGTGACGAGGGGACGAACGGCGGGTTGTGGTGCTCACCGGTCGCGAAGACGTCGAGCCCGACCTCCTCGGCCTTCCGCGCGATGGCGACGGTGGCCTTGATCCGCTCGTGCTCGCTCGGCGTCGTACCGGTGGTGGGGTCGGTGGTGACGTCCCCGACGGTGAAGATCCCGAACTGCATGGCGTCCGCCTCCTGGTCGGTGGTGGTTGAACGTTGAACTAACTGGACGCATCGTACAACGGGGGGTGGGGGCGGGGTATTCCTTCCCCGGGACCAGGACCGATGGCCGATGCGCGCCGCCCGGTGGCCCTCATACGCTGCGGCAACGCGGCCACGCGCCGCCCGACGAAGGGACGCCCGTGTCATTCACCGCCGAGACGCATGTCCGCCTCGCCCGCCCCTCCCGCGATCTCGGCGCCGCCGAACGGTTCTGGGTGGAGGGGCTGGGGCTGACGGTCCTCTTCCGCGCGGACGCGGGGCGGGAGCCGGGAACGCATGACCTTCTCATGGTGGGGCATCCCGGTGGCCCCTGGCATCTGGAGCTGACGCGGGGACCGGTCGACCCCCGGCCCACCGAGGAGGACCTGCTCGTCCTGTACCTGGACGGGCCGGTTCCGGACGACCTGGTCGCCCGGCTGCTCGCCTGCGGCGGTACGAGGGTGTCCTCCCCGAACCCGTACTGGAACGAGTGGGGGGTGACGGTGGAGGACCCGGACGGGTACCGGCTGGTCCTGTGCCGCCGGGCCTGGCGGCCGTAACCCCGTCCAGCCCGGAGCACCCGGCAACGGGCCTCAGCGGCGCGTGAGCGCTCGCCGCCCCAGCAGCTCCGCCAGGCCCCGGCGCGTCGCCGCGATGATCACGCGGTCCGTGGGCCGCAGCACGTACCCCGGGTGGATGTTCCAGACGAGGGAGCCCGGGGCCACGTCCAGGGCCAGGACGCGCCACGCGCCCTCGCGGAACGCCTGGTCGACGGTGCGGCCCTCCAGCTGGGGGTGGCCGCCGACCTCCACCGACGCGAACAGGAGCACCTTGCGTTCGACCGGGATCGCGCCCAGGATCTGCCGGCCCATCATCGCGACCGCGAAGGAGGGGCCCGCCAGGTGGGAGACCGAGCGGGAGCGGGTGATCGCCTGCGGGTGCGCCGTGCGCAGCGTGCGGTAGACCGCCGTGGCGAACTCGTCGTCGAAGAGGCGGACCGTCACCCGCAGGCTGGGCTTCAGCGACCTGGCGTACAGCGCCGCCTCCAGGTTCGTCGTGTCGGCGCTGGTCAGCGCGAGGAGCCCGCGCGAGCGGCCGATCTTGGCCGCCTCCAGGACCCCCTCGTCCGTGACATCGCCGAGCACGACCGGCACGTGCAGCCGCCGGGCGAGGGGGATGCCCCGCGCGTCCGGGTCCTCCTCCACGCAGACCACCGGGATGCCCAGCTCCCGCAGGTGCACCAGGACCCGGGTACCGATCTTGCCGAGGCCGAGCAGCACCACGTGCCCGGAGAGCCCGCGCGGCGGCCGCCGCAGCGAGGAGGCGCTGCGCAGCGAGCCGAACGCCTCCAGCACACCGGCCACCAGCAGCGGCAGCAGCATCAGGCCCGCGATGCCGGACAGGATCTGGATCACCTGGCGGGCGGTGGGCTCACCGATCGCCGGGTCGCCCATCGCGAACAGGTCGAGCAGGGTGAGGTAGGCCGCGTGCAGCGGATGGTCGCCGGTGGTGAACGAGGACGCCACCGCGAGCCCGAGCACCGCGAGCCCGACGCCCAGTGCCGACCACCGCAGCCGCCGCGAGAAGAACTGGCTGAGCGGCGCGCTCCGCCCGCTCATCCGGGGCTTCGGGGCGGCCGGGCCCGACTGCGTGACGGCCTCCAGGACGACCGTGCCGCGCCCGGTCGCGGCGGCGATCTCCGCCGGCCCGGGCAGCAGTTGCGGCCCCTCCGCGCCGCTGCTGTCGGAGCCCTCGGCGCCCGCCGGGTCGTGCGTGGTGGAGGAGAGCAGGGCCAGGGTGCACAGGCCCGGATCGGCGACCTGGCCGCCCCGGGGCGGCGTGCGCTCGGCCGCCCGCAGGAACAGGCCCTCCGCCCGGATCACCCGCGTCGATCCGGCGAGCGCGGTGGCCGCGAGGGCGGGCGCGGCGGTGTCGGCGTCGGACAACACCGTGGTGGAGGCGTCGATCGCGGCCGGGTCGAGCCCGGGGGACGCGACGGCCGCCGCCTGGTCGAGCAGGGTCTCCAGATGCTGGCCCAGCTTCCGGTTGTAGAGCCGGATCACCAGCCGGACACGGGGGTTGAGCCGGCGTGCGGTCAGCGCCGCGCGGATGTTGCGCTCGTCGTCGTCGTAGACGAGGGCGACCGCCGACGCCCGGGCGATGCCCGCCTCCGCCAGCGACTCGTCCGACGGCTCGGCCGCCTGGAGGATGCGCACCGCCTCGACGCCGGCGTTGGTGTCCCCGTCCGAACCGTGCGGCAGCCCACCGCCGTTGCGGTTCATCGCGGACGCCATCCGCCCGAACAGCGCGGCGGCCCGCCCGCGCCCGTTCAGCGGCTCGTCCGGCCTGACCGCACCCCGCTCCGGCGGCACGACGAGGGTGACCCGTTCCCCGTAGACGTACCGCAGCTCCACGGCGAGCCGCTGGGCGAGCGCGTCGTCCCCGCAGACGACCATGTGGCCGGTGAACGGGGAGGGTTGGGGTTGCTGGGGGAAGGACACGTGTCCCAGCATGCCTTGCTCCCTTCCGTTGATCGAGGAGGGTCAGCGGTCGTCGTGCGGCCCGGCCGGCAGGCGGCGGGGGTCGGTGGCGCGCCCGATCGCCGTCTCGACGGCCGCGATCCGGTCCGCGAGCAGCCCCAGCGCCGCCACCGCACGGGTCATCGGATCGCCCTCGGGCCCGCCGAGCGCCTGGGTGCGGACGTACGAGGCGCAGAGCGCCGCCCACCGCTCGGCCTGCGCGAGCGTGAGCGTGCCCCGCAGCGCGGCGAGCTTCAGGAGCGCGGCCTCCGCGCCGCTGGTGAGGGTCTGCGCCTCGCCCGCGTAGTGGTCGTCCACGACGGCGGACAGCTCGGCGTCGTTCATCACGGGCGCGATCCGCTCCGCGATCCGGTTCATGTTGCGGTACGAACCCTGGAGCCGGAACGGCGGTTCGGTGCGGGTGGCGTCGGTCTGCGCGGCCGACGCGATGTACGCGGCGTTGACCGCGAGCACCGTGTCGCGGGCCCGCAGCAGATGCCGCAGCACGGCGGTGATCCGGTCCACCTCGGCGGGCGCGTAGGGGTGTCCGAGCTGTTCCGGACGGGCCGTGGGGTCGTCGGACGCGAGCCGCAGCAGCAGCGCCAGGTCCTCGCGGGAGCGGCCGGCGAGCGGGGCCAGGACCGGATTCGCGGTCAGCGCGTTCTCCACGAAGCTCAGCGCGAAGACGTCCTCACGGCCGCTCAGCACCTCGCCCAGGTTCCACACGTCCGCCCGGTTGGCGAGCATGTCGGGCACCTGGAAGCGCGCGCCGGACTCGGTGTACGGGTTGCCCGCCATGCACACCGCGAACCGCTTGCCCCGCAGGTCGTACGTGCGCGGCTCGCCGTCCCGGACGCCCTCGACGCGGCGCGTGGCGTCGCAGAGCGGGATGAACTTCTGGAGGAGTTCCGGCGAGGTGTGCTGGATGTCGTCCAGGTGGAGCAGCGTGTTGTTGCCCGCCTCAAGGGCGAAGTTGATCTTCTCGATCTCCTGGCGCGCGGTGGCGCTGCCCGCCTGGGCGGGGTCGAGCGAGGTCACGCCCTGGCCCAGGTTCGGGCCGCTGACCTTGACGAGGACGAGCCCGAGCCGGTGGGCGACGTACTCCATGAGCGTCGTCTTGCCGTAGCCGGGCGGAGATACGAGCAGCAGCAGGCCCTGCGAGTCGGTGCGGCGGTCGGCGCCGGCGGTGGAGAGCTGCTTGGCGAGGCTGTCCCCGATCAGCGGCAGGTAGACCTCGTCGAGCAGCCGGTTGCGGACGAACGCCGGCATCACGCGCGGCCGGTGGTCGTCGAGCCGCAGCCGGGTCCGCTCGGCGGCGACCAGGGCGGCGCGCCGGCGTTGGTAGGCGCGGAATCCGGGCACGGCGACGCTGCGGAACTCTTCGGTGCGCGCGAGGAGTTCGTCGATGCGGACGGTGAGCCGGCCGCGCTCGATGCGCGGGTGGACGCCGAGGAGACCGTCGACGGTCTCGGTGAGCGGCGCGTCGGCCTCGTACCGGCCGAGCAGGGGCTCGGGGCACAGCTCCACGGCGACGGCCTCCGCGAGGTCGCCCGGGTCGGTGTCCGTGCCGCTCGCCCCGGCGTACGAGGTGAGCCAGCCCTCCACGAGCTGGCGCCGGGCCGGCAGGTCGTCGGCGAGGGCGGCGAGGTCGTCGTCGTACGCCGACGTGCCGGTGGCGTGGCGGAACTTGTCCAGGAACGCGACGGCGGAGGCGCCCGTCACGAAGCCCTCGGGGCCGGCGGTCAGCTCCTCGAAGAGGTACGCGGCGACGGTACGGGAGCTCTCGCCGCCGATCACCGACGCCCACTCCTCCTGGAGCGTGGCGACCGCCGGGGCGAGCCCGAACGCCTCCCGGGCGCGCGCCAGCGAGCGGGCCCGGCGCGTCCAGGACACCCGGCGGCCCTCGTCCGCCTCATGGGCCCAGAAGAGCTGGGCGGCGGCCCGGACGGCCGGCGGGAAGCGCAGCAGCCCGGCGCCCGCGCGCAGCCGCAGCAGCGCGGCCAGGATCGCGGTCGCGTCCTCGTCGTGGACCCCGCGCTGGTATCCCTCGTCGTACGCGGCGGCAGCCGCTTCCCTTACGAGCTTGGCGAGTTCGCCGCTGTCCAGGGCGGACAGCCGGTCCGCGCCCTGCTCGCCGAGGAGGCGGGCGGCCAGGTGCTCGCCCCGGTAGACGGTCGCGGATTCGGAGGGGAGCGTCCGGTCCCAGTACGGGCGGGTCGCGGCGAACTCCGGGTCGGTCACCGGCATCCGGTAGTCGGTCCCGGTGACGGCGAACGCGAGCGTGCCGCCCTGCGGCACGAGGGTCAGCTCGAACGGCTGGGTGTTCACCGCGAACCGGTGCCGGCCGAGGCGGATCACGGACCCGCCGTCCGCGTACAGCTCGTCCCGGTCGCGCAGGGCCCGGCCCGCCTCCTGGCGGGCGGCGAGCAGCCGCCCGTCCAGCTCCTCCGCGCGCACGGTGTCCCCGAGCGCCCGCAGCTCCTCGGAGGTCCGCCGGACCTTGGCGACCATCGGGTCGGAGGCGAAGTAGGTGTGGACGGCGTCCGCGTCCGGGAGGGCGGCGCCGCGCCGGGCGACCGACTCCAGGACCCGCGCCGCGGAGTCCGCGAGGCGTTCGGCGCGGCGGGCCAGAGCGTCCTGGAGGCCCTGCTTGCGCGCCGAGAACGCCTCGTACACCTCCGTCCGGCGCTCGCCCAGCTCGGCCAGGAAGTCGTCGTACTCCGCGAACCGCGCCTCCAGGTCCTCCAGCTGGAGCAGCAGCCTCGCCAGCTGCTCGTCGCAGGACTCCGGGGTCCCGGCGGCGGCCAGCGCGGCGGTGACCGCCTGCCCGAGCAGCGCGGACCCGGCGGCGAACTCGGCCCGGCCCTCGTGGTCCGCGAGGGCGCGGCGGCGGGCGTCGAGCGTGGCGCGGGCCCGGTTGACGGCGCCCAGGACCTCCGCGATGCGCTCCAGGATCGACGTACGGACCACCCCGTCGCCGATGTCCAGTCCGGCGACGACGTCCGTGACCGTGCTCAGGCCGTCCGCCATGGCGGCCAGCCGGTCGCCGAGCGCGGTGGCGTCGGTGACCGTGGCGAGCCCGGCGGCCTCCTCGGTGAGGCGGGCGATGTCCTCGTGGTAGCCGGCGAACGCGTCGTCCCCGGCCAGGAACGTGACCGCGCGGCGGGCGGCCGCCTCGATGTCCTCGGCGGTGGTGGCGGTCAGCTCCTCGATGCGCGCGGTGTCCGCGTACCGCATCTCGGCGAGGGTCGCCAAGCGGCCGTGCGCGCGCCGCAGTCCGGTGAGCCGGTCCACCCACTCGGCGGCGGTGCGCGGGGCCTCGCCGCGGACCCGGCGGACCAGGGCGGTGATGCGGTCGGCGGTCTCGGTGAGCGCGTCGGCGGCCTGCCGGGTGAGCGCCTGGACCGCCTCGAACTCCGCGACGACCTGTTGCGCGGTGTCCCGCAGTTCGCCCAACGGCGTGGCGAGCGCGCCGAGGCCGGCGTCGTCCAGCCAGTGGTAGCGGTCCCCGGCCCGTACGCAGTCGGCGGCCAGCCGGTCGTACACGGCGGCGGTCGGCGCCGTCCCGGACGCGGCGTGCGCGAGGGCCAGGCAGTCGGAGATGCCGCGCACGAGGTCGGCGTTGCCGACCCGGGCCAGCGGGCCCTCGCCCGCCGGGCGGGACGCGGCATACGTGTCGGAGACGTACGGCGTCCGCCAGCGCTGCAACGGGTGGACGCGCGCCGCGCCGCCCTCGCCGCCCTCCACCGGGTCGCGCAGCACGACGAGCGTGCCGTCGTCCAGCAGCGCGTGGCCCCGGCCCTGGAGCGGGGTCGCCACCTCCTGGCGGATCACGTTGTACGGCAGAAGGAGGCTGCGGCCGTCCTGCCGGGACCGGAAGACGTACAGCACGTCCTCGCCGTTCGGGGAGCGGACGGCCTCCTCGAAGACCGGGTCGGTGAGCGGCCGCGCGATGTCGAACGTCCTGGCTTCGCCGGTCGTCAGGTAGAACCCGCCGGGGAAGATGATCCCCTGGTCCTCGGGTAGCCGCCTGCAGGCCGGACCGATGGCGTCGAGGCGGGTGACGGTCCCGAGCAGCGCGTTGAAGACGAGGTGGCGCCGCGCCTCCTCCTTGTACGGGCGCACCCGCAGCAGCACGAGCGGGCCCAGCTCCGCGTACTCGACCTCGGCGTCGGCGAGCGACTGGAGGGGTTCGGTGACGGGCTCCTCGTAGATCCCGTCCGGGGTCTCCGTGTCGTTGACGGTCTTCACGGTGAGCCTGCCGCCGAGCGTGTCCACGTACAGCTCGGCCTCGCAGCCGATGGCGATGTGCGGGTGGCGGCCCGCGACGTGGGCCTCGCGGCCTGCGGCCGTCCAGGCGAAGTCGTGCGCCGGCGGGAAGACGTGGTCGCGCTCGCCGCGCGCGTCGAGGAACGCGCCGGGGGAGCCGTCCGGGTTCAGCGCCCAGCGCAGGACCCGGATGTCCTCGGCGGTCTCGCCGGTACGGAAGACCGCCAGGAGGCGGCCCTCGGTCCGGCGCAGCCGCAGCAGGCGGGCGTCCCGGAAGTAGCGGTGCAGGCCGTCGAACTCGCGGACGAAGTCGGTGTCGGTGAGCGGGGTGCCGGTGCCGGGGGTGAGGTCGGCGGCGTACAGGGCGAGTACGTCGTCCACGGTGGGCCGGCTCTGCCGGCCCGGGCCGCGTTCGAAGCCGAACAGCAGCTCGCCGCCGAGTGCGACGAGGTCGCGGGGGGTGACGGGGCGGTCCGTCCGGATCTGCTCGCTGCGGACGAGCTGGAGGCCGGTGGCGCCGAATGCCTCGGTGCGGCGGGCGTTGAGGGCGGTGGCCCTGCGGGCGAGCTCGGTGGCGTGGGTGCGGAGGCGGCGCCGCAGGACGTCGTAGTCCCCGGCGGCGGGGGCGGTCACGGTGTCCACTGGGTGCTCCTTGCGGTGTGGCGTGCGGCGGTGTCCTCGATCGCCGGACGGGCTTGTCATGCCCGCCGGGCGGGCCAGTTCGATCTGCGGGCGGGCCGTGGCGTGCTGTCCGGGCGCCCTCGATCGCCGGACGGGCTTGAGAGGTCCGCCCCACCCAGCCCCGTCCGGCGCTTGCGGACGGACGGGGCTGGAGTGGGCGTTCAGGCTGCGGACGTCGGGCCCTGCAAGCCCGTCCGGCGCTTGGGGACGGACGGGGCTCCAGTGGGGCGTTCGGGCAGCGGATCCCCTACGCCACCGGCGTACCGTTCAGGCCGGCCGGGGTCAGGCCGCTGACCGGGACGTCCGCCAGGCCCAGCGACTTCGCGTGGTCCAGCAGCGCGCGGACCTGGTCCGCACCCACCCCCGCCGATGGCGCGGCCATCAGCCGCATCAGCAGCGCCGACACCGTCAGGTTCTGCACGTCGCCCGTGGACACCGACGACAGCACCCGCGTCAGGTCCTCCGTGAACGAGGACGCGTCGTTCAGCCACGGGCCGGCCAGGGCCCTCGCCGTGTCCGAGTTCCCCACGAAACCGTCCAGGCTCTTGCCCATCGAGATGGACGACACCAGCCGGTCGAAGAACACCGACTCGCCGCCGACGATGTCGATGTCCGCGTTCTCCAGACCCGTGGCGAGCACCGTCGCCTGCGCCTCGGCGACCTGCCGCTGGACGTCGAGTCCCGCGAGCCGGATCTCCTTCTCGGCGGCCAGCCGCAGCCGGTACTCCTCGTGCCCGCGCGAGGCGTCGTCCAGCGCCGCCATCGCGGCCGCCTTCTCCGTGAGGCCCGCCGCCTCCGCCTTCAGCTTCTCGCCGATCATCGCCGCGTCGGCCCTCGCCTGCGCCTGCGTACCCTCCGCGTCCGCGAGGGCCTTGAGACGGGCGCCCTCGGCCTCGGCCCTGAGCCGCGCGGACGTGGCCTCGGCCTCGGCGAGCCCCGTCTTCTCGATCACCTCCGCCGCCGCGTCCCGCACCTGGACGTCCGCGAGGCCGGGCGCCGCCGACTCCGCCCGGATGCCCTCGGCCAGCCGCAGCTTGGCCTGCGCGTCCAGGTCGGCGGTCTTCAGCCGCGCCTCCGCCAGCGTCAGCTGCTCGGCCGCCCGGTGGGTGGCCGCCGCCTCCGCCGCCTCGGCCGCCTTGATGTCCTTGACCAGCCGCTCCTGCGCCTCCGCCTCGGCGGCGATGATGACCGACTTGCGGGTGCGCTCGGACTCCTCGACGGACCGGAGCGTCTTGATGGACTCCTCCTGCTCGGCGACCGTACGGTCCACCGCGATCCGCTCGCGGATGACGTCGGCGACCTCGCGGCGCTCCGCCTCGACCTCCTTCGTCGCGGCGATGCGGTTCAGTTCGGTCTCGCGCTCGCGCCCGATGACCTCCAGCAGCCGGTCCTTCTCGATGCGCTCGTTCTCCACGGCGATGACCCGCTCGCGGTTCTTCTGCGCGACGGCGATCTCCCGGGCCTGGTTCTCCCGCTGGATGCCCAGCTGCTCCTCGGTCCTGATGAACGCGGCCTGAGCGCCCAGGCGTTCCTCCTCCTGGACCCGGGCGGTCACCGCCTCCTCGCGGGCCCGCAGCGTCTCAACCTCGCGGCGCTGCTTGATCTCCGCCTCGGCCTGCCGGCGCTCCAGCTCCAGGATGGTCTCCCGGGCGTCGACGTCCTGCCGGGTGATCTCCTTCTGCTCGGTGCGCTGGAACTCGTTGGTGCGGACGTGCTCGATCGCGGTCAGCTCGGTGATCTTCCGGATGCCCTGGGCGTCCAGGATGTTGGCGCTGTCGAGCTGCGCCATCGGGGTCTGCTCCAGGAAGTCGATTGCCGCGTCGTCCAGGTGGTAGCCGTTCAGGTCGGTACCGATGACCCGGATGATCCGGTCTCGGAACTCCTCGCGCTTCGTGTACAGGTCCACGAAGTCCAGCTGCTTGCCGACGGTCTTGAGCGCCTCGGAGAACTTCGCCGCGAAGAACTCCTGGATGGCCACCTTGTCGCTGGCGCGCTCGGTGCCGATGGACTGGGCGACCTTCTTGACGTCCTCGACGGTCTTGTTGACCCGCACGAAGAACGTGATGTGGATGTCGGCGCGGATGTTGTCCTGGCAGATCAGGCCCTCGCGCCCGGTGCGCCGGATCTCGATGGTCTTGACCGAGATGTCCATGGACTCGGCCTTGTGCAGCACCGGCAGGACGACGGCACCGGTGAAGGTCACGTCGACCTTCTTGGTCTTGGAGATGATCAGGGCCTTGCCCTGCTCCACCTTGCGGAAGAGCCGGGTGATGATCAGCAGCACGGCTACGGCGATGAGCAGGACCACGGCGACGAGCAGGCCGAGGCCCAAGGAGATGGCATCCATGACAGTCCTTGGCGGCAGGTGGTGCGGAAATGAGCGGTTTCACGTGAAACACGGCGTGACGGCACACGGCGTCCGGGCAGGCCGGAGGGGCGCACCGCGCTGAGAGGAGCGGTGGCTCAGACGGCGGGGCCGGAGGCCGTACGGCCGGGTGGCGGACCCGGATCGAGCGCCTTGTCGTAGGCCGAGACCCAGAAGAACTCCCCGGCCTCGTCGTACGCGTACAGCAGCCCGGAGCGTCCGGAGGCCAGCTCCGCGTCGACGGGCTCCAGCTGGCGCACCTGGACGGTGGCGGTGGTCCCGTCGTCGGCGGTGACCTCGGCCTGGCCGAAGTCGGCGGAGACCGAGCCGGTACGGATCGTGCAGACGCGGCCCAGGAAGTCCTGGCGCGATGGCGGGGGCTGGTCGGGGAAGAGGCGGCGGAAGTGGTGGACGAGCAGTCGCACCGCACCCCAGGCGAGCAGCAGCGCCCCGGCGAGCACCGCACAGGCCAGCACGGCGCGCAGCGGTCCGGTGGCGCCCGAGCGGTGCACCAGGACCGAACCGGTCAGGGCGGAGAACCAGCCGACGGCGATCATCAGGGACACCGAAACGGTGACCGGGACGCCTCCGACGCCCGCGAGATCGGCGTCCAGGTCGGCGTCGAACGAGTGGTGGTCGGCCGCGCCGACCAGGACGAGCAGCCAGAAGGCGATGACGACGACCAGCGCGGCGGCGAAGAGCACGGCCGGGAAGGACAGCGTCGCGTCCATGAATTCCCGCATCGGTTCCGACCCCCTGCCGTTCCGCCGGCGGTGGTGGTGCCGCCGGTGCCCGCGCGGACCGGTCGGTGACCACGGTGCCGCGGTGTCACCCTCGACGACACCGCGGCATCCGGGTCTTCCCCCGATCCCCCGTGCACCCCCGTGATTCCCCCGTTTTCCCCCGTGGTCCCCCGGTTGGTGCTGGCAGGATCGTGTCATCCGTGGACGCCCGGTCGCATTGCCGGAACACGGCAACGTTCGCCGTTCCCCGGTGCCGGGCACCGGCACCGGCCCCCGTGCGTTGGGCGGGTGTCGGTACGGAACAGGAACGGAGGCGGACGCGTGGCGGAACCGGTGATCCCCGACAGCTTTCTGGAGGGTTACGCACGGATACTCGGCGAGGCGGCCGTCTCGGGCCGGCGGCTCACCCGCGAGGAGCTGGACTCCCGCCGCGCCCTGGGGCGGGAGGCCGCCGAGGCCGGCCACCAGCTCCGCGCCCTCGTCCGCATGCATCTCGCCGAGACCCGCGCCGCCTGGCCCGCCCCCGCCCCCGGCGCGACCCCCGCCGCCGCGGCCGCCTCCGCCGACAGCGTGCTGGCCGCGATGGAGCAGGCGGTCGACGCCTTCGCCGACGGTTTCGAGCGCGCCCAGCGCCTCACCGTGCGCCGCGAGGAGGCCGCCAGGCGCGAGTTCATCGACGACCTGCTGTACGGGCGCAGCGATCTGGGCCGGCTCGCCGAGCGGGCCACCCGCTTCGGGCTGCGTCTCTCGCGCGCCCACGCGGTGGCGGTGGCGACGGGCCCGGAGGCGTACACCGAGACGGAAGCGGTGCCCCGGCACGTGGAGTCGGCGATGCTGGCCCGGTTCAGCGGGCGCAAGATCCTGCTCACCACGAAGGACGGGCGCATGGTGTGCGTCGCGCCCGGCAGCCAGCCCGACGTCCTGCGCTACTTCGCGAAGCAGGCGCACGCGGCGACGGACGGCGGCCGGGTCGCCATTGGCCGCCCGCACCCGGGCCCCGGCGGCGTCGTCCAGTCGTACGACGAGGCGCTGGACGCACTGGACCTGGCGGACCGGATGGACCTCGACGACCCCGTGCTCTACGCCACCGACCTGCTGGTCTACCCGGTGCTGACCCGGGACCGGCAGGCCATGGCCGATCTCGTACGCAGCGAGCTGGGCCCGCTCCAGAAGGCCAGGGGCGGCGCCGAACCGCTCCTCAGGACGCTGTCGGTGTACTTCGACGCGGGCTGTGTCGCCGCCGAGACCGCCCGCCGGCTCTCACTGAGCGTCCGGGCCCTCACGTACCGGCTGGAGCGCATCCACCAGCTGACCGGCTCCGACCCGGCGGACCCCCAGCACCGCTACACGCTCCAGACCGCGGTGATCGGCGCCCGGCTGCTGGACTGGCCCGCCAAAGAGGTCTGAGGCGTGGTGCGAAAGCAGCGCCGTCCGCCCGCGGGGCGGGCCCGGCAGGCGGACTTTCGGCCGGCACACGGATCGGCGCCGCCCCTGGGAGGGTGCGGCGCCGACCGGTGCGCGGGGTGCGTCAGCCGCCGCTGTGCTGCTTGCCCTCGTGCTTGTGACACCTGCACTTCTTGCCCTTGACCGTGACGGTGACCGTGGCCGAGGCGGTGTCGCTCGCGATCCCTTCGCCCTGCGGGCCGGTGGCACCGGCCTGGGCCACGTTGGTGATCCGGCACGTGATGGTGCCCTTGCCACCGCCGCCACCGCCGCCGCGGGTGCCGCTCTGCCGGCAGAGGTCGATGTCTGCCTGGGTGATGCGGTAGGTGCCGTGGCAGGTGGTGCTCGCCCCGGGTGCCAGCGTGGTCGCGTCGCAGACCACCGAGGCGACCCGGTTGTCCGCCACGTGCACGTCGTGCAGCTGGGTGCTGCCGGTGTTGGTGACCGTGTACGCGTAACGGACCTCGGTGCCGACCCGGAAGGGGCCCTTGGAGACGGCCTTCTTGTGCAGCGTCAGATGGGGCTGCCCGACGGGGAGGGTCTGGTACGTCTCCGGCGAGGTGACGGTCTCCCCGTCCGCCGTACCGGTCGCCGTGGCGGTGTTGGTCACGGAACCGGCCGCACCGTCGGCCGCGGTGATCGTGTAGGTGCCGGTGCACGTGGTGCTGTCACCGGCCTCCTCCGCCGGGGCCAGCGTGGTCGCCTCGCAGGTGATGTCCGTGACGTGGTCGTCGTGCACCACGACGTCGGTCAGCTCCGCTCCGCCGGTGTTGCGGACGGTGTAGGCGTACGTGACCGTCTGCCCGACCGAGTAGGGGCCGGGGGTCTCGACCCGCTTCTCGACCGAGATGCCGGGCACCCGCTCGATCGGCACGGTCTCCGACGAGGGCGGGGAGGTGACCGGCTCGCCACCCGACGTACCTGACGCCGTGGCCGTGTTGTCGATCGAGCCGTTGGCGACGTCGGCGGGCGTCACCGTGTACGTCGCCGTGCAGGTGACCGTCTCACCGGGCGCGAGACTCGTCACGGGACACGAGACCGGGCCGGTCTTCGGGTCGTCGACGGCGAGGTCGTCGATGGTCGTGCCTCCCGCATTGGTGACCACGAAGTCGTACGGCACCTGCGAGCCGACGGTGAGGTCGCCGGGCAGCGGCTGCCGCACCTGCTTGACGAGGTTCAGCCGGGGCAGCGGCCGTTCGGTGCGCACGGCCACGTTGCGGATGAGGTGGGTGTCCGTGAACAGGCCGGTGGAGGCCGCGAATCCGAACTTGTACGTCGACGGCACGGGGGTCGGCGCGTCGGCCTGGAGGACCTGCTGGGAGCCGTTGCCGTCGTTGAAGTCGATGGACACGGTGACCTGCGGGTCCGGTGCCGGGGTGATCACCACGTGCACGCGGCGGCGCGAGGGCTCAAGGTCCTGCTCGGCCTGGACGGGATCGCCCGACACCTCGGTGGTCGGCCCCTGCAGTTGTCCGGGGAGGGTCGACGGCCAGGGGCCGGTGGTCGAGAAGTTGCTGGTGGTGGCGGTGAGGAAGCAGTAACCCTCGATGCCGTCGCCGGGGCCGCGCAGCGTGACCATGTTCGGCCCGGGTGCGGGCACGTGGAATGCCGTGCCCGCGGGCGAGCGCTGGTCGGGCGGGCAGCCGTTGCCCCGGTGTTCCCAGTCGCCGAAGTAGTTGCCGAGGACGTCGAGTCCGACTCCCAGATAGCCGCGGTCCACACCGGGAAGGAACTCGGCGTTCGGGTCGTCGTCGGGCAGCTTCTGCGCATATCCGAGGCTGCCGCCGAAGGCGCCGGGGTGGGTCAGCTGGGCCTCCCCGTCGACCAGGAAGAACGAGATGCCGTCGGCCGGGGCGATGGCGCCCGTGGTGGTGCCGTACTGCCACTGGTCGAAGGTGACGTCCAGGCCGTGGTCGGCGGGCAGCGCGTGGTTGTAGAGGACTGCGCCGGACTGGTCGTTGGAGGAGTCCGTCAGCCGCAGGTAGCCGCGCGGGGCGGCGTCGTTGGGCGGCACGGGGCCGATGCCCGCCGTGCAGCCTCCGAGCGGGTGGTTGCCGGGCCCCGGCAGGGCGTCGGCCTCGGGCGCTCCGGTGAGGCAGGCCGAGCCGACCCCGGTGAACTCCGGGGCCGTGGCCTGGGTGAACGTCTCCTCGAGCAAGGTGGAGCCGCCCTGGCGCGGCTGCGCGTGGGCGAGTTGGCCGGTGTCCAGGGCCAGGGAGCCGGCCACGCCGAGGGCGAGGGCCAGCGCCGCTGCGGCGAGCCGCGGGGCCCGTACGGATCCGCCCAGCGGCGACGAGAGTTGTCTGCGGGTCATGCAGCAGAAATAGCAGTCACTATGTGTGATCAACTGCTTGTGGGTCGCGTGTCCGCCGCGAGCACCCGGCCAGCCGTACCCCGCCCGTCCGAACGGCTCCACATGCGGGACCGGCGCCCTCCGCCTAGCGTGATCAGCCGGGGGATTCCGGCGGTGTGCGCAGCGAGGGAGATCCGCCCCATGGCCCGTGAAGCAGGTCCCCGGGAAGCAGGAGCCCGCCGGGCGAACCCCCGTGAGGAGCACCCGTCCCACCGCTGGTGGGTGCTCGGGGTGATCGGCCTCGCCCAGCTGATGGTGGTGCTCGACGCGACGATCGTGAACATCGCGCTGCCGTCCGCCCAGCAGGACCTCGGCTTCAGCGACGGCAACCGGCAGTGGATCGTCACGGCGTACGCCCTCGCCTTCGGCTCGCTGCTGCTGCTCGGCGGACGCATCGCCGACCTGGTGGGCCGCCGGGTGGTCTTCCTGACCGGCCTCGTCGGCTTCGCGGTCGCCTCCGCGATCGGCGGTGCCGCCCCGAGCTTCGAGGTCCTGGTGCTGGCCCGCGCCCTCCAGGGCCTGTTCGGCGCGCTGCTCGCCCCGGCGGCGCTGTCCCTGCTCACCACGACGTTCACCGTGCCCAAGGAGCGGGCCAAGGCGTTCGGGATCTACGGCGCCATCGCGGGGGCGGGCGGTGCGGTGGGGCTGCTGCTCGGCGGGGTGCTCACCGAGTACCTGGACTGGCGCTGGTGCCTCTACGTCAACCTGATCTTCGCGTTCCTCGCGTTCACCGGTGGGTGGCGGCTGCTGACCGCGGGCGCGCCGGGCGACCGGCCCCGGCTCGACATCCCGGGGACGCTGCTCGTCTCGGCCGGTCTCTTCTGCATCGTCTACGGCTTCTCCCAGGCCGAGTCGCACGCCTGGAGTTCGCCGCTGACCTGGGGGTTCCTGGCGGCGGGCGCGGTGCTGGTGGCGGCCTTCGCGTGGTGGCAGACCAGGGCGGCGCATCCGCTGCTGCCGATGCGGGTGGTGCTGGACCGGGACCGGGCGGCGTCGTTCCTCGCGATGTTCATCTCCGGCGGGGGGATGTTCGGCGTCTTCCTCTTCCTCACGTACTACTTGCAGAAGAGCCTGGGCTATTCGCCGGTCTCCACCGGGCTCGCCTTCCTGCCGATGGTCGCCTGCATGATCGTCTCGTCGGTGACGACGACGAACGTGCTGGTGCCGCGACTGGGCGCGAAACCGATCGTCCCGACCGGGATGGGCATCGCGGCCGCCGCGATGGTGTGGCTCACCGCCCTGGATCTGTCGAGCGGTTACGCCGCCCATGTGCTGCCGCCGACGCTCTGCCTGGGCATCGGCCTCGGCATGGTCTTCGCCACGGCGATGAACCTGGCCACCGCGGGCGTCGCGGCGCGGGACGCCGGGGTGGCCTCGGCGATGGTCAACACCAGCCAGCAGGTCGGCGGTTCCATCGGCACGGCCCTGCTGAACACCCTCGCCACCAGCGCCGCCACGAACTACCTGGTGGGCCGCCGGCCGACCCCGCCCGTCGTCGCCCGGGCCCAGCTGGAGAGCTATGCCACTGCGTACTGGTGGTCCGCGGGCTTCTTCGCCCTCGGGCTCGTCGTCACCCTGCTCCTGTACCGGCCCGGAGCGCCCCGCCCGCACCTGGCCGAGGAGCCGGAACCGGCGCGCGCTTAGCGCTTCGCGCCCTCGGTGAGCCGGACGAACGGGATCGCCTCGCCCACCCGCCGGTAGTCCTCCGTACCGCCGTCCACCTCGAAGCCCATGTACGCGCAGAGCCGGCGGGCGACCCCGGGGTGGCGGGGCGCGTACCGCACCATCAGCTCGCCGCCCTCCTCGGCGGTCAGCACCTGCGCGGTCACCGCGTGGAACCTGCGGCCGACCTGCACCGTGGCGTGCGGGGTGCGCTCCAGGTTGCGGAACCAGTCCGCGCCGGGGCCGAAGCCCGAGGCGACGGTCCAGCAGGCCCGGCCCTCCTGGGAGCCCGCCTCCACGACCTCGATGGCGGTCCGGCGGGGGAGGCCCGAGACGCGTCCGGTGTGGACGAGCAGCAGCAGCCGGCCCCCGAAGAGCGGCCCGAGCCCCATGCGGAACATGTGGACGGGCAGCCGGAAGGCGGTGCGCCGCCAGCCGGTCGGCGGGGCCGGGCGCCGGGGAGCGGGCGAAGCCGCGGATTCATGCGTCACTATGCAAACGTTGCACAATCCAAAGGTCGGGGCCAGTGCGCGCCGCTGTCGGTCCGGTACCGGTTGGGCGGCGTTTCCGTATCGGATGGCGGCCGGTTCGAGTAAGCGGGCCGGGCGCGGTAAAAAGGGGCATGGCCGCGCACGGACAGGCACCCGATGACCCCCCGACCGCCCCGGGCGGGGACGACGTCGACGCGGTGACGCGCGCGGTGCTGACCGCGTCGAGACTGCTGGTCGCGGTGTCCGCCCGGTCGCTCGCGGCGGTCGAGGACCGGGTGACGCTGCCCCAGTTCCGGCTGCTCGTGGTGCTCTCCACGCACGGCGAGGCCAAGCTCGTCACCCTCGCCGAACGCCTCGGCGTGAACCCCTCGACCGCGATGCGGATGCTCGACCGGCTGATCGCGGCGGGCCTCGCGGAGCGTCAGGTCAACCCGGTCAACCGCCGCGAGACGGTGCTCCGGGTGACGCCCGAGGGCCACCGCCTGGTCGAGGAGGTCACGGCCGGCCGCCGCCGGGAGGTCGCCTCGATCGTGGAGCGCATCGCACCCGAGCAGCGCGCCGCGCTGATCGACGCGCTGCGGGCGTTCACCGACGCGGGCGGCGAGGCGGCGGCCCCCGCGGAGGGCACCGACGCCTACCCGCTGGGGTGGACGCCGGACCTGCCGGCCGGGGCCTGACGCCACGCGGTCACTCGGACGACGCCGAGACCTCTTCCCGGGCCGGGGGGACCGCTTCACCGCCGGCCGCGACCGGCGCGGGAGCCCCCGCGTCCTTGCCGCGCCACTTCTGGACGCGTTCGACCACCGGCTGGGTCCAGCGCGCGGTGAGCGGGCCGACGATGACCAGGATCAGGACGTACGCGGTGGCGATGGGGCCGATGCGGGGCTCCGTCGCCACGGCCAGACCGGCGATGACGATGGAGAACTCGCCGCGCGCGACGAGCGTGCCGCCCGCCCGCCAGCGCCCGCGCGGTCCGATGCCGGCGCGCCGGGCCGCGTACCAGCCGGTGCCGATCTTCGTGAAGACGGTGACGACGGCGAGCAGCGCGGCCGGCAGCAGCACCGGCGGGATCTCGGCCGGGTCGGTGGAGAGCCCGAAGAACACGAAGAAGACGGCGGCGAACAGGTCCCGCAGCGGGGTCAGCAGCTTGCGCGCCCCCTCCGCGACCTCACCGGAGAGCGCGATGCCGACGAGGAACGCGCCCACGGCGGCCGACACCTGGAGCTGCTGGGCCACCCCGGCGACCAGGACGGTCAGCCCGAGCACGACGAGCAGCAGCATCTCCGGGTTGTCGGAGGAGACCGCGCGGCTGATGAGGCGGCCGTGCCGCAGCGCCAGGTAGAGCACCAGGCCGACCGTGCCGAGCGCGATCAGCAGGGCGATGCTGCCGCCGGCGAGGCCGACGCCCGCGAGCATGGCGGTGAGCAGTGGCAGGTAGACCGCCATCGACAGGTCCTCGATGACCAGCACGCCGAGGATGACCGGGGTCTCCCGGTTGCCGAGGCGTCCCAGGTCCGCGAGGACCTTCGCGATCACGCCGGAGGAGGAGATCCAGGTGACACCGGCGAGCGCGACGGCCCCGACCGGCCCCCAGCCGAGCAGCAGCGCGGCGACCGCGCCCGGGGTCGCGTTGAGCACGAAGTCCACGGCCCCGGACGGGTACTGCGTCTTCAGGCTGGTCACCAGCTCGGAGGCGCTGTATTCGAGGCCGAGCAGGAGCAGTAGCAGGATGACGCCGATCTCGGCGCCGACGGCGGTGAACTCCTCGCTGGCCCCGAGCGGCAGCAGCCCGCCCTCGCCGAAGGCCAGCCCGGCCAGCAGATAGAGCGGGATCGGCGAGAGCCCTATCCGGCCGGCGAACCGCCCGATGATGCCGAGTCCCAGAATGACGGAGCCGAGCTCCACCAGCAGTGCGGTCGTGTCGTGCACGGTCAGCCCTCCGCGATGATCTCGGAGAGCGTGTCGACGCCCTCGCGCGTTCCGACGGCGACGAGCGTGTCGCCGATGGCCAGCCGGAAGTCCGGCCCGGGTGACGGGTGCGCGCTGTGGGTGCGCAGCACCGCCACGATCGAGGCGCCGGTCCGGGTCCGCGCCTTGGTGTCGCCGAGCAGCCGGCCGCCGTACGGCGAGCGGGTGCCGAGCGGGATGTGCTCGGTGACCAGGTCGATGCCCTCGGTCCGTACGGCGTCGATGGGCGCCGCGTCGATGAGGTGCGCGAGACCGGTCGCCTCCTGTGGAGTCAGGGGGACGGAGAGCCGGCACGAATCAGGGTCGTCCTGGTCGTAGAAGCCGATGAACCGCCGCCCGTCGTGGTGGACCACCACGGAGATGTGCTGCCCCGACTCGGTGGTGTAGTCGTACTGGACGCCGACTCCGGGCAGCGTGGTGCGGTGGGTTCCCATGGCTTCCTCCCGAGGAGCGCGGCACGCGCGAGGCACTTGGTGATCTCTTTAGGCTCGCATTACCTTATCCGGAGGTATGCGCCACCCCTGAGGGGCGTTTTCCGGCCACCGTCCCGTTACGTCCCGGACCCCGGCACACGAACGCCCGGCCGGTTGCGCAACCGGCCGGGCACGCGGGTCCGTTCGTACGGTGGATCAGTCGCCGATCTCGATCTTCCCGTTCTTCTCCGGCGAGGCCGCCGGGGCCGGTGCGACGGGCTCGGCCGGCTTCGGCACCGCGCCCTTGAGGTTCTGGAGCAGCGCGGCGAGGTCGACCCCGGTGGTGGAGCTGAGCAGCTCCATGCCCTGGGCGACGTTGTCCGTGACCGTACGGGACAGCCGGCTCGCGCCGTCCGTGGAGATGACGGTCATCTTGTCGATCGCGCTCATCGGCTCGGCGGCCTTGGCGACGACCTCGGGCAGCACCTCGACGAGCATCTGGAGCACGGCCGCGTCGCCGTACTGCGCGAAGGCGTCGGCCTTCTTCCGCATGGCCTCGGCCTCGGCCGCACCGCGCGCCGCGATGGCGGCGGCCTCCGCCTCGCCCTCGATGCGGACCGCCTCGGCGAGCGCGGAGCGGTGCAGCTTCTCGCCCTGACCGGTGAGCCGGGCGCGCTCGGCGGCCGCCTCGGCCTCCTTGACCTGGGCGATGCGGCGGGCCTCCGCCTCCTGCTCCGCCTGGTAGCGGGCGGCGTCGGCGGGCTTGCGGACCTTGGTGTCGAGCTCGCGGTCGGTCAGTGCGGCCTGGCGCTCGGCGACCTTCTCCTGCTCGGTGAGCACCTCCTGCTGACGGGCGGCCTCGGCGAGCGGACCGGCGGCGTTGGCCTTGGCCGCGGCGGCCTCCGTCTCGGCCTTGATCTCGGCCTGCTTCAGGTAGAACGTCCGCTCGGCGATCGCGATCTCCTCGGCCGCCTTCAGCCGGGCCTGCTCCGAGGCGCGGCGGGCGATGGCCTCGGCGATGTCGGCCTCCTGCTTGGCGCGGGCGGCCTCGGGGCGGCCCAGGTCCTCCAGGTAGGAGCCCTCGGTGGTGATGTCCTGGATCTGGAAGGCGTCCAGGATCAGGCCCTGGCCGGACAGGCTGGCCTCGGCCTCCTCCGCCACCTGGCCGGCGAACGCGGCGCGGTCGCGGATGATGTCCTCCACGGACATCCGGCCGACGATGGCGCGCAGTGCGCCGGAGAGCACCTCCTGGGTGAAGCCGACGATGCCGTCCTGCTGGCGCAGGAAGCGCTGGGCGGCGGCCCGGATCGCGTCCTCGCTGCCGCCGACCTTCACGATCGCGACGCCTTCGAGGTGCGCCTTGACGCCGCGCAGGGTGACGGCGCCGCGCACGGCGACCGGGATGTGCCGGCTGGACAGGTCCAGGGTGAACTTCTGCTGGACGAACGGCACGACGAAGACGCCGCCGCCGACGACGACCTTCTGGCCGCTGTTGTCGATGCTGGTCCGGCCGGTCACCGGGTCGACGGACTTCTTGCCCCGGCGGCCGGTGATGATGAACGCCTGGCTGGGGCCGGCCACCTTGTAACGGGTGATCACGGCGAGGGCGAGCAGGAAGAGGAGTACGACGACTCCGGCGATCGCGATCATTACGGGACTCATGCGGTTTCCCCCTCTGCCTCCTGACGGGGGCAGTCGTGAGACGAGCGGTGATGGGGCCGGGCGTACCGGTCAGCGTTCGACGGGACGGACCGACACCGACGTGCTGGAGAGCGACGCCTCGACCCAGACCTCGGCGCCGCGCGCGACCGGCACCGCGCTCCTCGCGGACAGCTTCACGAGCTGGCCGCCGAGGCGGAGCAGGACCTCGCCGTAGCCGTCGGCCGGGATGGCGGTGACCACCGACCCCGACGTGCCGACCAGGTCCTCGTCGCGCGGAGTCGCGTCGGTCTGGTCCCGCATCAGGGCGCGGCTGAACTTCCAGGTCAGCAGGGCGGCGACCAGCCCGGCCGCGACCCCCGCCAGGGTGGCGACGAGGGTGCCCGCACCGGTCGTGCCGAGCACGATGGCGCCGCCGAAGCCGAGCATCGACAGGAAGCCCGCGATCACCGGAAGGGAGACGAGCCCGCCGAACAGGCCCTCCAGCAGGCCCCCGAAAAGGCCCTCCAGGATTCCGTCGAAGATCAGCGACAGGGCGAGCAGGGCGATCCCCGCGATGCCGAGACCCAGGAACAAGGTCATCCGATCACCCCTCCCGGCCCCGTCGTCCCCTGTGCTGCTTTTCCGTCGAACTGGCTGGATGGTCCCATACGCACCCCCGAGGCAACACTGCCGGAACCCGGCAATCTTTTACTTGTTGTTGATGCCGGAGAGACGGTCGGCCAGGGAGTCCAGGGACTGGAACGTGGCCCCCAGCAGCGCCACGTGCTTCCACCGCAGCACCCCCTCCGCGTCGACCAGGAAGACCGCGCGCCGCACCCCGATCCCGGGCGCCGCGACGCCGAAGGCCCGGGCGGTCTCCCGGCCCGGGTCCGCCAGCAGCGGCATGCGCAGCCCATGGGCGCGGGCGAACGACTCGTGGCTGTCCACACCCTGTGGACTGATCCCCCACACCTCCGCGTCCAGCGCCTCGAAGGTCTCCATGCCCGAGGAGTACGCGCACAACTGCTTGGTGCATACGGTGGTGTTGTCGCCCGGGTAGAAGGCGAGGACCAGGGCCCGCCCGCCCGCCTGGGCGAGCGAGTAGGCGCGCCGCTCGAAGGCGTCCCCGGTGAGGACACCGCCCGCGAGGGTGAAGTCCGGTACGGGCGTGCCGAGTTGCGGTGACGATCCCATGGGGTGCCCTTCGGTGTGCTGCTCCCGGGCGGCGGTGGTGCCGCCCGTGTCGCGTACAGCATGCCTCCGTCACCGGGGACGGTCAGACACCCGAGGACGGTTCCGGCTCGGTGAGGAACAGCCCGAGGAGCACGGCCGGTACGGGGATGGCGCAGAGGATCGTGAACACGCCCTGCGGCCCGTACGCCTGCGCCGCCGCGCCCAGCGCCGGGGCGATCAGCCCCCCGATGCTGACGGCGAGGCCCAGTGTGACCCCGGCCGCCGTGCCCGGGCGCCCCGGCAGGTAGTCCTGACCCAGCTTCACGAGGACGGCGAACGGCACGTTGAGCGTCAGCCCCGCCAGGACCGCGAAGACCAGCGGCAGCAGGGTGCCCGGGGTCAACCGCAGGGCAAGCAGGGCCGGTACGGCGGCGAGGCCGCCCAGCTGCACCGTACGGACCATGCCGACGCGGTCCGCGATCCGGCCGCCGAGCAGCGTGCCGGCGACCCCGCCGACCAGGAAGCAGGCGAGCGCGACACCGGCGACGCCCCGGCCCGAGTGGAGGTGGCGGATCCAGAACAGCTCGATGAAGGTGATCGCCCCGAAGAACGCCACCGAGCGCACCACCTCGATCCCGGTGAGGAAGAGGAACGGCCGCCACCGGTCCCGCCCGGCCCGGCCCGCCCTGCGCACCGGGGCGGCGGCCGGGCGGTGCCGGAGCAGGACGAACGCCATCAGGACGGCGGGCGGGGCGAACAGCGCCGTCGCGCCGACCCCCATCGCGACGAGCGCCGGGGTCGCGAGCACCGGGGCCAGGAAGAAGCCGACGCTGCCGCCAGCCGCGAAGACGCTCATCGCGGACGCGCTGTCGCCCGCCGCCTCCCGGGCCGCCTTGCCCGCCGCCGGGTGGAACATCGCCACGCCGAGCCCGGAGAGCAGGATCAGCAGCCAGACGGCCGCGTACGGCCGCACCAGACCGGACAGGCCGAGCCCGATCCCGGCGACGGCCAGCCCGGCGGGCGCCAGCCGGGGCAGCCGGTAGCGGTCCACCGCGAGTCCGATGAACGGCTGCGGCACCGAGCTGCCGAGGGCCGCCGCGAGGGTCAGCCCGGAGGCGGCGACATAGCTGTAGCCCCGGTCGAGCACGAAGTACGGGACGCAGGCGGGCACCAGGCCCTGGTAGAGGTCGTCCACGGCGTGCGCGGCGCCCCACATCCGCATCCGCCGCCAGGCGGAGACGGGCGCGGCGGCCGCGGCGGGCGGGGCGCCGGCCGGTGCGGCGTCGTCGGTGGTCATGAAGGTGCTCCTCGTTGAAGGTCCCTTCGAGGATTCCGGCCGGGCGTGGGAGCGGGCTAGCGATAATCTGCCTGCTTATGTCGCCAACCTGCCGCACTCTGCACGGCCCGGCCCGGGTCCCGCTCGCGCACCAGGAGCGCATCGAGAGCCACCACCACCTGGAGCACCAGCTCGTCTGCCCGTCGCGCGGGGTCCTGGAGGTCGCCACCCCGCTCGGGGTCTGGGCCGTGCCCCCGCACCGGGCGGTGTGGATCCCGGCCGGTGTCCTCCACGCGCACCTCGCGTACGGGCCGACCGAGCTGCGGGCGCTCAGCTTCGCCCCGGACGACAACCCGCTCCGGCTCGACCGGCCGACCGTCCTCGCCGTCACCCCGCTGCTGCGCGAGGTCGTGGCCTGCCTGACCGACGACACGGAGCCGTCCGGCGACGCCCGCCGCCGGCGCAACCTGGAGCGCGTCGCGCTCGACCAGCTGCGCCGGGTCGAACCGCTCGGGGTCTGCCTGCCCACCCCGGCGGACGCCCGGCTGCGCGACATCGCCCGCATCCTCCAGGACGACCCGGCGGACGGGCGGACCCTCACCGAGCTGGGCGCGGCCGTCGGCGCGGCGCCCCGCACCCTGAGCCGCCTCTTCCGCGCCGAGACCGGGATGTCGTTCCCGCAGTGGCGCACCCAGCTCCGCCTGCACCACGCGCTGACCCTGCTCGCCTCGGGCGGCTCGGTCACCTCGGTGGCCGTGGCCTGCGGCTACAGCGGCCCGAGCGCCTTCATCCAGTCCTTCAGGCACGCCTTCGGCACGACCCCGGGCTCCTACGCGGCAGGCACCCCCTAGGCCCTGTCCGGCGGATCTTCGCGGGCCCACGAAGATCCTCAGGACAGGCCCTGGGCGGTGCTGCGGATGCGGGAGCGTGCGGGGCGACCGAGGATGAAGGGCCGGGCAGCAGGCGGCCCGCGCCCTGCCTCCAGGAGGTTTGTCTTGCCGGTGCACGCCGACCATCCGCCGTCCATCGATGTCACGGCGCTCGCCGCCGTGCTCGACGGCACGACGGCGGGCGTGGCCGTGTTCGACACCGAGTTGCGCTACGTGTACGTCAACCCGTCCCTCGTACGGCACAACGGCATCCCGCCCGCCGCCCACATCGGCCGCCGTCCCGGCGAGGTCATGCCCGACATCGACGCACGCGAGGACCTGATGCGCGCCGTGCTCGCGGACGGCCGGGCCCGCGAGGTCACCTCCAGCGGCCGGCTGCCCGCCGAGTCCGGGACCGCCCGGGTCTACTGGCACGGCGCCTACCACCGCCTGGAGGTGGACGGCCGGGTCGCCGGCATCGTCGGGATCGTGCTGGAGGTCATGGCCGACGACGAACAGCGCCGGCTCGCCCAGGCCCAGCGCCACCTCTCGCTCCTCGACAGCGCGAACACCCGCATCGGCACCACCCTCGACATGGACACCACCTGCGCCGAGCTGGCCGACCTCGTCGTCCCCGGCCTCGCCGACATCGCCGCCGTCGAGGTCTTCCCCCCGGACGTGGCCCCGCCGGTGCGCCCTGCCCCGCCCGACGTGGTCCGGCTGCGCCGCGCGGCCATGTCGGCCGTGCGCGGGCTGAGCGGTGAGGTCGCCCGGTTCGGGGTGGCCGGTGACTACATCGACTACCAGGAGGAGGCCGCCGTATCGCGCTGCCTGGCCACCAATCAGCCCGTCGTCGAGGACATCACCGACGACGAGCGGCTGAGCCGGTCCGCGCCCACCCCGGAGCGCGTCGCCGCCTACCGGGAGCTCGGGCTGCACTCGGCGGTCGCCGTGCCGATCGCGGTGCGCGGGGCCCCGATCGGCGTACTCGGCCTGCTCCGGGCCGGCGGCTCGCCCGTCTTCTCGGACGACGACGTGGTGGTGGCCCGGGAGCTCGCCGGGCGGGCCGCCGTCCATCTCGACCACGCCCGCCGCTTCACCCACGAGCACACCATCGCCCTGGAGCTCCAGCGCTCCCTGCTCTCCGAGCCCCGGCCGCCGCACCCGCACATCGAGGTCGCCACCCGCTATCTGCCGGCCGACCGCAGCGTCCTGGTGGGCGGCGACTGGTTCGACGTCATCCCGCTGCCCGACGGGCGGCACCTGAAGGCGATGGGCGACGTCATGGGGCACGGCGTGGAGGCGGCCGTCGCGATGAGCCACTACCGCTCGCTGCTGCGCCTCCTGGCCGACGAGGAACTGCCCCCGCACCGCATCCTGGAACAGCTGGACCGGATGGTGGAGCGGTCCGGGATGGACCGGGCGGCGACCTGTCTGCTCGCCGTGGTGAACGCGGACGGCGGCCTGTGCGAGGTGGCGAGCGCGGGCCACCTGCCGCCGGTCTTCCTCGACCCGGGCGCGGCGGGCACCCGGATCTGCGACGTGCCGGCGGCCCCGCCGCTCGGCACCGGGTTCGGCGGCTACCGGTCCACGGTGATGGAGTGCGGGCCGGGCACGGTGCTGTTCATGTACACCGACGGGCTCGTGGAGCGGCGCGGCGAGGACATCGACACGTGCGTCGCCCGGCTGGGGGAGCTGACCCTGCCGGACAACGGCGATCTGGAGACCTTCCTCGACCGGGTGCTCGAACGCTTCGGCCCCAACGCCGAGGACGACATCGCGGTCATGGCCTCGCGGACCCGGGACGACCCGGACGCGGGGCCCTGAGCGGGGTCACACGAACAGGAACGCCGCCGCCGTCGCCGCGCCCAGCGCCGTCCCCGCCGTGACCTGGCCGACCGTGTGGTAGCCCAGGGCCACCCGCGACCAGGAGACGGCGGCCGCCATCGCGTACCCGAACAGCCACCACGGCGAGTGGGCGGCGGCGAGCAGGGCGACCACGGCGGAGGCCACGGAGGCGTCCACGGAGATCTTCCACACCGTGTTGACCGCGAGCAGCACCACCGTCATCGCCCACAGCGCGAGCATCGCGGCCAGGATGCCGGTGGGCGCCCCGCCCAGCACCATGACCGCCGAGCCGGTGCCGATGGAGCCCAGGATCACGAAGAAGATCGGCGCCCGCTTGGTGCGGTCCACGACATGGCGGTCGCCCCAGGTGCCGCGCCCCCGCTCCCACTCGATGTACCCGGCGGGCACGATTCCGGCGCACAGCGCGCCGAGCAGCCCCCAGGGCACGCCGGTCCAGTCCCCGGCCGCCGCGAGGCCGATGGCGAGCATGCCGACGAGCAGCAGGTTGCGGGGCTGGAGGACGTCGGTCACCCTCCGCGCGAGGGCGTGGTCGGGGGCGGCCGTGGTGTCGGTGGTCATGCCGGCTGCTCCTTGCCCGCTGCGGAAGCGTTCTCCAGAATCCGGCGCGCCCGTTCCGGGGTGACCGTGCGATAGGCGGCCGCGACCCGGACGAGCCAGGCGACCTCGTCGTCCTGGTCGGTGGCGTGCTGGGTGCCTACGGCCGCCGCCTCACCGGCCGGCGCCCCGGCGTCCCGGGCGATCAGCGCCGCCTTGATCCAGTACGCGTCGGCGAGCGGCGACCCGGAACCGGCCCCGGCGGCGGCCTCGGCGGCGGGCAGCAGTGTGTCCGGCACGTAGTGGCGCAGTTTCTCGACCGCGTCCGCGATGTCCGCCGCCCAGCGGTCGACGCGCAGGTCGGCGGGCGTGTCGAAGCGGGTCAGCTCGCGCCGCAGCGGGCGCGGGGGCTCGAAGGGCTGGTCCGGGAAGGCGGTCATCAGCTCGTACCAGAGGCCGTGCAGCCGGGCCTGCGCCCGCCAGAGCTTGGCGCGGCGGCGGACGTTGCTCAGGGCCGGGATGGAGGCGCCGACCGCGAAGAAGAGGAACAGGACGACCTGGGCCGCCTCGGTGACCTCGTCGAAGTCCAGCGCGAAGGACTCGCTCGGCCGGTCCACGACGCTGACCCAGAGGAAGAGCGTCCGGCTGACGGTGTACCCGACGCCGATGAACATCGCGAACGTCATCATCCCGAGCCCGACGCGCAGATGGCGCATCCGGGCGCTCCCGGTGGCCAGCGCCCACTGGTACGCGCAGACGGCGGACGCGGCGCCGAGGTAGAGGTAGAACACGCTCATGTACAGCGTGGCGCCCCACTGCCCGGCGTGGTCGGCGACGAAGCGGTCCGAGGGCGTGGAGCGGTCGACGACGGTGAAGAACAGCACGGTGAGCAGGACGAGGGTGGCGACCGACGCCTTGGTGGCCACCTGCTGGATGAGCCGGGCGAACCGCACGTGCCGGGGAATCGCCCCCTCGTCCGCGTACCGGCCGTAGATCGCCACGATGTAGCTGAGAATGGCCAGAATCGCGATGGTCGCCGTGTAGTGCTTGATGAGGACCGACAGGTCGGTCACCGGGCTGTCGTTGAGTCCGACGCGCACGAACCGGGTCTTCGTCCAGAGCGCCAGCGCGAATCCCGCGTAACACCCCCACAGCGCCCGGCGGCGCCGGTCCTCCTCGTCACCCCACAGGGCGGCCGGCATGCGCCACAGGGCGACGGCTGTCATCAGGCCCGCTATGAGATAGCCGGCGAGGTCGAGCGGGGTCACGTCGGAAGTCCTCGGGTGTGGGGGAGTGCGGTCGGGCGGTAGGGATGCTACGTACGCCGGAACAGGCCGCCGCGGCGGTGGGCGACCGGGCGCGAGAGCGAGTTGGCGAGGCGACCCACCATGTCATCGCTCGTGACGTCCCGGGCCATCCGGGGGATCAACGAGGCACCGAATTCGGCCATGCGTTCGTCGTGGGTGTCGTACTGCGCGCGTGCCTGCACGGCGTCCGGGGTGACCACCGCGTCCGGGCCGACCATCCGGGAGATGAGCGAGGTGTCGAAGACGGGCAGCAGCCGCTGGAGCTGTTCCGCGTCGAGCGAGGTGCCGTGGTCGAACCACTCGTGGCACAGCTCGTGCAGGATGACGTGCTGCGTCTGGTACGCGGTGGGGCGCCTGCGGTACAGCACGAAGCTGGTCTCCCCGGTCTTCAGGCGCAGCCCGCAGGCGGCGTTGACGCGCGCCAGCCGGTCGGGCATCTCGTGCAGCACGATGGTCCGGCCCCGGGCCGCCTCCATGTTGGCCACCAGGCCGGGTATGGAGAACGGCGAGGGCAGCGGCAGCTCCGCGAGTCCCTCCTCGCACTCCCTCCGCAACTTCCGCATGGACATGGCTCAGCCCTGCTGTCCGCCGCCGGCCGGGGGCGTGCGCTCCTCGGCGTCCCGCAGCAGGGACATCGCGAACCGCAGCAGCTCCGGCGGCAGCCCGTCCTCGTCGAGGCCGCGTCCGGCGAGCCCGCTGATCTCGCCGGTCCGGCGCTTGGCGAGGAACTGGAGCCCGGCCACGACGTCGTCCACGACCTCGGACTCCTCCTTGAAGAACCGCCAGTCCACGCCGAAGCCCAGGCCGAGCGCCTTCAGGATCTCCTCGGACGGCTGGGTCACCTTGCCGGCCAGGATGTTGGAGAAGTAGCTGTGGGAGAGCGATCCGCCGCGTTCCTTGACCAGGTCGGCGAAGAACCGGCCCGAGATCCTGCGGCCGGGGAAGGTCTTCTCGACCATGTACTCGACCTTCTGGCGCAGCGTCCGCAGCTCCGGCGCGCGCTCTACGCCGTTGTCCATCCGGCCCCCACGTTCACGTCCGCCGCGGGCCCTGCCGGCCCCGGGCGGCGCTCGATTCGGTCAACGGGCTCGTACTGTAACGAACCGCGGACCGCGGCCTTCCGGTCGGGCTCCCGGAGTGGGCAGGAAGCGGAACAATCTGATCCGGTGCCCGGAGCGGGCTTGCGCAAACACTCTACGTCACTGTTAACTCGAAAAAACATGGGCAGGGGGCCACGAGGGGAGTCCCTTGCCCGTGAAGACGCCCGCGCGCCGCTGCGCGCGCCCACAAAGGGGTGTAGCCCTTCACGACGGGGGATGCGTGAAGGGCTACCCGCACATTATGGCCCCTGCCCGGGCAGTCATCAACTGACCGGCCGGTCAGTGTCCTTGTCCGGGGCATATTTCCGGGCCCGGCGCCCCGCACCCGCCCCGGTTACCATCGGAAAGAGCCGCCGGACGCGGCCCCGGGGGCCGGTCACGTATCCGTGCGAGAGACACCCGGCTCCGTACGAGACACACCCGGCGTACGAGAGACACCCGGCCCGTCCCCGCGCAGCCCGCCCGCCCACCGGCGCATCGCACAGCCCCGGCGCGCATCCCTAGACGAAAAGGTCCCGCTTGAACCGCGACCGCACACCCCGCTCCCACGACCGCTCCTCCCGCTCCCGTGGCCAGGGCGCCCCGGGCTCGGGCTCCCGCGCGGGCGGCGGCTTCCGCACCCGGGGTGCCGGGCGTTCCGGACAGGGCCGCTTCGGGGCCCCCGATCGCCGGTTCGGCGGGAAGGGCGGCAAGCCCGTCGCGCGGCAGGGCGAGTACGAGCTGCCGCGGACCGTCACGCCGGCGCTGCCCCCCGTCGCGGCCTTCGCCGACCTGGACCTGCCCGACGCCGTGCTGGCGACGCTGACCGCGCAGGGCGTCACCGAGCCGTTCCCGATCCAGGCGGCCACCCTGCCGAACTCGCTGGCCGGGCGCGATGTGCTGGGCCGGGGCCGCACCGGCTCCGGGAAGACCCTCGCCTTCGGCCTGGCGGTGCTGGCCCGCACGGCGGGGCACCGCGCCGAGGCCCGGCATCCGCGCGCCCTGGTCCTGGTCCCCACCCGCGAGCTGGCCCAGCAGGTGACCGCCGCGCTGACCCCGTACGCGAAGCCGCTCCGGGTGCGCCTGGCGGCCGTCGTCGGCGGGATGTCGATCGGCCGCCAGACGGCCGCGCTGCGCGGCGGCACCGAGGTCGTCGTCGCCACGCCGGGGCGCCTCAAGGACCTCATCGAGCGCGGCGACTGCGTCCTGGACCGGGTCGAGGTGACGGTGCTGGACGAGGCGGACCAGATGGCCGACATGGGGTTCATGCCGCAGGTCACCCAGCTGCTCAACCAGACCCCGGTGGACGGCCAGCGCATGCTGTTCTCGGCGACCCTGGACCGCGACGTCGACCTGCTCGTCCGGCGCTACCTGAACGACCCGGTCGTCCACTCGGTGGACCCGGCCGCGGGCGCGGTGACGACGATGGAGCACCACGTGCTCTACGTACGGCCCTCCGACAAGTTCGCCACCACGACGGAGATCGCGGCGCGCGACGGCCGGGTGATCATGTTCCTGGACACCAAGCACGCCGTGGACGAGCTGACCGCCCACCTGCTCAACAGCGGGGTCCGGGCGGCCGCCCTGCACGGCGGGAAGTCGCAGCCGGAGCGCAACCGCACCCTGGAGCGCTTCAAGAGCGGGCACGTCTCGGTCCTGGTGGCGACGAACGTCGCTGCGCGCGGCATCCACGTCGACAACCTGGACCTGGTCGTCAACGTCGATCCGCCGGCCGACCACAAGGACTACCTGCACCGGGGCGGCCGCACCGCCCGGGCCGGCGAGTCCGGCAGCGTCGTCACGCTGGTGCTGCCCAGCCAGCGCCGCGAGATGACCCGGCTGATGGCCGACGCGGGCATCACCCCGCAGATCGCGGAGGTCCGCTCCGGCGGCCCCGAGCTGAGCAGCATCACCGGAGCGCAGGCGCCCTCCGGCGTCCCCGTCACCATCACCGCGCCGGCATCCGAGCGCCGGGTCAGGCCCAGACCGCCTCGGCGAGCGTGACGCCCGCGAAGGCCGCGCCGAGGCCCACGACGACGCTGACCACGACGTTGGCCGCCGCGTAGACCTTGGCTCCGTCCTCCGCGAGCCGCAGCGTCTCGTAGCTGAACGTGGAGTACGTGGTCAGCGCCCCGCACAGCCCCGTTCCGAGCAGCAGCTGAAGGTGCGAGGAGGCCGCCCCGGCCGCCACCGCGCCGGTCAGCGTGCCCAGGATCAGGCAGCCGGCCATGTTGACGGTGAACGTGCCCCACGGGAAGACGGTGTCGTGGCGGGACTGCACCGCCCGGTCGGTCAGGTAGCGCAGCGGGGCGCCGACCGCCGCTCCGGCGATCACGAGCAGCCAGTTCACCCCTGGTCCCCCCGTATCCCGGGGCTCCGTACGATCTCGCAGGCGTCCAGCGTCACCGGGCAGCCGCCGGTCAGCTCGGCGATCTCCGGCAGGAACGCCCGTACGGCCTCCTCCGCGTCCACGATCACCACGGCCACCGGCAGGTCCTCGCTCAGGGACAGCAGCCGCTGGGTGTGGATCATCGACGAGGCGCCGAAGCCCTCGATGCCCCGGAAGACGCTGGCGCCGGCCAGCCCGGCGGCGTGCGCCCGGTGCACGATCTCCGCGTACACGGGCCGGTGGTGCCAGCTGTCGGACTCGCCGACCAGAACGGTCAGCCGCAGCCCCGGTTCGGTCACGGGTGTCGTCATGCCTGCCTCCACGCCAGTGCGCGGCGCGTCAGCCACACCGCGCTCCACACCGCCGCGAGGGCCGCGAGCAGTGTCACTCCGAGATAGACCAGTCCGGTGCCGGCCCGGTCCTTCGACACCAGTTGTTCGATGTCCACCGCGTAGGTCGAGAAGGTGGTGAACCCGCCGAGGACCCCCGTCCCGAAGAACGGCCGGACCAGCCGGTGCGCCGCCCACACCTCGCTGATCACCACCATGAACACCCCGATGACCGCGCAGCCGGTCACATTGACGACCAGGGTCGTCCAGGGGAAACCGCCGGCCGCGGCGGGCCAGAGCAGCGAGGCGCCGTAGCGGGCGGAGGCACCGGTCGCGCCGCCGAGCGCGACCACGGCGACGACGGCGGTCTGCGGGTTCCTCGCGAAGGTGCCGGGCATACGTCTCCTACCTGCCGGGGCGCCCGCCGGGCGCGGGCGCGCGTCTGCGCAAGTAGGGACCGTTGGCGGCGCGTCACGCGTCCGCGGTTCGGGTACGGCGGGCCCCACCGCCGCGCGGCGACCGTCCCCGGCCTCCCGCTGCCCCCAGGATATCGCCGGAGCGCGGCGGCCCGGGACGCCGTACTTATTCCGGGTCCGGGCGATTTCACCCGATCGGCCACCGTATCTGCGGGCCGGGCGGGACAGCCGCAGGGTGGAGCCATGTGGCCCCACCGAATATGGCTGGGTGCCGCGGTCCTCCCGCTGGCTCTCCTGGTGCCGCGGGACGCCCCGGTGCCCCACATTCTGGCCGAGCCGCCGCCCACCGCCCCCCGCACGCGGGCGGTGGCCGCGCCGCAGCCGGTGATCGTCAGCCGGACGGCCTGGCACGCGGACGAGTCCATCGTCCGGGAGCGCGCCGCCTACACGGGCGCCGTCCGCGCGGTCTTCGTCCACCACACCGGCGAGACGAACGACTACGACTGCGCGCAGGCCCCGGAGCTGATCCGGAACGTCGAGGAGGCCCACGTCAAGGGCCGGGGCTGGGACGACATCGGCTACAACTTCCTGGTCGACCGGTGCGGCACGATCTACGAGGGCCGGGCCGGCGGCATCACGCGCTCGGTGCGCGGCGCCCACACCACGGGCTTCAACGCCGACAGCGTGGGCATCGCGGTGCTCGGCGACTACCGCGACGGCGAGAAGGTACCGGCCCCCGTCGTGCGGGCCCTGGCGACCCTCGCGGCGTGGAAGCTGCGCCCCGGCGAGGATCCGCGCGGCACGGTGCGGCTGCGCTCGACCAACGACGCGAGCCGCTACCCCAAGGGAAAGGTGGCCGTGCTGAACGTCATCTCCGGCCACCGCGACACGTACCGGACGAGCTGCCCCGGCCAGGCGCTCTACGACGAGCTGCCGGAGATCCGGACCATGGCGGCGGCCCTGCGCGCGGCGGCCGGGCGCGAGGGGCGGGCGGACACGGAGGACGCCGGAAATACGCACTAGTGCATAAACTACTTGACGCTAGTGCGTACATGGGTAGGGTTTCCGTCATGACCGCCACGCACCCCCTCCCCGTGACCCTGACCGGCCGCCACGTCCGCGTCGAACCGCTCGCCCCGGCCCACCTGGACGACCTGTTCGCCGCCGGCGGTGACGACGACGAGGTGTGGCGCTGGCTCGGCGGTCCGGCGCCGCGCACCCCGCGGGAGATGGAGGACACGCTGACCGGCCTGCTCACGGACCCGTCGTACGTCCCCTTCGCGGTCATCCACCGGGAGAGCGGGCGGGCCGTCGGCTGGACGACGTACATGGACGTCGACGTGACGAACGAACGCCTGGAGATCGGCTGGACCTGGTACGGCCGCGCGTACTGGCGCTCGGCGGTCAACACGGAGGCCAAGCTGCTCCTGCTGACCCACGCCTTCGAGGAACTGGGCATGGGTCGCGTGCAATTGAAGACCGACCACCTCAACGAGCGCTCCCGGAAGGCGATCGCCCGCCTCGGCGCCCGCCAGGAGGGCGTCCTGCGCCGCCACCGCCGCCGCCCGGACGGGAGTTGGCGCGACACGGTGTACTTCTCGCTGCTCGCGGAGGAGTGGCCGGAGGCGAAGGCACGCCTGGCGGCGCGGGTCTGAACGCGACGACGCCCGGCGGGACTTCCCGGCCGGGCGTCCTCGCGTCAGGCGGTCCGCGGGACGGGGCGTGTGCGCGCCCGGCCGGTCTCGCGGAGGGTCAGCAGTCCGGTGACCGCGATGAACGCGCTGGTCAGGCCGTGGATGCCGAACGCGGCGGAGAGCGGTCCGTGATGGGCCAGGACGTTGATCATGTCGCCGAACGGGGCGACGGCCTCCATCAGCAGGACCAGGCCCAGGGCGCGGCGGTGGCCCGTGATCAGCAGGACGCCGATGATCAGGCCCATGGCCAGTTCCCGGGTGCCCTTCATGATCAGGAAGCCGTCGCCGTTGCCGGACGACCACACGGGCAGGCCCACGCCGTGCGTGGACGCCTCGGGGGCGAGGATGAAGATCAGTCCGAGGTAGAGGACGAACAGCGTGCAGACGGTGGCCAGGGCGGTGTTGACGTTCTTCAGTGACATGGCGCCTCTTCGTCGGTCGGGTGTGGCGGCGGTCAGCGGCGCTCGGTGGCGCCCGGCGTGAGGATCTCCATCAGGTGTCCGTCGGGATCGCGGAAGTAGGTGCCCCGGCGCCCCGGGACCTGCTCGCTCTCGTAGATCCGCCCGGCCTCCCGGCACGCGGGGTCGGCGTAGTGGGTGATTCCGCTGCCCTGGATGCGGCCGAGGGCGGCGTCGAATTCCTGGTCGCCGACCAGGAACGCGTAGTGGTGCGGCTCGAAGCGCTCCGCCCTGTCGTAGTCCAGGGTGACCTGATGGGCCAGCCCGACCGGCGTGAAGTGGGCCAGTGGCGGGCCGACGCCCAGGCCGAGGATGTCGGCCAGGAAGCGCGCGGACACCTGCGGATCACGGGCCGGAACGATGGTGTGGTTGAGCTCCACGGACATGGCGGTCCCCCTCCAGGGATACGGCTGCGCTGGTTTGCCAACGCCTGTTGGCCAACGCTTGTTGGCTAACGTAGGACCGTGACCCTGGAATGTCAACGGATGTTGGCCTACGCTCGTTGGCATGACCGGTACCACGGAGAACCAGCAGGCCGCGCGGCGTTCCGACGCCACCCGCGCCGCGATCCTCGCCGCGGCCCGCGCGCGGTTCGCGGCCGACGGCTACCAGAAGGCGACCATCCGGGCCATCGCGTACGACGCGCGGATCGACCCGTCGATGGTGATGCGCTACTACGGCAACAAGGCGGGCCTCTTCGCGGCGGCCGTCGCCATCGACCCCGAACTGCCCGGCCTGCGCCTCGAACCGCACGACGAGATCGGCCGCACGCTGGTCCGCCATTTCCTCACCCTCTGGGAGGAGAACGGGGAGCTCACCGCGCTGCTGCGGGTCGGCTCGACCGATCCGGCCGCCGCCGAGCGCATGCAGACCGTGCTGCGCGACCAGCTCATCCCGCTGGCCCGCCGCCTGGGCCACGCATCCGAACAGGCTTCGACCCGGGCGGCACTGTGCGCGTCGGCGGTCCTGGGACTCGCGCTGACGCGTTACGTGCTGCGCTTCCCGGCGAGCGTGGCGCTCGGCCGGGAGGAGATCGTGGACTGGCTCGGAGCCACGGTCCAGCGGTATCTCACCGCCCCTGAGCCGTAGTCCGGGTCCACCGACCGGTGGACCCCCCGTTCCACCGGTCGCCGCTGCCGGACGTGCCCCCCTCCGAAACAGCATGGAGGGCATGAGACTTCGACCCGTACACCTGGCCCGGTGGAGCGCACGGCACCCGTGGCGCGCGATCACCGGATGGTTCCTCTTCGTCCTCCTCTGCCTCGGGGCCGGCATCGCGGCGGGCTCCAACGCGGCCACCACGAAGGACTTCTGGGTCGGCGAGGCCGGTCACGCCGAGTCGATGGCCACCGACGCCGGACTCCAGCGCCGGCCCACCGAACACATCCTCATCCGGTCGGCCTCCGGCCCCCTGGACACCGCCCGGGCGGCCGAGGCGGCCCGCGAACTCACCGCCCGCATGCGGTCCTTGGACGAGGTACGCGACGTGGAGGCGCCCGTCCCCTCGAAGGACGGCACCGCCCTGCGGGTGAGCGTCGTCATGGAGGGCGCCGAGCTGGACGGCAAGAAGAACGTCGTCCCGCTCCTCGCCGAGACCGCCGAGGTGGCCGGTGCCCACCCGGAGCTGGTCGTGGAGGAGACCGGTTCGCCGGCCATCAGCAAGGGCGTCAACGACCAGCGCGGCGACGACCTCGCGCTCTCCGAACGGCTCTCCCTGCCGGTCACGCTCGTCATCCTGCTGGCCGTCTTCGGCTCGGTGGTGATGGCCGGGGTGCCGCTGCTGCTCGCGCTCTCCTCGATCGCCGCGGCCATGGGCCTGTCCATGCTGGCCTCGCACCTGCTGCCCGACCCGGGCGTCGGCACCAACATGCTCCTACTCATGGGCCTCGCGGTCGGTGTCGACTACACGCTCTTCTACCTCAAGCGCGAACGCGAGGAACGGGCCCGCGCGGGCGGCCGGCTCGGCCCCGAGGCACTGGTGGAGCTCGCCTCGGCGACCGCCGGCCGGGCCGTGGTGGTCTCCGGCCTGGCGGTCATCGTCTGCACCGCGACCCTCTACCTCGCCACGGACGTCATCTTCTCCTCGCTGGCCACCGGGACGATCCTCGTCGTCGCCGTGGCCGTGCTCAGCTCACTCACCGTGCTCCCCGCCCTGCTGGTCAAGCTGGGCCACCGCGCCGAGCGCCGCGCTGCCCGCAAGGCCGCCCGACGGGTGAAGCGCGGTGCCCCGGCCGCCACCAAGTCCCCGAAGCCCGAGAACGGCCGGATGTTCACCGCCCTCCTGCGCCCCGCGCGGCGGCACCCCGTGGCCACCCTGTGCGCGTCGGTCCTGGTCATGCTCGCCGTCGCCGCGCCCGCCCTGGGCCTCAAGCTCGTCGACCCCGGCAAGGACACCTTCTCCCGCTCGATCCCGGCCATGCAGGTGTACGACCGGCTGACCGCGGCCTACCCCGAACTCCTTGTGAAGCACGAGGTGGTGACCCGTACGAGCCCCGGCCGGGCGTCCGAGGCCAGGGCGGCGCTGACCGAACTCGGGCGGCGCGCCCAGGCCGACCCGCTCTTCGCCCGGTCCGGGAAGCCCGTCCTCCGCACCTCCGCCGACGGACGTGTCACCGTGCTCGAACTGGCCGTGCCGCACCCCGCGCCCTCCGACGAGGCCATCGCCTCGCTGGGTCACCTCCGCGACCGCTACATCCCCGCCACCGTCGGCAGGCTCACCGGCGCCGACACGGCGGTCAGCGGTGACGTGGCACGCGGGCAGGACTACGTGCACCACGAACGCGGCAAGCTGCCGCTGGTGATCGGATTCCTGCTGCTGTTCACCTTCGTCACGACCGCGGTCGCCTTCCGCTCGGCGGTCATCGGCCTGATCGGCGTCGTCCTCAACCTGCTGTCGGCGGCCGCCGCGCTCGGCGCGCTCGTCCTGGTCTTCCAGGGCACCTGGGCCGAAGGGCTGCTGGACTTCGACTCGCTCGGCGCCATCGCCTCCCGCGTACCGCTCTTCCTCTTCGTGCTGCTCTTCGGCCTCTCGATGGACTACCAGGTCTTCGTCGTCAGCCGGATCAAGGAGGCCATGGACCACGGCATGACGGCCCGGGAAGCGGTCATCGAAGGCATCGCCCGCTCGGCGAAGGTCGTCACGAGCGCCGCCCTCGTCATGGTCACGATCTTCGCGGCCTTCGTCTTCCTGCACCTCACGGAGATGAAGCAGATGGGCTTCTGCCTCGCGGTCGCCGTCCTCCTGGACGCCGTGGTGATCCGGATGATGATCCTGCCGTCGCTCCTGCTGCTCCTCGGCGAGCGCGCCTGGCCCCGGAAGCGTCACGTCCCGGCCGCCGCCGAACCCCTCCCCGTAGGCTGACGCACATGCTTCAACGGCCCCAACGCGGCGACCCGCTCTGGATCTGGGTGCTCCACGGCTGGGAGGCCCTGTCCTGGGGCCTCGTCGCCCTCGTCACCCTGGTCACGATGGCAGGCGGGTCGCCCGGGGACCGGAAGCTCGGCATCCTCGCACTGACGGCCCTCATCGCCGCCTGCTACGCGCGGGTGCGGCTGCGCCCCGAGAGCCGGGTGCCCGGCCCGTACGGCTATCTGTCGGTGCTCGCCGCGGGGCTCGGGCTCCTCGCCTACCTGGGCGACGGGTACGGCGCCCTCTACACCGTGGTGCTCGCCCAGTTCATCGTCTTCGTGGACAGCCCCCGGGGCGCCGTCCTCTTCACGGGGCTCGGGGCGCTGGGGATCACGGTCGGCGGGAGCCTGAGGGAGGGCGGGCAGCCGGAGGTCTTCCTCCACAACACCCTCTCCTCGCTCCCCGTCTGGGCGGCCGCCGTCCTGATGGCCGTGCTCACCCCCAGGGCCCTGGCCCAGCGCGACGAACGGGCCGCCCTCCGCGCCGAGTTGCAGAGCACCCAGCTCGAACTGGCCGAGAGCCAGAAGCGACAGGGCGCGGCCGAGGAGCGCGAACGCCTCGCCCGGGAGATCCACGACACCCTCGCCCAGGGCTTCGCGTCGATCATCGTGCTCGCCGAGGCGGCGAGGTCCCAGCTCGCCGCGGATCCGGCGCGCAGCGCCCAGCAGTTGCAGTCCATCGAGCAGACGGCCCGGGAGAACCTGGCCGAGGCCCGGGTCCTCGTCGGGTCCGCCCCCAGCAGCGGGGTCGCCGCGGGCTCCGTCGCCGTGACGCTCCGCCGCACGCTGGACCGCTTCACCGAGGACACCGGCCTCACGGTCACCGCCGAACTCGCGGACATCGACTGCGACCAGCCGACCCGGGTCGCCCTGCTCCGCTGCACCCAGGAGTCCCTGGCCAACATACGCAAACACGCCGCCGCCACCACCGTGGGCGTCGTCCTGACCGCCCACCCCGGCAGCGCCGAGCTGGAGATCACCGACGACGGGTGCGGCTTCGTCGTGGAGGACTCCCGGGGCTTCGGCCTGGACGGCATGCGCCGGCGCCTCGCGGAGTTCGGCGGCGGGCTCACCGTCACCAGCTCGCTCGGCGACGGCACCCGCGTCCTCGCCACCATCCCGCTGAACGAGAGGCCCCAGGTGCCATGACGCCCACCCCCGCGCCCCTGCGCATCATCCTGGCCGACGACCACACCGTGATGCGTGCGGGGCTCGTCGCCCTGCTCGGCTCCGAACCGACGCTCGACATCGTCGGCGAGGCGAGCAACGGCCGCGAGGCGGTCGCCCTGGCCGAACACCTCCGCCCGGACGTCGCCCTGCTCGACCTGCGCATGCCGGTCCTCGACGGGGTCGGCGCCACCACGGAGATCGTCGCGGGCCCCGCCCCGACCCGGGTGCTGATCCTCACCACGTACGACACCGACGCGGACATCGAACGCGGCGTGGAGGCGGGCGCCACCGGCTATCTGCTCAAGGACGCCACCCGCGAGCAGCTGGTGGACGCCATCCACGCGGCCTCCCGCGGCGAGACGGTCCTCGCCCCGCGCGTCGCCCAGCGCCTGGTCGCCAAGATGCGCCGCCCGGCCCCGGTCGCCCTGACCGCCCGCGAGTCGGACGTCCTGGACGCGGTCGCGGACGGCCTCTCGAACGCGGAGATCGGCCGCCGGCTGTTCATCGGCGAGGCCACGGTGAAGACCCATCTGCTGCGCATCTTCGCCAAGCTGGACGTCAACGACCGCACGCGCGCGGTGGTGGTGGCCCTGGACACGGGCCTGCTGAAGCGCCGGTGAGCCTAGAGCGCGTCCGGCCCGCGCTCGCCCGTGCGGACCCGCACCAGCGTCTCCACCCGCTGGACCCACACCTTGCCGTCGCCGATGCGGTCCGTCCGGGCGGCCCGGACGACCGCGTCGACGGCGGCCTCCTCGTCCGCGTCGTCCACGACCGCCTCGATCCGTACCTTGGGCACCAGGTCCACGCGGTATTCGGCGCCCCGGTACACCTCGGTGTGCCCGTGCTGGCGGCCGTATCCACCGGCCTCGGTGACGGTCAGGCCCTGGACGCCGGCCTCCCGGAGCGCGGTCTTGACCTCGTCGAGGCGGTGGGGCCGTATGACGGCGGTGATGAGCTTCACGGAGTGGTCTTCCTGTCCCTCGGGAGCGACGCCGACTGCGGGGCCGCGTGGCCCAGCGCGCCGTGATCGTAGGCGCTCTCCGCGTGCAGCGTCTGGTCGAGGCCCGTGACCTCCTCCTCGGCGGAGGCCCGCAGGCCCATCAGCCGGTCGATCGCCTTGCCGATCCCGTACGTCACGAGGAAGGTGTACGACGCCACCGCGACCACGGCGACCGCCTGCTTCAGGAGCTGGGCCGCCCCGCCCCCGTACAGCAGGCCCTCCGCGCCGCCGGTCATCGTGGCGGTCGCGAACAGGCCGATGAGCAGGGTGCCGACGACGCCCCCGGCGAAGTGCACCCCGACGACATCGAGCGCGTCGTCGTAGCCGAAGCGGAACTTCCACGCGACCGCGTACGAGCAGACGGCACCGGCCGCGAGCCCCACCACGGCGCCGCCCACGAGGGAGACGGTGCCGCAGGCCGGGGTGATCGCGACCAGCCCGGCGACGGCGCCCGACGCCGCGCCGAAGGTGGTGGGGTGTCCGTCGCGCCGCTGCTCCACGAAGAGCCAGCCGAGCAGTCCGGTGCAGCCCGCGACGATCGTGTTGAGCATCGAGGCGGCGGCGAGTCCGTTCGCGGCGAGCGCGGAGCCGCCGTTGAAGCCGAGCCAGCCGAACCAGAGGAGCCCGGCGCCGAGCATCACCATCGGCAGGTTGTGGGGGCGCATCGCGTCCTTCCGGAATCCGATGCGCGGCCCCACCACGAGCGCCAGCGCCAGCCCCGACGCACCGGACGCGATCTCCACCACGAGCCCCCCGGCGAAGTCCAGCGCGCCCAGCGAGTCCTTGATCCAGCCGCCGGGGCCCCAGACCCAGTGCGCGACGGGCGCGTATACGAGCAGCGTCCACACCGGTACGAAGACGAGCCACGCGGCGAACTTGGTGCGGTCCGCCACCGCACCGCTGATGAGCGCCGCCGTGATGATCGCGAAGGTGAGCTGGAAGGTCGTGAACAGCAGGGTCGGCACCCCGCCGGTCAGCGCGTCCGGTCCGATGTCCGCCAGACCGAGGTGGCCGAGATTCCCCACGAGCCCGCCGAACGCGTCGTCGCCGAAGGCCAGCGCATAGCCCGCGACCAGCCAGACCACGGTGACCAGGGCGATCGAGACGAAGCTCATCATCAGCATGTTGAGGACGCTCTTCGTGCGGACCATGCCGCCGTAGAACAGGGCGAGCCCGGGGGTCATCAGCAGGACGAGGGCGGTGGCAGCGAGCAGCCAGGCGGTGTCGCCGGTGTCCAGGCCGGGCGCGGCGACGGTCACGGGGGTCACGGGGGAGTCCCTCCTCGGGGCGGGGAGCGGTGGGAGCGACTGCGAGCGTGACCGGCTCGCGTTTCGGTGAGGGACCCCGTGTGTTTCCGCCGTATTTCATTGCCCGGGTGTTGCCGGGATCTCACGGGAGCGGTGCGGTCCGCCCGCCCGTGTCAGCAGCCGCCCTTCGTGAAGCGGGCGAGCCCGTACGCCGAGTCGAGCCGGTACGTCCCCGCCTTCCGCACGGTCAGCCGCGTCCACTCGCCGTCCTGCCGCAGACAGGCCGCGCCCGGCCCCCGCACCCGGAGCCACGGCGAGTACGCGACCCGTACGGTGACCGGGCCGGCCCGCTCCACACGCAGGACCAGGTCCGCGTCGCCGCCGCCGGTGACCGTGGCGGGCGGGGGCGCGAGCGGGGTGGCTTCCCGGACCCGGTAGACCGTCCAGCCGTCGTCCTCCCACACCTCGTCCAGCCACGGCAACCCGCCCCTGATCAGGGCGGCTTCGGCCTCGGCGGGTCCGTCCGGCCGCCCGTGGTGCAGGACGACGAGGCCCACGGCCCAGCGGTCGAGCCAGGCGCGGTAGCGGTCCGGGGTGAGCCCGCCCTCGTAGAAGAGGCGCCCGCGCTCGACGTCCAGCTGGCGGTTCCAGCCCCGGGCCAGGGTGACGTGGGGGGCGAGGACGGCGGCCTCGCGGTGGTTGCGCGCGGGGACGGCCTCGACGCGGACCCGGTCGGCGCCCAGCCGGTCGAGCGCGGCGACGACGCCCTCGGTGCGGGACGCCCAGGCCGGCACGGGGGTGGACACGCGCAGGTCGTCCACGGTCTTGTCGACGAGCCAGAGCCCGGAGAGCACGAGGACGGCGGTCAGGAACCCCGTACGCACCCGCGCCCCGGCCCGGACCGTGTCGAGGACCGCCGCGCACAGCACGGGCACGGCGACCAGGCCGAGCAGCCGCTCGACGTTCGTGCCGATGGGGGACGCGACGAGGAACGTCAGCACCACGCCGGCCGCGTACACCACGGCCCCGTACCGGGTCAGCCGCCACTCCCGGGTCCGGGGCGCCGCGAGCGCGAGCACCGCGCAGACCAGGACCGGCATCCACACCCGGTCCGCGTGCATGGGCTGCTCGCCCCGGAACGGGAACAGCAGCGTCGTCGCGCCGACGACCGCGAAGAACGGGACCATCAGGACCGCGCCCGTGCGCCACCGCCGGTCGAGCAGGTACGCCGCGCCCACGACGACCAGGAAGAGCCCGGCCACCGGGCTCGCCATGGTGGCCGGCGCCCCCGCGACGACGGCCACCACGGGGCGGTGGGCGTACCGGCAGGCGACGAGCCCGACGGCCACGCCGAGCGCGAAGGTCGTACGCCCCGACGCGACGTTGCACCACAGGGCGAACGCGCCGAGCAGCGCGGGGGGGAGCGGGCGGCGCAGGCCCGTACGGACGAAGAGGCCGGCCAGTAGCCAGGTGGCGGCGAGCCCGGAGACGACGGAGACCGTGCGGACGCCGGCGAGGGCCATGACGTACGAGGAGAAGACGCTGTAGTTGGCGGTGTGCGTCCCCCCGTACCAGGACAGGTTGTACGCCGATCCCGGGTGGCGCGCGGTGAACCCGGCCCAGGCGAGCTGCGCGGCGAGGTCGCCCCCGCCGGTGGCCAGGACGGCCGCCCATACGGCGTACAGCGGCAGTACGGCCGCGACGGAGATCAGCGGGACGCGGTGGACCCGCCACCACGGCGCCCGCCCCGGCTCCCGACTGGAACTGTCCGTGCCCGCCCGTACACCCTCACCGATCACCACCCGGCACACCTTAGAGGGCATCACCGGCAGGGATCTCAAAACGCTTCGAAACTTTCGAAATCGATGGCGTGGAAGATCAGAGGACGGTTCGATTCCGCTCGAATTCGTGCCCTGCTACTGACGAGGAGGTGTCGACTGAGCTGGGCATTCATTCAACTCCCTTGCGGCGAAGGGCAGTCAAAGGTTTCGCAACTCGTGCCGAAACTATTGACACCCCCAAGGGCCGGTCCAACACTGAGCGCCGTCGGCAGGCCCCCGCCGACGCCCACCTGCTCACGGGACCAGGAGGACATCCCCCATGTACGCGACCCCCGCACGAACGACGAGCCGCACCAGACCCACCAACGGCCTACGGCTGTTCATCCGCAGCGCCTTCGCCCTGGTGATCGCGGTCGTCGCGGCGATCGCCCTGCCCGGCACGGCCACCGCCGACACGACCGTCACCTCGAACCAGACGGGAACCAACAACGGCTACTACTACTCGTTCTGGACCGACAGCCCCGGCAGCGTCTCCATGAACCTCGGCTCCGGCGGCAGTTACGGAACGTCCTGGCGCAACACCGGGAACTTCGTCGCGGGCAAGGGCTGGAGCACGGGCGGCCGCCGCAGCGTGACGTACTCCGGCTCCTTCAACCCCTCGGGCAACGCCTATCTGGCCCTCTACGGCTGGTCGCAGAACCCGCTCGTGGAGTACTACATCGTCGACAACTGGGGCACGTACCGGCCCACCGGCACCTTCAAGGGCACGGTCACCAGCGACGGCGGCACGTACGACATCTACGAGACGACGCGGACCAACGCTCCCTCGATCGAGGGCAACAAGACGTTCAAGCAGTACTGGAGCGTCCGCCAGTCCAAGCGGACCGGGGGCACCATCACCACCGGCAACCACTTCGACGCCTGGGCCCAGCACGGGATGAACCTCGGCAGCTTCAACTACATGATCATGGCCACCGAGGGCTACCAGAGCAGCGGCAGCTCCAGCATCACGCTGGGCAGCACGTCCGGCGGCGGTGACAACGGAGGCGGCAACACCGGCGGCGGCAGCAACGGCTGCACCGCGACCCTCTCCGCGGGCGACAAGTGGAGCGACCGCTACAACCTCAACGTCGCGGTCTCCGGCTCCAGCAACTGGACCGTGACGATGAACGTGCCGTCCCCGGAGAAGGTCCTCTCCACCTGGAACACAACGGCCAGTTACCCGAGCGCCCAAGTGCTGACCGCCAAGCCCAACGGCAGCGGCAACAACTTCGGCGTCACCATCCAGACCAACGGCACCTGGACCTGGCCGACGGTCTCCTGCACCACGGGCTGACCGTGCGGAGCGCTCCGGGGCGGCGGCGGCCGGTCCGGAGCGCACCGGCCGTTCCCGTCCGGCTCACAGAACCGGCGGCCTTCCCAGCCGGGTCATCCGCCACACCGTCCGCCAGCTCATCGGCGCCCGCCGCCCGGCCGGCGTCCTGATCCCCTCGGCGAACCCGCCCCACCACGCCTTCAGCCCGGCCGGCGAGCGCATCCGCAGCATGGCCAGCACGATCCACACCCCGAGATAGACCGGGACCAGCGGTGCTGGGAGCCGCCTGCGCGCGAGCCACACCCGGTTCCGCGCGGTGAACCGGTAGTAGACGGCGTGCCGGGCCGGCGACGTCCGAGGGTGCTGGAGGACGAGCGTCGGCACGTAACGGATCTCCCACCCGCCGTCCAGCGCCCGCCACGCGAGGTCCGACTCCTCGTGGCCGAAGAAGAACTCCCCTGGCCACAGCCCGATCTGCCGGAGCATCGGCATCGAGAACGCGTGCCCGCCGCCCAGGAACGCGGTCACCGGACCCCCGCGCATCGGATCGCCCGCCCGCAGCCGGGGCACCCAGCGCCGCTCGGTCCGCCCCTGTTCGTCGGCGACCCGGAATCCGATGATCCCCAGCTTCGGGTCCTCGGCGAACTGCCGCCGCACCTCGCGGAACACGTCCGTCGCGATGAGCAGCCCGTCGTCGTCCAGTTCGACCACGACATCGACCTCGTCCGCGTCGCGCAGCAGTTCGAGGCCGACGTTCCGGCCGCCGGGGCAGCCCAGATTCTCCGTGAGCGGCACCTTGGACACCGTGGTCGCGCCGGGGGTGCCCGCCGCGCCGAGGACATCGGTCGAGACGTCGTCCAGCGAGGTCGCGTTGCCCACCAGCACCACGCGGGCGGCCGGGACGTCCTGCTTCGCCACGGACGCGAGCAGCGCCTCCAGCTCCTGGGGGCGGGTCCCCATGGTCACGATGACAACCCCGATACGCGGCAAGGGCACGGCGGCTCACCTCACTGATCGACAGGGCCCGATCGTAGAGCCTCCCGGGCCGTCACGGATTCATCACTTATGGAGGCCCTGCCTCCCCTTGTGCCGGAGCGCGCGTATACGGTCATGCCTCCACCAATCGCACCGTGGGGGGATGAATGAACTGGAACAACAGCACTCAGCAACCCTGGGGCCCGGCCCCGGAGAAGCCGTCCGGGCCGGCCTCGGGCCTGCCCGCCTGGGCGCGCAAACGCGTCGTCGTCCCGGCGGCGGTCGGCCTGTTCGTCGCCGGAGCCGTCGCGGGGAGCGCGGGCGCCGGCGGCAGCGGTACGGAGAACGTCAACAGCGCGACGCCCGCGCCCCTCGCGACGGTCACCGTGACGGCGTCGCCGAAGGCCGGCGCCACGGCCGACGCCGAACCGCCCGCGCCGAAGGGCACGACCCGGCCGGCCGACGACGACACCGGCGCGAAGGTCTCCGTACCCGACTTCGTCGGCATGGGCCTCCAGTCCGCGCAGGACGCGGCCCAGGCCAAGGGCTTCTCCGCCCTGACCTCGCACGACAGCGCGGGCCGGGACCGGATGCAGCTGCTCGACCGGAACTGGAAGGTCTGCTCCCAGAACGTGGCGGCGGGCACGTCGGTCCCCACGACGACCGAGTTGGACTTCGGCGCCGTGAAGACCGAGGAGAGCTGCCCGGCCAAGGACCGGAAGCCCACGGAGGCGGTGGGCGGCCGGATGCCGGACTTCGCGGGCACGTCGGTGAACACCGCGCGCAACGCGCTCGATTCCGGGACCTCGCTCACGGTGAAGGACGCCGCCGAGGACCGCATGGTGCTGCTGGAGAGCAACTGGAAGGTCTGCACCCAGGTGCCTGCGGCGGGCACGAAGCTGAACGGGCAGCCGGTGGAGCTCACGGCGGTGAAGTTCGAGGAGAACTGCCCGTAGGAGGCGGGGACGTCGGCCGCCCGGGGTCATCAGCTCGACGCGTCCAGCGCGTCGGCCCGCGCCACCAGCCCGGCGGCCACGTCGTCCCAGTCGGGGCCGTGCAGCCACAAGCTCTGAGCCGCCTCCCGCAGCAGGGCCGGTTCGTCCGGCCGCTGCAACAGCACCAGCCGGTAGGCCAGGTTGCGTACCCACACGGGCAGATGGCCATCCACGATGTTCGGACAGAGTTCGCGCAGCATGGCGAGGACGGCGCCCGCGTCGGCGAACGTCAGCTCCTCGATGAAGTAGTGCTCCCGGTGTTCGAGCCCGCACGCAGGGGTGGGCCGGTACTCGTCCCCGTACAGGCATCGCGCGTGTGCCGTCAGGCTCCTGTGCATGGACGCGAGGTTATGACGCTGACGACGCCCGCCCCCGGTCCCTGCCACACTCGGGGCCACGGCAGGACGTACGCGACGGAAGGGGCGGGAAGCGGATGACCGCGATCGAGCGGCTGTGGGAAGAGTGGACGCTCCCCATCCGGGACGCACTCCACTACGCCGACGGACGCTCCTACGCCCTCACCCCGGCCGCACCGACGGGATTCACCGTTCTCGCCCCCTTCGACCTCGATGCGACGCTGGAGGACGATCCGTCGTGGGTCTCCTCGGTCGATGGACTGACCGTCGCGGACCTGGGCGAACGGGGCCTGCTGTGGGCCGGCGAGGGCTCGTACGGATCGGAGGGCTTCCTCGCACGGCTGACCACCGGCCACGCGTTGCTCTGGGCGGTCTTCTTCGCGGAATCCAATCCCTTCGACCGTATCCGCGTCTCGGAGAACGTCGCCACGTTCCGCTCGACGCTGGGGATCGAGATCGCGGTGGACATCGATGACCCGCGTCGGTGGGAGAGGTGACGGTCGGGGCGCGCCCGTGCAGCCCGGCGCCGCCTCAGTCCCCGGGCGGCACCTCCGCCGATTCCGCCGCGCGGCGGTACTCGGCGTTGATGCGCTGCGCCTCTTCCAGCTGGTCTTCCAGGACGACGATGCGGCAGGCGGCCTCGATGGGCGTTCCCTGGTCGACCAGTTCGCGGGCGCGGGCGGCGATGCGCAGTTGGTAGCGGGAGTAGCGGCGGTGGCCGCCTTCCGAACGCAGCGGGGTGATCAGACGGGCTTCGCCGATGGCGCGGAGGAAGCCCTGGCTCGTGCCGAGCATCTCGGCGGCCCGGCCCATCGTGTAGGCGGGGTAGTCATCATCGTCAAGACGGCCGTACGAGTCGTCTGCTGTCACTTGCACCTCTCTTGTGGAACGCGTTGAGGGGCCTTGGCGCCACCTGGCACCAAGGCCCCGAAGGAACTACTACACCACCTGCCGGCCCGAACACGGCACCGGCCTTCTGTATCCGCGGTTCCGACCCGGCTGCTGTCGGAGGTGCGGGGATCGCGGTTGCTTGACCGGAGACCACCTCACTATCGATGTCCTGCGGTACCCGGGCGGGCCAAAGGCTGCATCCCGGGCGATCCTGATGGCGCGGGCTCCTCCTTCTTCTTACCGTGATCAACTGCTTACCAGCGCGTACTGCGTACTGCGTTCACGGGCGCCGCCACTGTCGTGTCAGCGGCCCCGCTCCTGGCGGCCCCTTGCTGCGGGCCACCCGGTGCGGCCGTCAGTCCCGTCGCCGTCCTGCGACAACCCTGGCTTCGAAACTCCACCGCCGCACCGTCCTGCGACTACGTCCTCTTCCGGCAGTCCGTCTCTGCCGGGTATCGCTGTCTCTCTGAGTACAGAAGAAACCCTAACCACAGCAGTGCCCAATGTCTACTCCCGCCGACATAGATTTTCGGATTCCCTCCAATGAGGTAACCGACGTCGCCGGAGGCATCGGCTGACCTGGGCCCGACGGTTCGCCCGAGCGCCCGCGGGTACCGCCGGTCCTCGGGGATGACGCGCATGTCCGCCGGGAGGAGGACCGGCCGGGGGACGACGGGGCGGCCCGTGCATAAGATCGGCTCTCATGTCGAAGCCTGACGAGCTGCTCGTTGACGTCGCCACGCTGGTGGAGTCCGGGCACAGCAACCAGATGTCCCTGACCGTGGTCGCCGGCGGTGCTGTCATCACCGGCCGGCTGGCGCCCGAAGCCGTGTGGCGGCAAAGGGTGTCGGAGGTCCTGACGGACTCGGCCCGGCTGGGCGAGTTCTCCACCGTTTTCACCGCTACGGCCCGGAGGGAGGGGCCGCCCGCCTATCTGCACTTCCACATGGCGCGGATTCTCCAGGGCACGGTGGGGATCCCGGAGACGGGCGGGATGTACCGCGTAGCGATCGCGGATGTCAGCGCCTGGACCATGGGCGACTTCACCTACTCCGAGCACTGACGTCGCTCGGAGGACCCACCGGTACGCGGGAGGGCCCGACCGGCATGTGCCGGTCGTGCCGGTCCGCCGTGCGGGCGGCCGGGTCGTCCGGGAACTCCAGGAGCATCAGGCGCATGACGGGGACGCCGGTGCGGTGGGCC
>NZ_JBEYCQ010000039.1:0-56391 GCF_040632905.1 Streptomyces sp. NPDC016469
GGGTCGACGAAGCGGTGCAGGCCCTCACCGGTGTTGGTGTACGCGCAGTCCGCGACGACCTTCAGCTCATTGGCCCCGGCCTGCAGGTGCGGCAGCGTGATCCGCGAGTCGCGGAACACCGCGGCGACGTCCAGCGCGCTGCCGTTCAGCTCGACCTCGTGCACCGCGGGGGCGACCAGGTCGATGAAGGTCTCCGCACCGGCCTCGGCGGAGTCGAAGCGCACGACGGTGACGGACCGGTAGGTCCCGCCCTCCTGCGCTCCGGAGAGGTCGAGATCGATCTCGTACGCGTCCACGGTCAGCAGGCGCGCCCGCTCCTGTGCCTCTTCGCGGGTCAGATTCGTGCCAGGCACGCGGTCATCTCCTTGCTCTGTGATGTTTCCCGCCATCCTTCCACGGGACGTGCACCCAGGGCGATGTCCGTTTTCCGCCGGACCGGGGAGCTCCGGCGCGGCACGCTCGGGTCCATGACCACGTACGAGGCACGCGCGATCGAACCGGACGCGCTGAAAGAACTCCGGGAGACCGACGACGCCGGGCGCCCCTGCGTCCCGTACACCGCCACGGAGGGCGGCGACCCGCTGCGGTGCTGCCTGCGCGGCAGCGAACCGGGGGAGCGCATCGCCCTGGTCTCCTACGCCCCGCTGCGCCGCTGGGCCGCGGCGACCTGGGCCCGTCCGGGGGCGTACGACGAGCAGGGCCCGGTCTTCATCCACGCCGACGCGTGCGAGGGGCCGGACCCGGCCCGGAAGGGCTACCCGTTCTCCCGCGCGGGCGCGCTCCGCACGGTCCGCCGCTACGACGCGGACGGCCGCATCACGGGCGGCCGCCTCCTGGAGATCCCGGCGGACGAGGAACGCGGCTACGACGAGGCGCTGAGGGAGGCTTTCGCGGACCCGGCGGTGGCGCTGGTGCACGTACGCGCCGTGGAGTACGGCTGCTGGCACTTCGAGGTGAGGCGTGAATCAAGCCCCTCCGGCGATTGAGGAGCGGGGGTCCGGGGGCGGCGCCCCCGAACCCCACGGCACCCCGGCTTCAGCCGGCGAGCTCCGCCGCGACGAGCTCCGCGATCTGGACCGCGTTCAGCGCCGCGCCCTTGCGCAGGTTGTCGCCGGAGACGAAGAGCGCGAGACCGTTCTCCACGGTCTCGTCGTTGCGGATGCGCCCCACGAAGGACGCGTCCTTCCCCGCGGCCTGGAGCGGCGTCGGGATCTCGGACAGCTCGACGCCCGGCGCGTCCTTCAGCAGCTCGTACGCGCGCTCCACGGAGACCGGGCGGGCGAAGCGGGCGTTGACCTGGAGGGAGTGGCCGGAGAAGACCGGGACGCGGACGCACGTGCCGGAGACCTTCAGCTCCGGGATCTCCAGGATCTTGCGGGACTCGTTGCGGAGCTTCTGCTCCTCGTCCGTCTCGAAGGAGCCGTCGTCCACGATCGAGCCGGCCAGCGGCAGCACGTTGAAGGCGATGGGGCGCTTGTAGACGCCCGGCTCCGGGAAGTCCACGGCCGAGCCGTCGTGCGTGAGCTTGTCCGCGTCGGCGACGACCTTGGACGCCTGGCCGTGCAGCTCGGCGACACCGGCGAGACCGGACCCGGAGACCGCCTGGTACGTGGCGACGGTCAGCGCTTCGAGCCCCGCCTCCGCGTGCAGCGGGCGCAGCACGGGCATGGCGGCCATCGTGGTGCAGTTCGGGTTGGCGATGATGCCCTTGGGGCGGTCCGCGACCGCGTGCGGGTTGACCTCGGAGACGACCAGCGGGACCTGGGGGTCCTTGCGCCAGGCGGACGAGTTGTCGATCACGACGGCGCCCTGCGAGGCGACCTTCTCGGCGAGTGCCTTCGAGGTCGCGCCGCCGGCCGAGAACAGCACGATGTCGAGGCCCGTGTAGTCGGCCGTGGAGGCGTCCTCGACGATGATGTCGCGTCCCTGCCACTCGATGACGGAGCCCGCCGAGCGCGCGGAGGCGAACAGCCGCAGCTCATCGACCGGGAACTTCCGCTCGGCCAGGATGCCGCGCATGACTGTGCCTACCTGACCGGTGGCGCCGACGATTCCGACCTTCACAGGGACTCCCTCAGACATACGAACGGGCACGGTTGCCGGTCCATGATGCGTCTGTCCACGCCCGCCTTGTCCAATCCATTGTCCGGCCTGCGGACGAGTGGCGCGCAGCACAGTGGGGCGGGTGCTCGGCGAGCACCCGCCCCACTGCCGTACGGATCACATGTTCAGCACCGTGTGGTTACGGCGTGACCTTCTCGATCACGACGCTGCCGGTGCCCGCCGCGGTGCCCCGGGCGTTCACGAGGCCGACCTCGCCGAAGAACTGCCGGCCCTCGGGGGCCGCACCCGCCACCTCGACCTGGGCGCCGACCCGGGCCGACGCGCCGGGGGCCAGGTTCACGGCCTTCGACTCGTCCACGGAGATCGTGCCGAGCGACGCGGAGTAGTACACGTCGCGGTAGTCGTACTCGGTGGTCCCGGCCGGGACGTCGTACCCGTCGATGACGACGGTGTACGTGCCGGCGGCCGGCTTCACCAGGCTGACGGACTCCTCGGAACCGGCCGTGGTGGAGGCGCCGACCTCGGCGCTCCCCTTGTACACGTACAGGTCGAGGTCGGCGTTGGCGTCGCTCGTCCCGCCGATGGCGACGTCCAGCTTCTCGACGCCCTCACCGATGGTGACCTCCTTGGTGTACGAGCCACCGGTGGAGATCGACGGGCGCTCGACGTCGGCCGAGCCCAGCGAGCCGCCCTTGAGCCTGCCCTCCAGGGCGCCCGCGTTGTTGGTCACCGTCCAGTCGACCGAGGCCGGGGTGCCGATCTTCGCCTCGGCGATGGTCTGCACCGCCGGGTCGAAGGTCGCGCCGAGCAGCGCCACGTCCAGCTTGTACGGGTTGTCCAGCAGCGGCGACGTGCGCCGGGCCTCGACCTCGATCTCCCAGACACCGGGCTGCGGGTCCGCGTAGGAGCGCGCGTCCGGGCGGCAGGTGTTGGCCGGGTTCTCGTAGTTCGGGTAGCAGAACGGCGTACCGCTGTCCTCCATCTGCACCCCGTACGGGTGGATGGAGATGAAGCGGGTCTGGCTGCCCGAGCGCAGGGCGCTCATCGCGACCTCAAGGGTCTTGGCGCCCTCCGGCACGGTCACGAAGTACGACGTGGAGCCGTTGCGCTGCACCGAGCCGGACGCCTTGAACGCGTAGGACGGCTTCGCCAGCTCCTTGGAGACGACGACCGTCGTCAGGATCTGCTGGTCCGTGCCGGCGGTCTTCCTGTCGTCCAGCTGAAGGATCGCGCTGTGGACGCCCGCGGTCCGCGGCTTCGCCTGGACCTTGACCGTGACGGGCCTGCCCAGCGGCAGCGAGACCTTCTTGGGGCCGACGAGCTCGAAGGTGCCGTCGTCGTACTTCCAGGAGAGCTTGTGCTCGACCTTCTTGTCCGGGCCCGTGGTGCGGGTGACCGTGACGTCGTAGGTCTTCTTCTGGCCGGCCTTGAGGCCGCCCTCGCGGTCGTACAGGCCGGTGCCGAAGCCCGGGGTCTTCAGCGCGAAGTCGATCGCGGTGTCGACGGGGGCCTTGACCGTGTACTCGTGCGCCGGGGCGCCCTTCTTGGAGATCAGCTTCCAGGCGTCCACGATGTTGATCAGACCGGCGCCCTGGGCGTGCGCGGGCACGTCCTTGATCTTGGTGGCGGTGCTGGTCAGCGCGGTGCGCAGGTCGGCCGGGGGCAGCTCGATGTGCTTCTGCTTCGCGGCGGACAGCAGCAGCGCGGTCGCGCCGGCGGCCTGCGGGGAGGCCATCGACGTGCCCTGGAGCATGGAGTAGCCGGCCGGCAGGGAGTAGCCCGCCTCCTTGACCGGCGAACCGGGCAGCCAGGTCTGGGTCGAGTTGATCGACGCGCCGGGCGCCGTCAGGGTCGGCGCGAAGCCGCCGTCCTCACGCGGGCCGCGCGAGGAGAACGGCATCATGTCGTACTTCTTGGTGACGTTCGAGCCGTAGTTGGCGGCCCAGGTCTCCTTGGAGATGGACGCGCCGACCGAGATGACGTGGTCGGCGAGGCCGGGGTCACCGATGGTGTTGACGCCGGGGCCGTCGTTGCCGGCCGAGATGACCAGCTGGACGCCGTAGATGTCGATGAGCCGCTTGTAGAGCTCGGAGCGGGCGTTGTTGCCGTCGTTCAGCGGCGGCAGGCCGCCGATCGACATGTTGACGACGTCGACGCCGCGGTTCACGACGAGGTCGATCATGCCCTCGGTGAGCGCGATGTTGGTGCAGCCGCCGGACCAGGTGCAGGCGCGCGAGGAGACGATCTTCGCGCCGGGCGCGGCACCGTTCATCGTGCCGCCGAAGAGGCCGTTGGCGGCGGTGATGCCGGCGACGTGCGTCCCGTGCTCGGACTCGATGACCCCGATGGAGACGTAGTCGGAGGTGGCGCCGGCCGCGTTGTAGACGACGTCCTCGCGGTTCTCGACGACGAACGGGATGCGCTCGGAGACGTCGGTGCGCGGGTCGTCCTTGCCGAAGTAGGAGACCTGGTGCTTCTCCTTGTACGGCTTGAGGGCGGTGTCGTCGCCGAAGTCGCCGTTGTTGTTCAGGTCGACCCGGGAGGCGCCGCTGACCGGGTCGTAGAGCACGGCCCAGGTGTCGGTGGTGTCGCCGTCGCGGTTCAGGTCGCCCGCCATGTCGCCGCCCTTGGTGGCGGCCTCGGCGAACAGGCTGATCCGGTACGAGCCCTTGGGCGCGTTGTAGGTACGCCCCTTGTACGTGAACACCGGGCCGGAGACGGCGTCCGTCATCCGCAGCCAGGTGCCGTCGCCGTCGCTCACCGGGTCGGTGGCGGTCACCCAGTCGGTGATCTTGCGCTCACCGGTGGTGGTCTTCTGGAGCGCGGGGTGCGCGATGTCGACGCCCGCGTCCAGGACGCCGATGGTGATCCCGCGGCCGTCCGCCTTCGGGTGCTGCTTCACGAAGTCGACCGCGCCCGTCTCGAAGGACGGGTTGTACGGGTTCTTCGCGGGCGTCTTCTTCCCGGGGGCCGGGTAGCTGCCGGTGGACTTCGCCCTGCTCTTCGCGCCGGTCGCCCGGTCCGCGGCGGGCGTCGGGTCGTCCAGCACGATCTCCTGCTTGAGATCGATGCCGTGGACGGAGCTGAGCTTGGACGCCGCCTTGATGGTGGCCTCGGCGGTCGCGGTCGGCACGGTCGCCCGTACGTAACCCAGCTTGTCGTACGCACGTCCCAGCACGGAGCCCTTGACGGCGTCCAGCTGCTTGGTGACCTGCTCGGTCGCACCGGGGGCGGTCGCGACCATCATCGTGACGTTCTTCTCGCCCTTGGCCTTGGCCTTGGTCAGGACCTCGGCGTCGGCGGTGCCCAGCTTGTCCGCGGGAGCGGTGCCGGCGGCCTTGACGGGTGCGGTGGCCGGGTCGTCGGCGGCGAAGACGGGGGCGACACCGGTGGCGGCCAGCGCGGCCACCAGACCGGCGGCGGCCGCCACCCGGGCCGCTCGTCTCGCTCCGGATATGGAACCGGGGGATTCGGAGGTCATCAGCATCCCTGTATGTGAAAGAGAGAGTCCGGAAATCGGTACCGGATGACCGCTCACCCTTTCGTAAATGACAGGGCTTTGTGGAGACTTGTGGGGGGCTTGTTGGGTACATGGCGTGATCCCGCCATCGGGGCGGAAGCGTCAGCAGGGACGAACGGGTGGATACGGGACGCACATCCAGCCATGTGAGGTGCGGGGCCCCGGTTCAGCGGGGAAGGATCATCACGTACGCCGCCGGCTCCCGGTCCGCCGCGGCCATCAGCGCAGTCCGGACCACGGTCGCCTGCTGCCCGAGCGCGTCCCGCAGCTTCTTCGGCGTGAGGTGCACGACCGTGACGCCGAGCCGTTCCAGGTGCTCGCGCCGCGCCGTGTACGCGGACCACTCGGCCTCGTGCCTCTCGTCCTGCCGGCTGTGGCGCGGGGCCCTGGTGTCCAGCTCCACGGCGACCGCCTCATCGGGCCAGTAGGCGTCCACGCCGCCCAGGTGCGGGCCGCCGGGCAGCCGCAGGTCCACGTTCCACAGCGGCTCCTCGAGCCCGTGCGTACGCACCATGTCGTACAGCCGCTCCTCCGCCATCGCCCGGCCCTCGGCGAGCAGCGAGTCGACCGCGTCGACCACCTGCGGCCGGCCGAGCACCTTCGCCCGGTTCAGCTCGCCCACCAGCACCGCCGGCTCGCAGTGGCCGCCGCGCACCGCCTCGGTCAGCAGCCGGCGCACCGTGACCGCGTCCCCGAGCCCGGCCACCGCGTCCGCCAGCGCCCGCGCCACCGGGGCCACCGGCAGCCCGTCCACCCGTTCCGGGCGCGGCAGTTCGGCGGTCCGCAGCAGCCGGGCGTACCCGGCCGAGCGCAGCCGCCGCACCCGGGGCACCAGCACGTCGACCCGCTCCACGGTGGCGGCGGGCGGCGCGGCGGTGAAGCCGTACAGCGAGAGCGCGGCGAGCCCGGTGAGCACCGCGTCGCCGTACGCCGGGTCCACGGTGCGCGCGGGGTCCGGGCGCCGCCCGGAGGCCGGGGGGCGGCCCGCGTACAGCAGGGCGGACCGCAACCGCTCCCGGCCGCTGAGCGGTCCGGGGTGCAGGACGAAGACGCCGGGCAGCGGCTGCTGCCACGGACCACCGTCCCGGCACCGCTCCGCGGCTCGCCCGACGGGCACGCCCATCGCCTTCAACTCGGTGGCGGAGAGGACGCGTTGACGCCCGCGAGCGGGAACGGAGCGGCCGGACTGGAGCGGGGTGTTCTGGGTCATGCTCCGGTGTATCCCGCCAACGGCCGCGACCTTAACCCCTGTTACAGGGCCGTCGACATACCCGGACAACAACACCGTCCCGCACCGCACCCCAGCCCGTCCGGCGTTTGAGAACGGAACCCCTGTCCGGGAGCACGGCAACCGGACAAGGGCCCCCGGCCGGGTCAGGCCACCGAATCCGCAGCCTGCGCCCGCAGCGCCCGGGCAAGGTCGTCCCGGGCCTCAAGGACCAGCCGCCGCAGCGCCGGCGCCGCGTCCGCCCGGGACTCCAGCCACGCGTCGGTCGCCTCCAGCGTCGCCGGGTCGTCCTGGAGGGAGGGGAACAGCCCCTTGACCACGGCCATCCCGATCTGGATCGACCGCTCGGCCCAGACCCGCTCGATCGCCTCGAAGTACCGCGCGGTGTACGGCGCCAGCAGCTCCCGCTGGGAGGACTGCGCGAAGCCCGCGATCGTCGCCTCCACCAGCGCGTTGGACAGCGCGTCCGACTCCACGACGTCCGCCCACGCCCGGGCCTTCACCTCGGCGGACGGCCGGGAGGCCAGGCACCGCACCTGGTGCCGCTTGCCGGAGGCCGTGTCGTCCCGGGCCAGCTCCGCGTCGACCGCCGCCTCGTCGGCCGCGCCGTGGGCGGCCAGCGGCGACAGGAACGCCCAGCGCAGCTCCTGGTCGACGTCGAGCCCGTCGATCCTGGCGGTGCCGTCGAGCAGCCCGGACAGCAGCTGGAAGTCGGTGTCCGACGTGGCGACCGACGCGAAGAACCGGGCCCAGGCGAGCTGGTGCTCGCTGCCCGGCTCGGCGAGCCGCAGTTCGCCGAGCGCGCCCTCGGCCAGCGCCCGGCCGCCCTCCTCGCGCCACGCGGGAGCCGCGTAGTTCACGAGCGCGCCGCGCGTCCAGGCGTGCAGCATCTGGAGCACACCGATGTCCGTCTCGCGCCCGGCGAAAGCCAGGACCAGCGAGACGAAGTCGCGGGCCGGCATCAGCCCGTCGCGGGTGAGGTTCCACAGGGCCGACCAGCACAGCGCCCGGGCCAGCGGGTCCGTGATGTCGCCCAGGTGGGCGCGCAAGGTGGCGAGGGAGACCTCGTCGAAGCGGACCTTGCAGTACGTCAGGTCGTCGTCGTTGACGAGGATCAGCTCGGGCCGCTCGGCCCCCGCCAGCTCCTCGATCACGGTGCGCGGGCCCGACACGTCCGCCTCGGCGCGCGCGTAACGCACCAGCTCCCCTTCCGGGTCGCGGCGGTACAGGCCGACGGCCACCCGGTGGGGCCGCAGCTCCGGGTGGGACTCGGCGGCCTCCTGGAGGACGGCCAGCTCGGTGATCCGGCCGGCCGCGTCGTACGTGGCGAGCGGGGTCAGCGAGTTGACGCCCGCGGTCTGGAGCCAGGAGCGCGACCAGGCGGTCATGTCACGCCCGGAGGTCTCGGACAGCACCGACAGCAGGTCCCCGAGCCGGGTGTTTCCGTACGCGTGCTTCTTGAAGTAGCGCCGGGCGCCCTCCAGGAACGCCTCCCGCCCCACGTACGCCACGAGCTGCTTGAGGACGGAGGCGCCCTTGGCGTACGTGATGCCGTCGAAGTTCAGCTTGGCGTCCTCCAGGTCACGGATGTCGGCCGTGACCGGGTGGGTGGAGGGCAGCTGGTCGGCGCGGTACGCCCAGGACTTGCGGTTGTTGGCGAAGGTGATCCAGCCGTCCTCGAAGCGGGTCGCGCCGGTCATCGCGAAGACGCCCATGAAGTCCGCGAAGGACTCCTTCAGCCACAGGTCGTCCCACCACCGCATGGTGACGAGGTCCCCGAACCACATGTGCGCCATCTCGTGCAGGATGACGTTGGCCCGGCCCTCGTACGCCGCCTGCGTCACCTTGCCGCGGAAGATGTACTCCTCGCGGAACGTGACACAGCCCGGGTTCTCCATCGCGCCGAGGTTGTACTCCGGCACGAACGCCTGGTCGTACTTCCCGAACGGGTACGGGTAGTCGAAGTTGTCGTGGAAGAAGTCCAGGCCCTGCTTGGTGATCAGGAAGATGTCGTCGGCGTCGAAGTGCTTGGCGAGCCCCTTGCGGCACATCGCGCCGAGCGGGATCTCCAGTGTCGTGCCGTCCGCGAGGGTCCGGCTGTACGAGTCGGTGACGTAGTGGTACGGACCGGCGACGACCGCCGTGATGTACGTGGAGATCGGCTGCGTCTCCGCGAACCGCCACACCCCGCCCTCGCGGGACTCCTCCGCGCCGTTGCTCCACACCGTCCACTCGGCGGGCGCCGTCACCCGGAAGCGGTAGGGGGCCTTGAGGTCGGGCTGCTCGAAGTTGGCGAAGACGCGGCGGGCGTCCGCCGGCTCGTACTGGGTGTAGAGGTAGACCTCGCCGTCCTCCGGGTCCACGAACCGGTGCATGCCCTCGCCGGTCCGGCTGTACGCGCACTGCGCGTCGACCACCAGGACGTGTTCGCCCTCCGCCAGGTCCGCCAGCGCGATCCGCGCCCCGTCGAACACGGCCGCCGGGTCCAGCTCGGTGCCGTCCAGCGTCACCGCGTTGACCGAAGGGGCGATGAGGTCCGCGAAGGTCGACGCGCCGCCGCGCGCCGCGCGGAAGCGGATCGTCGTCAACGAGCGGAAGGTCAGCGGACCGTCCGCCGCGTCCCGGCCGGGCCCGCCGGTCGCGGAGCGCACGTCGAGTTCGACGTCGTAACCGTCGACGGTCAGCAGCTCGGCCCGCTCGCGGGCCTCGTCTCGGGACAGGTTCTCGCCGGGCACGGCACACTCCTTTGTGTCACGTTCGAATAGTTTGATCCTCCCATGCCGTCATCCGGACCTGCGGGCGGGAATGGCCGGAGCGTCGTCCGGTGTTGTCGGGCACAGACTTGCCCACCGGCGCGATCCGCCCGTTCGAGGAGAGAGATGTCTGACAACAGCACGGCGACCGGCAGGACCCCCGTCGACTTCTGGTTCGACCCGCTCTGCCCCTGGGCCTGGATGACCTCCCGCTGGATGCTGGAGGTGGAGAAGGTCCGCGACGTCGAGGTCCGCTGGCATGTGATGAGCCTGGCCGTGCTCAACGAGGACCGGCTCGACGAGCTGCCCGCCGAGTACCGCGACATGCTGGAGAACAAGGCGTGGGGCCCGGTCCGCGTCGTGGTCGCCGCCCAGCAGCTGCACGGCGACGAGGTCGTCGGCCCCCTCTACACCGCGCTCGGCACCCGCTTCCACAACCGCGGCGAGGGCCCGACCCGGGAGGCCGTCCAGAACGCCCTCAAGGACGTCGGCCTCCCCGTCGAACTCGCCGACCACGCGGACTCCGACACCTACGACACCGAGCTGCGCGCCTCCCACAAGGAGGGCATCGAGAAGGTGGGCCAGGAGGTCGGCACCCCGGTCATCGCCGTCCCCGGCGCCGACGGCGAACAGATCGCCTTCTTCGGCCCGGTCGTCACCCCGGCCCCCAAGGGTGAGGAGGCCGCGAAGCTCTGGGACGGCACCCTGATGGTCGCCTCCATCCCCGGCTTCTACGAGATCAAGCGCACCCGCACCCAGGGCCCGATCTTCGACTGACCGCACACCCCGTCGCGGGGACCGGTCCCCGCCGGTCCCCGCCGCCGGCTGTGACGCCACCGTGACGCGATATGTGACCTGGCGCACAGCCCGGCCCGGGCTCCCTTTGATCTTCTGGGCGGATGCGTCCCGCCACCGCCCTCGCCCTGTGTGCCGCCCTCGCGAGCACCGCGCTGCTCAGCGGATGCGGGAAGGAGACCGCAGGGGCCTCGGCCTCGCCCGGGGCGACCTGCGCCTCCCTCGCGCCGCTCCCCGACCCCGCCGGGCGGACCTGGGACAACGTCCGGGTCGTCAGCGGCGGGTGCGGTCCCTCCGGCGCCCCGTCCACCGGGTTCGAGGTCACCAACACGGACAACGAACCGCTCACCTTCACCATCACGTTCACCCTGGTCAACGGGTTCGGCGAGGCCATGGACAGCACCACGCGCACCGTCGAGGCGGTCGAGCCCGGCCAGACCGTGCGGCGGCCCCTGGACGCCGAGGACGGACCGGGCTCGGCCCGCCGGTACCGGGCCCGGATCACCAAGGTGCGGGCCGTCCCTGCCGACGGGGCCCCGGCCGGGGACGGCGCCTGCCCGTCCTCGGGGGTCCGCATCACCAACGACCGGGGCGACGCCGCGATGGGGCTGCACGTCGTGGGCATCAACCTCACCAACTGCTCCACCGCCGACTACGAGCTGAACGGCTACCCGGCGCTCCGGCTCCTCGGCGATGACCGCGAGCCGGTGAGCGGGATCAAGATCCTGCGCGGCACCACCGCGATCTCCACCGGCATCGGCGGCAACGCCGAACCCCGCCCCGTCACGCTGCGCCCCGGCGAGAGCGCGCACGCCACCCTCGCCTGGCGCAACACCACCACCGAGGGCGACCCGGTGAACGCCCCGTACGTCGAGGTCACCGCGAAGCCCGGCGCCGCGCCCGTGACGGTCACCCCGGAGCTGGACCTCGGCACCACGGGCCGGCTCGGCGTCGGCCCGTGGACGAAGACCCCGGCGGGCGCGGGCGCCCCTCAGGAGTAGAAGTCGCGCCGCCAGCTGTGCTTGGCCAGGACCGCCAACTGCTCGGCGGTGAGCGGCTGTCCGTCACTGAGCGCGGTGTTGCGCTCCACGTTGCGGACGCTGCGCATCCCCGGGATCACCGTCGAGACCGCCGGGTGGCTCAGGACGAACCGCAGCGCGTGCTCCGCGATCGCGTCCGGCTCGATGCCCAGGTCCGCCACGATCGCCGCGACGCGCCGCTCGACCTGGGCCGGGCGGCCGTCGCGGAAGTAGCGGTTGCGGAAGTCGCCCTCGGGGAACGTCGTGTCCGCGGTGATCCGGCCGGTCAGACCGCCCTCGTCCAGCGCGACCCGGACGATCACGCCGACGCCGTGCTCCGCGCAGGCCGGCAGCAGTTCCTCGGCCGGGGACTGGTCGAACACGTTGTAGATGACCTGCACGCTGTCCACGAGCCCGCTGCGCACGAGCGCGACCGCGCTCTCCGGCGAGTGGTCGTTGACGGAGACCCCGAACAGGCGGACCTTGCCCTCCTGCTTCAGCGCCGCGACCGTCTCCAGCCAGTCCCCGCGCCCCAGCCACTCGTCGTTCCAGACGTGGAACTGGAGCACGTCGAAGTGGTCCAGTCCGGACGCGGCGAGACTGGTCTCCAGGCTGGTACGGATGTGGTCCCCGGGGAACGCGTCCGCCGGGTCCGTGCCGTCCGCCGCCGGCCACACCTGGTTCTTCGGCGGCACCTTGGTCGCGACCAGCACCTCGTCACCGGTTCGTTCGCGGACCACCTGCCCGACGATGCGCTCGCTCTCGCCGTAGCCGCGCGCGGTGTCGATGAGGTTCACCCCGAGGTCGACGGCCCGGTGCAGGGCGCGCAAGGACTCGTCCCGCGTCGCCCCCACCCAGCTGGACTCCCCGATGCCCCAGGCCCCGTAGCCGATCTCGGACACCGAAAGTCCGCTGCGTCCCAGCTCGCGGTAGCGCACAGTCATCCTCCACGTCGTCGTCCCGTTCCGGGCACATCAGCACGACGATAGGGGAGTCGTACGGGCGGGGCAGCTGGTTATACGGGTGTTCAGCCGGCCGCCGGGCGGTGGACGGAGACCGGGTCGCCGACCCGCACCACGCCCTCGTGGACCACCGCGTTCTTCGCGCCGAAGCTGAGCTTGTTGCCGAACTCCGGCTCCCTGCGGTACGTGGCCAGCGTGCGCACCGGCTCCGGGCCGGCGCGGCGCCCGGTCCGCTGGTCGACGAGGGGGACGTTGCACCGGATCGCCTTGACGGAGTGGGCGAGTTCGGCGGTGCCCACGGTCATCCGCGCCACCCGGTCCTCGAAGTGCGGCTCGTCGTCACCGGTCAGCACGATGTTGGCCCGGAAGCGGTCCATGGGCACGGGCGCGGCGTCGCCCCGGGCCGCGATGCGGGCGTTGAGGCCGGCCAGCGAGGCGGTCGAGGTGACCAGGACCGCGTGCGCGTCGGCGAAGTTGAGCTTGCCGGGGGTCTCGCCCCAGCCGTCGCGGTCGAAGCCGGGGGCCACCCGGACCAGCCGGCACGCGGCCCCGAGCGCGTCGGAGAACCACTGCGCCGCCTCGTCCCCCTGGTCGACGGCCTCCCCGAGGTCCCGGCCGAACATGCTGACCTCGCGGCGCGGCCCGTCCGGGGCCACGTCCAGGCGCAGCGGCCCGACGGACTCGGCGGACAGGGCGAGGGCCCTTCCTGCGTCGAGGACCCGGACCCCGAACGCCGCCATCGCGGGGTGGGCGCGCTGGCTGCGGAACGCGCCGTCGGCAGCGTCGACCACCATGAACGTCCGGTCGTGTTCGAGGCCGGTGGCGGTGACCCGGGCGGAGTCGGTGCGGGTCCCGGCGCAGCCCTTGACCGGGTAGTACACCAGCTCGTGGACGGTGATCGTCATGACGTGCTCCTCATGCCGGACATCATGACAGCCGGGGACGGGCGACAGAGAGGCCCCCGCCTGTCACGTCCAGGCGGGGGCCTCCCCTTCATCCGCCTGCCAGGTGAAGGGTGAGAAGACGATCACGAGGCAGGACGTCCGGGGTGTATCGCTGCGGGGCCGCCGGCTCAGGGGGCGAGCAGCAGCACGTCCGCGCGCTCCTTGGCGGCGGCGTAGCGCTTGGCCACGTCCTGCCAGTTGACGACGGCCCACATCGCCTCGATGAAGTCGACCTTCTGGTTCTTGTACTGGAGGTAGAAGGCGTGCTCCCAGGCGTCGAAGACCAGGATCGGGGTCGAGCCCTGGCCCACGTTGCCCTGGTGGTCGTAGACCTGCTCCACGATCAGCTTGCCGCTGACCGGCTCGTACGCGAGGACGCCCCAGCCGGAGCCCTGCGTGGTGGCCGCGGCCTTCGTCAACTGCGACTTGAAGCCGGCGAAGGAGCCGAAGGACTCGGTGATCGCGTCCGCGAGGTCGCCGACACCGTCCGCGGCCAGGGGCTCGCCGCCGCCGTCGCCGGTCATGTTGTGCCAGTAGATCGAGTGCAGGATGTGGCCGGACAGATGGAAGGCGAGGTTCTTCTGGAGGCCGTTGATCGCCCCCCACGCCTCCTTGTCCCGCGCCTCCTCCAGCTGCTCCAGGGTGTCGTTGGCGCCCTTCACGTACGCGGCGTGGTGCTTGTCGTGGTGGAGCTCGATGATCTGCGGATTGATGACTGGTTCGAGCGCGGCGTAGTCGTACGGGAGTTCCGGGAGCGTGTACGTGGCCATTGGTTTCGAACCCTCCAACTGCTGACAAGTTGTTATTGCAACATCTATGCAACAGCAGGCTAACAGCAGCAACGCGAAACACCGGGTCAGCCCTTCGGCTTAGGACCCGGTGTTTCGTACGGTCCACGGGGGTTCGGCTCAGACTCCGGCGCGCCGCCGCTGGCGTACGGCCCCGATCGCCGCCAGGGCCAACGTCAGCGCGCCCGATGCCAGCAGCTGGTCGCGGGTCGAGGGCTGGCGGAGCATCAGGACGAAGATGCCGGCCATGGCGAGCAGCGCCCCCACCGTCAGCCCCGGGAACAGCCACATCCGCACCACCAGCCTCTCCGGCGCCTCGCGCTCCAGACGGGCGCGCAGGACCAGCTGGGAGACGGCGATGAAGATCCAGACGACCAGGATCACCGCACCGGTCATGTTCAGCAGCCACGGGAAGACGTCGTCCGGGCGCCAGTAGCTCAGCAGCACGCACAGGAAGCCGAAGGCGGACGAGACCAGGACCGCCGTGCGCGGCACCCCGCCGGAGACCCGGCCCAGCCGCTTCGGGCCCTGACCGCGCGACACCAGCGAGCAGGCCATGCGCGAGGCGCCGTAGATGTTGGCGTTCATCGCGGAGAGCAGGGCGACCAGGATGACGACGTTCATGATCTGCGCCGCCTGCCCGATGCCGAGGTGGTCCAGCGCCGCGTAGAACGGCCCCACCTCCACCACCTTCGGGTCGTCCCAGGGCACCAGCGTGACGACGACCGCCATCGAGCCCACGTAGAACAGCGCGATCCGCCACATCGCCGTCCGCACGGCCTTCGCGACGCCCCGCACCGGGTCCTCGGACTCCGCGGCCGCGATGGTGACCGTCTCCAGGCCGCCGTACGCGAACACGGAGGCGAGCAGCCCGATGACCAGGCCGTCCGGGCCGTTCGGCAGGAAGCCGCCCTCGCCGCCGAGGTTGGCGGTGCCCGGCGCGTCCGTACCCGGCAGGACGCCCAGGACCGCCAGCACGCCCAGCACCAGGAACAGCGTGATCGCGGTGACCTTGAGCGCGGCGAACCAGAACTCGAACTCGCCGAACTTCGTCACCGAGGCCAGGTTCGTGCCCAGGAACACCACCATGAACAGGGCCACCCAGGCCCACTCCGGGGTCCCCGGCAGCCAGCCCGTCACGATCTTGGCCGCGCCGATCCCCTCAAGGCCGACGGCCGTGCAGAGCAGCACCCAGAACGCCCAGCCCGCCGTGAACCCGGCCCACGGCCCGATCGCCCGCTCCGCGTGCACCGAGAACGAGCCGGACGCCGGATGGGCCGCCGACATCTCGCCGAGCATCCGCATCACGAGCATCACCAGCAGCCCCGAGACCGCGTACGCGATGACGATCGAGGGGCCCGCGGCGGCGATGCCTGCTCCGGAGCCGACGAAGAGCCCGGCGCCGATGACACCGCCCAGGGCGATCATCGAGAGATGGCGCTGCTTCAGCCCGTGCGACAGGGGCGAGTCGGGGCCGGTGTCCGGCGCGTTGGCCGGGGAGCCGGTGGGGGAGGGCGCGGAGGTCCGGGACATGGACGGGCTCTGTTCGGTCGGTGAGACGGGGACGTTCTCCCAGTCTGGACACGTGATCCGCTCGCCGGTAACCACCGTCCGCTATACGGTCACCGGGTCCACACCGGGCGCGCACGCGGCGGCGGGCGGTGGGCCACCGTCACGTACCGCGCCTTTGGAGGGAGTTCACAGTCCCGCTCCCGTGCGCCTTCCCGACCCGCCCGGGGCGCATCCCCGCTCACCTCCGTGACAAGCATCACGCTCCGCGATGATTGCGCCACCCGCCTTGTGTGAATCCCACCAACGCCCCGATCGCCGCTTTGTGGGCCGTTGATGGTGATCGGGCGCGGCCCGGTCGGATAGCGTCACGGTCAGTCCGTCTCCACCCTCACCCCCGCGGAGTCCCCGATGAGCACTGCTGCCGCCCCCGCCCGCACCGGAGCGGTCCTCGCCGACCTGCTGCCCGCCGCCCGGCACCGCTACGCCGTGGACACCGCACTGGTGCTCGGCGGCGCCGCGCTCACCGGCATAGCCGCCCAGATCGCCGTGCCGGTCCCGGGCTCCCCGGTCCCGGTCACCGGCCAGACCTTCGCGGCTCTCCTCGTCGGCACCGCGCTCGGCGCCCGCCGCGGCTTCCTCTCCCTCGCCGTGTACGCCCTCGTCGGCATGGCGGGCATGCCGTGGTTCTCGGCCGGCAGCTCCGGCCCGGGCGGCGCCTCCTTCGGCTACGTCCTCGGCATGCTCCTGGCCGCCACCGTCGTCGGCGGCCTGGCCCGGCGCGGCGGCGACCGCTCGGCGCTGCGCACGGCCGGGACGATGGTCCTCGGTTCGGCGATCATCTACGCGGTCGGCGTGCCGTACCTGGCGCTGTCCACCGGCATGTCGGCGAGCGCCGCGATCGCCGCGGGCCTGACGCCGTTCCTGCTCGGCGACGCGCTGAAGGCGGCCCTGGCCATGGGCGCGCTCCCCGCCTCCTGGAAGCTCCTCGGCCGCCGGGGCTGACCACGCAGGACCTCTGTGGAGGCCCGCCGGACCGCACCGCGGAACGGCGGGCCTCCGCGCGTTCTGCCCGGCACCGGGCACACCGCACCCCGTCGTCGGCGCCGGCGCGCCGCACGTGCCACACTCCTCCCATGCGCGTGTACCTCGGATCCGACCATGCCGGTTACGAACTCAAGAACCACCTCGTCGAGTGGCTCAAGGCCCAGGGCCACGAGGCCGTCGACTGCGGTCCCCACATCTACGACGCCCAGGACGACTACCCGCCGTTCTGCCTCCGCGCCGCCGAGAAGACGGCCGCCGACGCGGGCAGCCTCGGCATCGTGATCGGCGGCTCCGGCAACGGCGAGCAGATCGCCGCCAACAAGGTGAAGGGCGTCCGCGCCGCACTGGCCTGGAGCGAGCAGACCGCCGCGCTCGGCCGCGAGCACAACGACGCCAACGTGATCGCCATCGGCGGCCGGATGCACACGGTCGAGGAGTCCACCAAGTTCGTGGAGATCTTCCTCTCCACCCCGTACTCCGGCGAGGAGCGGCACACCCGCCGCATCGACATGCTCACGGCGTACGAGAACACCGGCGAGCTCCCCCCGGTCCCCGCCCACCACCCGCAGCAGGGCTGACCCCCCCTGTGCCGCCGGTCCGTCCGGCGGCACAGTCATGTCCGCCCCCGCACCACCCAGGAGACCCGCGACCGTGCCCGAGGGACACACGATCCACCGCCTCGCCGCGGACCACCGCGAGCGCTTCGCCGGCCGGCCGGTGCGGACGAGCAGCCCGCAGGGCAAGTTCTCCGACAGCGCCGCACTGCTCGACGGCCACGTCCTGGAGACGGCCGACGCCCACGGCAAGCACCTCTTCCTCTCCTTCGGCGACACCGGCTGGGTCCACATCCACCTCGGCCTCTTCGGCAAGCTGCACTTCGGTACGGTGCCGGCCCCGCCGCCCACCGACACCGTCCGGCTGCGCCTGGTCAACGACGCGCACCACGCGGACCTGCGCGGCCCCACCACCTGCGCCCTGATCACGGACGCCGAGAAGCGCGCGATACACGACCGCCTCGGCCCCGACCCGCTGCGCGACGGCGAGGACGGCGAACGCGCCTGGCAGCGGATCTCCCGCAGCCGGATCACCGTCGCCGCCCTGCTGATGGACCAGAAGGTCATCGCGGGCGTCGGCAACGTGTACCGCGCCGAGGTGCTGTTCCGGCACGGCATCGACCCGTACCGGGCGGGCAAGGACCTCACCCGGCGCGAGTGGGACGCGATCTGGGCGGACCTGCGCGCACTGATGCGCGAGGGCGTACGCCACAACCGGATCGACACCGTCCGCCCCGAGCACCTGCCCGAGGCGATGGGCCGCCCGCCCCGCGTGGACGACCACGGCGGCGAGGTCTACGTCTACCGGCGCGCCCGCCAGGGCTGCCACGTCTGCGGCACCGAGATCCGCACCGCCGGCCTGGCCGCCCGCAACCTCTTCTGGTGCCCCGGCTGCCAGTCCGCGTAATCCGCACGGCCTACGCGCGAGTACGGCACCGGTCGGGCCGATTTCGAACACATTGTCACGGGGTCCCCCTGCACCGGAGGCCGCCGGGTGGATAAGGTCCCGGCAATGGCCCGACGCGCAGGAGCAGAGACGTACCCGGCCCGATGGCGGAAATCGGCGCACCGGGTCTACACCACGCTGCGCCGGTCCGGGGTCGACTACTTCCGCGGCGACGGCTCCGACTGGATCGCCCTGGCCGGTCTGTTCCTGGTCATCCCGGTCATCACCTGCCTCACCCTGGTCGACCCGGTCTGGTGCGCGCCCACCATGCTCGTCCTGCCGATCGTCGCGGGCGGCCTGCTGCTGCGCCCCGCCAGCCTCCTCGGCCTGTACGCGGCGGCCGCCGTCGCCCTCATCGTGGAGTCGGTCTGGCTCGGTCCGTACGAGGACGGCCCCGCCAGGGTCACCCCCGGCACCGTGCTCACCGTCGCCGCCTGCGGGTTCTTCGGGCTGGTCCTCGCCCAGTTCCGCGCCCGGGTCGGAGTGCCCTGGCGACGCGGCGGCACCATGCTCTTCGACCTGCGCGAACGCATCCGCGTCCAGAGCTCGCTGCCCCGCCTCCCGCAGGGGTGGCACCGCGAGATGGCGCTGCGCCCGGCCGGCGGGCAGTCCTTCTCCGGCGACTTCGTCGTCGCGGCCCGGACCAACGGCGGCCGCACCCTGGAAGCCGTCCTGACCGACGTCTCCGGCAAGGGCATGGACGCCGGCTCCCGCGCCCTGCTGCTGTCCGGCGCCTTCGGCGGGCTCCTCGGCTCGCTGCCCCCGCACGGCTTCCTGCCCGCCGCCAACGGCTACCTGCTCCGCCAGGACTGGGACGAGGGCTTCGCCACCTCGATCCACCTGGTCCTCGACCTGGACACCGGCGACTACGAACTCCTCTCGGCGGGCCACCCGCCGGCCCTCCAGCTCCACGCCGGCAGCGGCCAATGGGAGGAGATGGCGGCGGAGGGCCCGCTGCTCGGGGTGTACGACGGCGCCGAGTTCGACCCGGTCAAGGGCCATCTCGCCCCCGGCGACGTGCTGATGCTCTTCACCGACGGACTGGTGGAGGCGTCCGACCGGGACATCGCGGAGGGCATCGACCGGCTCACCGGCGAGGCCGACCGCTACGTCAGCACCGGCTTCGAGGGCGCGGCCTGGCACCTGATCGAGGCGTGCGCCAAGGACGTCAACGACGACCGGGCCCTGCTGCTCCTGTCACGGAAGTCCTGAACTCACGGAAGTCCCGAACCGGCGCCGACCGGTTCGGGGAGCGCAGGTTCCGGGCTGCCCGGCAGGAGGCGGGCCAGCCAGTGCGAGCGCCCGGCGGCGAGCGGGGCCAGCACGGCGAGGACGAGCACATAGCCCGCGATGAACGGGGAGAGCCGTTCGTCGAGACCGGCGCCCGCCGCCATCGTGGCGAGGATCAGGGCGAACTCGCCGCGCGCCACCAGGGTGGTCGAGATGTTCGCGGTGGCCTGCGGGCCGAAGCGGTACACCCTGGCGGCGGCGATCCCGGCGCACACGTTCATCGCGAGGGTGACCGCGACGGCGGCCAGCACCGGCCAGAGCACGGGGGGCAGGTCGCCCGGGTCGATGGAGAGCCCGAAGGCGAAGAAGAAGATCGCGCCGAACGCGTCGCGCAGCGGGTGCACCAGCTTGAGGATGCGCTCGCCCGACGACGTGCTGCCGAGCATCAGCCCGACCATGAAGGCGCCGATCGCGTCCGCGACGCCGAACCACTCCGAGATCCCGGCCACCAGGACGGCGGCGCCGAGGAAGGAGATGACCAGGAGCTCGTCGTCCTTGGTTCCGATCAGCTTGCCGACGACCCGGGTGCCGAACCGGGCGGCCAGGGCGAGCAGCAGCAGGAAGCCGAACGCCTTGCCGCCGTCGGTCACCGCCGCGGCGAGGCTGTCGGCGCCGGACAGGATGGGCTGGAGGGCCGCCAGATACAGAGCGAGGAAGACGTCCTCCACGACGATGATGCCGAGGATGGGCCGGGTCTCCGGATTGCCGATCCGCCCGAGGTCCACCAGCACCTTGGTGACGATGGCCGACGAGGAGATCCCGAGCACCCCGGCGAGGACCAGCGCCTCGGAGGTGCCCCAGCCGAGCGCGAAGCCGAAGCCGAGCCCGGCGCCGACGTTCAGGGCGAGATAGGTGCCCCCGGCGAGGGCCATCTTGCGGCCGCCCGCTTTGAGGTCGTCCAGGTGGAATTCCAGACCCAGGTAGAAGAGGAGCAGCACCAGGCCGAGCGCGGAGAGCATCTCCAGGTCGTGCGGGTCGGCGACGAGGACGATGCCGGGGGTGTGCGGGCCGAGCAGGATTCCGGCCAGGATGAACAGGGGGATGGTGGGCAGTCCGATGCGGCGCCCGGCGCGGGCGAGAACCGCGGCGGCGAGGAAGGCGCCGCCCATGGCGATGAGCGTCTCTGCGTGTCCGATGAGCCTGACCTTTCGAAGAGTCAAGAGATCGTCAAGTAATGGTCAGCAGTTAGTTTACCGAACGTTTGACGTCGCAACTCTCTGGGCCGTTCCGCGAAGGGGTTCTAGAGTCCTCGCCATGACCGCATCACACGCTCAGCTGACCCTCGCCGAGGTCGAGGCCCTGGCCCGCGAGGCCCACGCCGCCCAGCGGGACAAGGCCGGCCGCCCCTACGCGGAACACCTCGCGGCCGTCGCGGAGGGCGTACGGAGCAGAGGCGGCAGCGACGAGCAGATCGCCGCGGCCTGGCTGCACGACGCCGTGGAGGACGACGCGCTGTCGGCCGAGTGGCTGGCCGGGGCCGCGCTGCCGCAGGCGGTCAAGGACATGGTGCTCGCCGTCACCAAGCGGGCGGGCGAGGAGCCGGAGGCGTACACCCGGCGCATCCTGGCCACCCCCGGCGCCCTGCTGATCAAGGAGGCGGACCTCGCCCACAACGCCGACCCGGCCCGCCTGGCGGTGCTGGAGCCGGCCACGCGTACCCGGCTGACCGCGAAATATGCGCGGGTACGGGAGCTACTGGGGCTCACCGCACCGGACACGCCCTCGGAACGACGGGATTGAGCCAACACCGCCCGAGGACACGACGAAGCCCGGCCACCGGGGCCGGGCTTCGTGAAGTGCGGGGAGACGTCAGATCTTGGCGGCGTCCCGGCGGAACGCCCAGTTCATGTCCGGCTCGGTCACGCAGCGCAGGACGCGCCGCACCGGCGGCGTGCACAGCAGGGTGACGGCGGTGGAGGCGACCACGGTCACGATCACCAGGCCCGCCGGACCGACCAGCCACGCGTGGTCGTCGAAGATCCCCGCGTAGTCGGCGCCCTTCACCAGGAAGCCGTGCAGCAGGTAGCCGCAGATGGTGCCGGCGCCGAGCACCGTGAACCACATGTGGCGGCGCGGGACCAGCGCGAGGAACCCGGCCGTCAGCAGGGTCGCGCAGCCGAACATCGCCAGGGTCATCACCGCGCCCGACCACCACGGCGCTCCCATGTCCTGGGCGCTGGAGTCCCGCAGGAACCAGCCCAGTTGCATCCGGGGCGCCGCCCAGTACGCGAAGACCAGCGCCCCGGCGAAGAGCGGCAGCGCGAACAGCCGGGCCTCGCGGCGGCGGACCAGCTCGAAGTGCTCGGGCTTCAGCTGGAGTCCGAGCACGAAGAAGGGCAGGAACTGCAGGACGCGCGGCAGGTCGAGGTCGTCACCGATGCTGGGCGCGAGCGAGGCGAGAACGGCGATCACGAGCGAAGCGGCCAGCGGATGGCGGAGGGTGCGCCAGATCGGCGTGGTGAGCCGCCAGATGAACAGGGCGGCCAGGAACCAGGTCAGGTACCAGGGCTCCAGCAGGCTGACGGCCGCGTCCGGCTGGTCGTTCGCGTACCGGCGGAACAGCGAGTACGCCGTCTCGAACACCACGTAGGGCACGGCGACACCGGTGACGAGCCGCTTCACCTTCTTGGGGCTCAGGTCGAACGACCGGGAGAAGTAGCCCGAGATGAGGATGAAGGCGGGCATGTGAAACGTGTAGACCACCATGTACAGCGCCCGGCCGGTCCGGCTCCCGTCCATGACCGGGACCCAGGAGTGGGCGACCGCGACGAGCACGATGGCGAGGTACTTGGCGTTGTCGAAGAAGGCGTCACGCTGCTTGGCCCCGCCGCTCCGAGCGGGCCGTTCCGCTGCCGGTGCCGGGGCCTCCCGGGTCGCCGTCGAGGCAGGGCGTCTGGGCTCCGCCTCCTCGGTCGCCGGGGGGAGTGTGGCCCTCTGCATTGCGTTCGGAGCGTGGAACATCTCAGGCACCCTAGACGTCTCGATTGCCATCCGTAAAACCGCTGTTGAATAGCGCGTCTTCCCTGCATATCAAATGGCAAACCAGCGAAATGTGCCCGTTATGAACCGTTTAATACCCATCAAATGGGGCAATCCGGCAGGCAGTTGACCGAAGTGAATTACCTCGCGTTCGGCGTCGAATTCCCCTGTGAATGAAGTGTGTGGATACGGAAACGATCACCGTCGCATATTTCCGGAGATCACACGTCCGCGGTCCCGTACGCGGCGGGCGGCCCCGCCCCGGCCCGGCGCACAGGGGGGCGCAAGGGGCGCAAGATGGCGCGATATCGACAGGTCGATACGTCACCCGGCAACACCCCGGCGGGAGTTGGTGGCACGATGGAGGCGACGGAGGGTGCACGGCCGCACATCTCCGGGCCGGCAAGGCGGACCGACCGAAGGTGTGAGCAGTCGTGGCCATTTCGCTGTCTGTGGTGCTTCTGTTGGGGATCGTCCTGGTCGTCATGATCCGGAGCGGTTCCATCAAGACGGGCCCCGCGATCGTCGCGGCGCTCTTCGGCTTCTTCCTGGCGCCGACCGGCATGGGGCCGTCGATCAACCGGTTCATGCACTCGATCATCGACTCGATAGGCCAGATCAACTTCTGAGCCGTCCGGCCACGACGCGAAGGGCCCGGTCCACCGGACCGGGCCCTTCGGCGATTGGAGCGGGCGACGGGAATCGAACCCGCGTAGCTAGTTTGGAAGACTAGGGCTCTACCATTGAGCTACGCCCGCATGCACCGCACCGCAGGTCACAAGGACCGCGGCACGACAAGCATCGTAGCGGGTCGCGGGCGCTGCCCGCACACCCCTTGGCGTGGCCCCACCGAAAGCGGCCGGCGCGGTGCCCTGCTGCATGTACCCTACGTGTCGCACCGACGGGGTGTGGCGCAGCTTGGTAGCGCGTCCGCTTTGGGAGCGGAAGGTCGTCGGTTCGAATCCGGCCACCCCGACCACTGGCAAGATCGCGTGGACAAGATCGCGTTGCGGGAGTTCTCCCCCTTGCCGTTACTATGCAAAATGCGTGCCCGTGTGTCTGATGTACCGGGCTCGGTCCGCGAAGCCGCCTCCCGTGCGGCGGAGCAGAACCCCAAGAAGTCAGCCACCAAGGAGACCGAACCGTGAAGAGCGCCGTGGAGACCCTGAACCCGACCCGGGTTCGGCTCAGCATCGAGGTGCCCTTCGAGGAGCTCAAGGACAGCCTCGACGCGGCGTACAAGAAGATCAACCAGCAGGTCACGGTGAAGGGGTTCCGCAAGGGCAAGATCCCCAGCCGGGTCATCGACCAGCGGTTCGGCCGTGGTGCTGTGCTGGAGGAGGCCGTCAACGACGCGCTCCCGAAGTTCTACACCGAGGCCGTCAACGAGGGTGAGCTGAACGTCCTCGGCCAGCCCGAGGTCGACATCACGGAGCTGAAGGACGGCGAGCTGCTGGCCTTCACCGCCGAGGTGGACGTGCGCCCCGAGATCGAGATCCCGGACTACTCCGGCATCGAGGTCACCGTCGACGCCATCGAGGTCACCGACGAGGACGTCGAGAAGGCCGTCGAGCAGCTGCGCGGCCGCTTCGCCTCCACCAACCCGGTCGAGCGCGCCGCCGCCGAGGGCGACGTCGTCACGATCGACCTGGAGGCCAAGGTCGACGGCGAGGTCCTGGAGGACGGCGTGGCCGAGGGTGTCTCGTACACCATCGGTTCCGGCGAGCTCCTCGAGGGCATCGACGAGGCCGTGACCGGCCTGGAGGCCGGTGGCGAGGCCACCTTCACCTCGCAGCTGAAGGGCGGCTCCGCCGAGGGCAAGGACGCCGAGGTCACCGTCAAGGTCACCGCCGTCGCCGCCCGTGAGCTCCCCGAGCTGGACGACGACTTCGCCCAGATGGCCAGCGAGTTCGACACGCTGGAGGAGCTGAAGGCCGACAGCCGCAAGCGCCTCGAGAACACCAAGCAGTACGACCAGGCCACCCAGGCCCAGGAGCGCGTCCTGGAGGAGCTGCTCAAGCTCGCCGAGGTCCCGATCCCGGAGAAGCTGCTCGCGGACGAGGTCCAGACCCGCAAGCACAACCTGGAGCACCACCAGCTCGGCCAGATGGGGCTCACCCTCGACAAGTACCTGGAGATCCAGGGCAAGACCGCCGAGGAGTTCGAGGCCGAGACCTCCGAGCAGGCCGTCAAGGGCATCAAGACCCAGTTCATCCTTGACGAGCTCGTCAACAAGGAGAAGCTGAACGTCAACCAGGAGGAGCTCACCGAGCACCTCATGCGGCGCGCCGCCTCCTCCGGCATGAGCCCGGACCAGTTCGCCCAGGCCGTCGTCGAGGGCGGCCAGGTGCCGATGCTCGTCGGCGAGGTCGCCCGCGGCAAGGCGCTCGCCGTCGTGGTCGAGGCCGCCAAGGTCGTCGACACCAACGGTGAGGTCGTCGAACTGGAGGATGACGAGGAGGAGACCACGGAGGCCGAGGCCACCGAGGCCGCCACCGACTCCGAGGAGAAGAACGAGGGCTGACCCTCGCGCTGACCCCGTACGACGGGCTCCGGACGCCACCGCGTCCGGAGCCCGTCGTCGTACCGGCGGACGCCGCGCCACAACCCTTGTGCCAGCTGCGGAGCTTGCGCTCCCAGCGAACAGTCGCGGAAGCGGGATGGCGTTGTTCCACCTGCGCGTTAGGGTCCATGAAGGAAGGGTCGGGTAGTCCCGGCCCACCCGGTACGAAGACGCTGAGACGGCCGGAGCCGTCAGAGACGAGCAGGTGGATACGTGACGAATCTGATGCCCTACGCCGCCGGAGAGCCGTCCCTCGGTGGTGGCCTCGGCGACCAGGTCTACAGCCGACTGCTCGGCGAGCGCATCATCTTCCTCGGCCAGCAGGTGGACGATGACATCGCCAACAAGATCACCGCGCAGCTGCTCCTCCTTGCCGCAGAGCCGGACAAGGACATCTACCTCTACATCAACAGCCCCGGCGGCTCGGTGACGGCCGGCATGGCCGTCTACGACACCATGCAGTACATCCCGAACGACGTCGTCACCATCGGTATGGGCATGGCGGCCTCGATGGGCCAGTTCCTGCTCACCGGCGGCACCGCCGGCAAGCGCTTCGCGCTTCCGAACACCGACATCCTCATGCACCAGGGATCGGCCGGCATCGGCGGTACGGCCTCGGACATCAAGATCCAGGCCCAGTACCTGCTGCGTACCAAGCAGCGCATGGCGGAGATCACCGCCCGCCACTCCGGCCAGACCGTGGAGACGATCATCCGCGACGGCGACCGCGACCGCTGGTACACCGCGGAGGAGGCCAAGGACTACGGCCTCATTGACGAGATCATCTCGATCGCGTCGGGCGTTCCGGGCGGCGGCGGCACCGGCGCCTGATCCGGACCCCCGGACAGCGCCCGTACCGCACCGCGCATCTCTCGTACGCCGAGACACCCAGCCACAGAACGCCACCAGGATGGTGAACACCCACATGAACAACTTCCCCGGCGCCTCCGCGAGCGGCCTCTACACGGGCCCGCAGGTGGACAACCGCTACATCGTCCCGCGCTTCGTGGAGCGCACGTCGCAGGGCGTGCGTGAGTACGACCCGTACGCGAAGCTCTTCGAGGAGCGCGTGATCTTCCTCGGCGTGCAGATCGACGACGCGTCCGCCAACGACGTCATGGCGCAGCTGCTGTGCCTGGAGTCGATGGACCCGGACCGGGACATCTCCATCTACATCAACAGCCCCGGCGGCTCGTTCACGGCGCTCACCGCGATCTACGACACGATGCAGTTCGTGAAGCCGGACATCCAGACGGTCTGCATGGGCCAGGCGGCCTCCGCCGCCGCGGTCCTGCTCGCCGCCGGCACCCCGGGCAAGCGCATGGCCCTGCCGAACGCCCGCGTGCTGATCCACCAGCCGTCCTCGCAGACCGGCCGCGAGCAGCTCTCCGACCTGGAGATCGCGGCCAACGAGATCCTGCGCATGCGGACCCAGCTGGAGGAGCTGCTGGCCAAGCACTCCACCACGCCGATCGAGAAGATCCGCGACGACATCGAGCGCGACAAGATCCTCACCGCTGAGGACTCCCTGGCCTACGGCCTTGTCGACCAGATCGTGTCGACGCGCAAGAGCGCGGCCGGCGCGCTCGCCTGACATGCGCCTTCACCCCTTGGCACGGCTGCGGTACCCGGCTCCGGCCGTGTGAACCGTGCCAAGGGGGGCCCGCATGGGGGGCCAGGCAAGGTACCGTCGGATAGAGGCACAGGAGCCGCTGCACCAGGCGTCTCCCAGGCGAAGGGGAAGCACCTCGTGGCACGCATCGGTGATGGCGGCGACCTGCTCAAGTGCTCGTTCTGCGGAAAGAGCCAGAAGCAGGTGAAGAAGCTCATCGCGGGTCCCGGTGTGTACATCTGCGACGAGTGCATCGATCTCTGCAACGAGATCATCGAGGAGGAGCTCGCCGAGACGAGCGAGGTCCGCTGGGAAGAGCTTCCCAAGCCCCGCGAGATCTACGAGTTCCTCGAGGGGTACGTCGTCGGGCAGGAGCCCGCGAAGAAGGCCCTCTCGGTCGCTGTGTACAACCACTACAAGCGGGTCCAGGCCGGCGAGAACGGCGGCGGGGCGGGCCGCGACGACGCGATCGAGCTCGCCAAGTCCAACATCCTGCTGCTGGGCCCCACGGGCTCCGGCAAGACGCTGCTCGCGCAGACGCTGGCCCGCATGCTCAACGTCCCGTTCGCCATCGCGGACGCGACGGCGCTGACGGAGGCCGGCTATGTCGGCGAGGACGTCGAGAACATCCTGCTGAAGCTGATCCAGGCCGCCGACTACGACGTCAAGAAGGCCGAGACCGGGATCATCTACATCGACGAGATCGACAAGGTCGCCCGCAAGAGCGAGAACCCGTCGATCACCCGTGACGTCTCCGGCGAGGGCGTCCAGCAGGCGCTGCTGAAGATTCTGGAGGGCACCACCGCCTCCGTGCCGCCCCAGGGCGGCCGCAAGCACCCGCACCAGGAGTTCATCCAGATCGACACGACGAACGTGCTGTTCATCGTGGGCGGCGCCTTCTCCGGCCTGGAGAAGATCATCGAGTCCCGGGCCGGCGCCAAGGGCATCGGCTTCGGCGCCACGATCCGCTCCAAGCGGGAGATCCAGGCCAGCGACCAGTTCCAGGAGGTCATGCCGGAGGACCTGGTGAAGTTCGGGATGATCCCCGAGTTCATCGGCCGCCTCCCCGTCCTGACCTCGGTCCACAACCTGGACCGCGAGGCCCTGCTCCAGATCCTCATCGAGCCGCGCAACGCCCTGGTCAAGCAGTACCAGCGCCTGTTCGAACTCGACGGCGTGGAGCTGGACTTCGAGCGCGAGGCGCTGGAGGCCATCGCCGACCAGGCGATCCTGCGCCAGACCGGCGCGCGCGGCCTGCGGGCGATCATGGAGGAGGTCCTCCAGTCGGTGATGTACGAGGTCCCGTCCCGCAAGGACGTCGCCCGCGTGGTCATCACCGCCGACGTGGTCCGCAACAACGTCAACCCGACGCTGGTCCCACGCGAACCGCGCACGATCGGCAAGGGCGACGAGGGCCGCCACGAGAAGTCCGCGTAACGCGGTGCGGTAGACGTACGTACGCGAAGGGGCGCCCGGCCGGAAGAACCGGCGGGGCGCCCCTTCGCGCTGCCGCGGGTCAGATCTTGGTGCGGGAGCTGTTGTAGAGCTTGGCGGCGAGGTCGGCCACGTCCTCGGTCGGCATGCTCTTGCCGGTGGTCATGGCAGCGCCCAGGTCGACGGCGAAGACGATGCCGACGGTGCTGTAGTCGGTCCAGATGCAGACGGGGACGATGACTTCCTTGGGGCCGTTCTGGAGCGACCCGTCGGACTTCTTGTTGACCGTCTTGAGCGTCTGGCACTTCATCAGGGCGCCGTCGAAGCCCTTGGGCGTGTAGCTCTTCGGGGAGCCGACGAGGGAGACTTCGCTGTCGTCGTCGCCCTCGTCCTTCGCCATCTCGTCCTTGGCGCCGGCGAAGGCCGCGTTCAGCGTCTTCTCCGGGTCGTCGATCTGGCCCCAGACGCCCTTGAGCATCAGCATCTTCGTGGTGAGCGGGTTCTTCTCCATGTCCCCGCTGGCGTAGACGGCGCTGGCCTCCACGGGCGACTTGACGCCCATCGCCTCGGTCTCGGTCTTGTCCTTGCCGGTCAGCGGGCCGGTCTTGTTGTCGGAGTCGGTCTTGTCGTGCTTGTACTCGCCCACCGACTCCGGCGGCGTCAGCTTGTAGCCCTTGGTGGAGGACGCGACGGAGGAACTGCCGCCGTCCGAGGTGATGAAGTACACCCCGCCCGCGACGACCGCCAGCGCCACGACCGCCGCCGCCACGATCAGGCCCGTCTTCTTCTTCTTCTGCGGCGCCGGCGGCGGGAAGCCCGGCTGCTGGCCGTAGGGCTGCTGGCCGTACGGCGGCGGGGTGGGCGGCTGCTGCCCGTACGGGCCCGGCTGCTGCGCCTGCGGGTAGCCGTAACCGGGCTGGGGCTGCTGCTGGGGCGGGACGCCCTGGGGGGCCTGCTGCGGGTAGCCGTAGCCGGGCTGCCCCTGCGGCTGGCCCTGCGGCGGCTGACCGCCGTACGGGCCGGGCTGCTGGCCGTACGGTCCGGGCTGGCCCTGCGGCGGCTGGCCACCGTACGGACCCGGCTGGTTGTAGCTCATCTGCGGTGTCCCCTGTTCGTGATACTTACGCGTTGCGAACATCCTGACGGAAGGCTCGCGCGCGCGGACCACCGGGAGGCACACCGTTACCGAACAAACCGGTTTCAGTGCACTCCTGTGACGGCTCTAAACTGTCCGCGTGACCGAGAACCCAGCGCAGCAGCCAGCCAGCAACCCCGAACTGCCGACCCAGTACACGCCGGCCGAGGTAGAGGGGAAGCTGTACGAGCGCTGGGTGGAACGCGGGTACTTCGAGGCGGACGCCAAGAGCGACAAGCCGCCGTTCACGATCGTCATCCCGCCGCCGAACGTCACGGGCTCCCTGCACCTCGGCCACGCCTTCGAGCACACGCTGATCGACGCCCTCGTCCGCCGCAAGCGCATGCAGGGCTTCGAGGCGCTGTACCAGCCGGGCATGGACCACGCCGGCATCGCCACCCAGAACGTCGTCGAGCGCGAGCTCGGCAAGGAGGGCAAGTCCCGCCACGACCTGGGCCGCGAGGCGTTCGTCGAGCGCGTCTGGCAGTGGAAGAACGAGTCCGGCGGCCAGATCTCCGGCCAGATGCGCCGCCTCGGCGAGGGCGTCGACTGGACCCGTGAGCGGTTCACCATGGACGAGGGCCTGTCCAAGGCCGTCCAGACCATCTTCAAGCGGATGTACGACGACGAGCTCATCTACCGCCGTGAGCGCATCGTCAACTGGTGCCCCCGGTGCCTCACCGCGATCTCGGACATCGAGGTCGAGTACCAGGAGGACGACGGCGAACTCGTCTCCATGACGTACGGCGAGGGCGAGGAGACCATCGTCGTCGCCACCACGCGTGCCGAGACGATGCTCGGTGACACCGCCGTCGCCGTCCACCCCGACGACGAGCGGTACAAGCACCTGGTCGGCAAGCAGATCAAGCTGCCGCTGACCGACCGCACCATCCCGGTCGTCGCCGACCACCACGTCGACCCGTCGTTCGGCACCGGTGCCGTCAAGGTCACCCCCGCCCACGACCCGAACGACTTCGAGATCGGGCAGCGCCACGACCTGCCCTTCCTCACCGTCCTGGACGAGCGCGCGGTCATCACCGTCCCCGGCCCCTTCGAGGGCCTGGACCGGCTGGAGGCCCGTTCCGCGATCGTCGCCGCCCTGCGCGCCGACGGCCGGATCGTCGCCGAGAAGCGGCCGTACGTCCACTCCGTCGGCCACTGCTCGCGCTGCAAGACCACGGTCGAGCCCCGGCTGTCCATGCAGTGGTGGGTCAAGGTCGCCCCGCTCGCCAAGGCGGCCGGTGACGCCGTTCGCGACGGCAAGGTCCAGATCCACCCCCAGGAGATGGAGAAGCGCTACTTCGACTGGGTCGACAACCTCCACGACTGGTGCATCTCGCGCCAGCTCTGGTGGGGACACCGCATCCCCGTCTGGCACGGCCCCGACGGCGAGATGGTCTGCGTCGGCCCCGACGAGCAGCCGCCCACCGGCGAGGGCTGGACCCAGGACAGCGACGTCCTGGACACCTGGTTCTCCTCCGGCCTGTGGCCGTTCTCCACGCTCGGCTGGCCCGAACAGACCGACAGCCTCGCGAAGTTCTACCCGAACTCCGTCATGGTCACCGGCTACGACATCCTCTTCTTCTGGGTCGCCCGGATGATGATGTTCGGCCTGTACATCAACAAGGACGTCCCGCCGTTCGAGAAGATCGTGCTGCACGGCATGGTCCGCGACGAGCACGGCAAGAAGATGTCGAAGTCCTTCGGCAACGTGGTCAACCCGCTGGACTGGATGGACAAGTACGGCTCCGACGCGCTGCGCTTCACGCTCGCGCGCGGCGCCAACCCGGGCACCGACGTCCCGATCGGCGAGGACTGGGTCCAGGGTTCCGCGAAGTTCTCCAACAAGATCTGGAACGCGACCCGGTTCGCCCTGATGAACGGGGCGACGATCGAGGGCGAGCTGCCGTCCGCCGACGAGATGTCGGTGACCGACCGCTGGATCCTCTCCCGCCTCAACAAGACGGTCGCCGAAGTCGACGCGTACTACGACGACTTCCAGTTCTCGAAGCTCAGCGAGGCGCTGCGGCACTTCGCCTGGGACGAGGTCTTCGACTGGTACGTCGAGCTGTCCAAGACCACGTTCTTCGGCGGCGGCCGCCCGGCCGAGGTCTCCGGCCGGGTCCTGGGCGAGGTCCTCGACGTGATGCTGCGCCTGCTGCACCCCGTCGTCCCCTTCGTCACCGAGACCCTGTGGACCGCGCTCACCGGCCGCGAGTCCGTCGTCATCGCGGACTGGCCGAAGGACTCGGGCTTCCGGGACGACGCCGCCGAGCGGGAGATCGAGCTCGTCCAGCAGGTCGTCACCGAGGTCCGCCGCTTCCGCTCCGACCAGGGCCTCCAGCCCGGCCAGAAGGTCCCGGCCGAGCTCACCCTGACCGGCACCCCGCTCGCCCCGCACGAGACGGCCATGCGGCAGCTGCTGAGGCTCCAGCCGGCCGGGGACGGCTTCCACGCCACCGCCTCGCTGCCCGTCGCCGGGGCGACCGTCGCCCTGGACCTGTCGGGCACGATCGACGTGGACGCCGAGCGCAAGCGGCTGACGAAGGACCTTGAGGCGGCCCGCAAGGAGAAGGGCCAGGCCGAGGGCAAGCTCGGCAACGAGGCGTTCCTCGCCAAGGCCCCGGACAACGTGGTCGACAAGATCCGCGGCCGGCTCACCAAGGCCGAGGCCGACATCGAGCGCATCACCGGCCAGCTGGCGGCCCTGCCGCAGAGCTGAGACGACGCCCATGAGCCCCCGCCCCCCTCACCCGAGGGGCGCGGGGGCTCCGGCGTGTCCGGCCCCCGGGCGGCTGCGCACGATGTCCGTGGCCATCCGTAGACTGGGGCCCGTGAGTGAGCCCCGCCCCGACCGGCCCGACGCGTCCGACCCCGACGACACCTTCGCGGAGATCGTGGACGAAGCGACCCAGCGCGACCCCGACCTGGCGGTGATCGAGGCCGGGAGCCGCACGCTGCGCGCCGCCTCGGGGCCGCCCCGCCCCGAGGAGCTCCCCGCCCGCCCCGCCGACCCCGAGGTCGACAAGGCACTGCGCGCGGTGGAGCAGGAGCTCGCCGGCCGCTGGGGCGAGACCAAGCTGGAGCCGTCCGTCACGCGCATCGCCGCCCTGATGGACGTGCTCGGCGAGCCGCAGCGCGCGTACCCCTCGATCCACATCACCGGCACCAACGGCAAGACGAGCACCGCCCGCATGATCGAAGCCCTGCTCGGCGCCTTCGACCTGCGCACCGGCCGCTACACCTCGCCGCACGTCCAGTCGATCACCGAGCGGATCAGCCTGGACGGCGCCCCGGTGGACCCGGAGCGGTTCATCTCCACGTACGAGGACGTCAAGCCGTACGTCGAGATGGTCGACGCCCAGCAGCCCTACCGGCTGTCCTTCTTCGAGGTGCTGACCGGCATGGCGTACGCGGCCTTCGCCGACGCGCCGGTCGATGTCGCCGTGGTCGAGGTCGGCATGGGCGGCACCTGGGACGCGACCAACGTCATCGACGCCTCCGTCGCCGTCGTCACCCCCATCTCGCTCGACCACACCGACCGCCTGGGCTCCACGACGGGCGAGATCGCGACCGAGAAGTCCGGGATCATCAAGCAGGGCGCGACGGTCATCCTGGCCCAGCAGCCCGTGGACGCCGCCCAGGTCATGCTGAAGAAGGCCGTCGAGGCCGACGCCACCGTGGCCCGCGAGGGCATGGAGTTCGGCGTGGTCTCCCGCGAGATCGCGGTCGGCGGCCAGCTGCTGACCCTGCGCGGCCTCGGCGGCGAGTACGACAATGTGTTCCTGCCGCTGTACGGCGCCCACCAGGCGCACAACGCGGTGGTGGCGCTCTGCGCGGTCGAGGCGTTCTTCGGCGTCGGCGCCGAGCAGCCCGGCGCACTGGACGCCGACATCGTGCGCGCCGCGTTCGCCTCGGTGATCTCGCCCGGCCGCCTCGAAGTCGTCCGCTCCAGCCCGACCGTCGTCCTGGACGCCGCGCACAACCCGGCGGGCGCCCGCGCCACCGCCGAGGGCCTGTCCGAGGCGTTCGGCTTCTCCCGGCTGATCGGGGTGGTCGGCGCCAGCGGCGACAAGGACGTGCGCGGGCTCCTGGAAGCCTTCGAGCCGATCTTCGCCGAAGTCGTCGTCACGCAGAACTCCACCGAGCGCGCCATGGACGCCGACGCCCTCGCGGCCGTCGCCGTCGAGGTCTTCGGCCACGACCGGGTGCAGGTCGAACCCCGGCTGGACGACGCGCTGGAGGCGGCTATCACGCTCGCCGAGGAAGAGGACGAGTACGCGGGCGCCGGCGTCCTGGTGACCGGTTCCGTGATCACGGTCGGCGAGGCCCGGCTGCTCCTGGGAAGGCGCTGACCATGCGCATGCTCTGTGCGTCCACGCTGATCGGCGAGTTCTTCGTGATCGGGTTCGCCGGACTCGTCGCGATGAAGTCCGACGACCTGTCGAACGCCACGGTCTGGACGGTGTGCGGCATCGGGATGCTCCTCTCCGTGCTGCTCTGCGGCATGCTCACCCGCCCCGGGGGCGTGCAGCTCGGCTGGGCCCTCCAGATCGCGCTGGTCGCGAGCGGCTTCGTGATCCCGGTGATGTTCATCCTGGGCCTGGCCTTCGGCGCGCTGTGGTGGGCCTCGGTGCACTACGGCCGCCGGATCGACGAGGTGAAGGCCCGCTGGGCGGCCCAGGCGGAGGCGGAGTCGCCCGCCGGCGGCTGACGGCCGGGCTCGCCGGGTGCTGCCCGGCGTGTCGCGCGCCCACCGCGGCAAACCCGGCGGCGGGCTCGTCGCCGGGCCCCTGTAATCTCGCCTCACCGCACCCGTATGCCTGCAAGGAGCCGCACATGACCCAGCGCACCCTCGTTCTTCTCAAGCCCGACGCCGTCCGTCGCGGTCTGGTCGGCGAGATCGTCGGCCGCATCGAGCGCAAGGCCGGCTGGAAGATCACGGCGCTGGAGCTGCGTACCCTGGACCGCGCCACGCTGGAGCAGCACTACGCCGAGCACGTGGGCCGCCCCTTCTACGAGCCGCTGGTCGAGTTCATGCAGTCGGGCCCGATCGTCGCCCTGGTGGCCGAAGGCGAACGGGTCATCGAGGGCGTCCGCGCCCTGGCCGGGCCCACCGACCCGATCGCCGCCGCGCCCGGCTCGATCCGCGGTGACTTCGGCACGATCACCCGGGAGAACCTCATCCACGCCTCGGACTCCGAGGAGTCCGCGGAGCGGGAAATGAAGCTGTTCTTCCCCGGACTTTCCTGAACCCGGATCAGCCGAACAGCGCTCGCGACCTGGGGCGACCGAATTAATTCGGTCGCCCTTCGGCATAGGGTGTCCGTTCGCGGGAACGCATCCCCCCGACGTAACGTCACCATGAGTGGAACGGCCACCCGTTCTGCCCAGCAAGGCGGCGTACCCTCGCGCTGTGCCGGCACATCCGGCACTACGATGGAACCTTCCACGCCCGCAGCGCCCATCCCGCCTACCAAATCAAGCCATCGCGGCTTTCACTTGGGAGGCCCGACGCATCCTCATGGGGAACAAGGGGAACTCAATGTCGTTCATCGGCCGTGACATGGCTATCGACCTCGGGACTGCCAACACGCTGGTGTACGTCAGGGGGCGCGGCATCGTCCTGAACGAGCCGTCCGTCGTGGCCATCAACACCAACACCGGCGGAATTCTGGCGGTCGGCGCCGAGGCCAAGAAGATGATCGGCCGTACGCCCGGCAACATCGTCGCCGTACGGCCCCTGAAGGACGGCGTGATCGCCGACTTCGAGATCACGGAGCGGATGCTCCGCTACTTCATCCTGAAGATCCACAAGCGTCGCTACCTGGCCCGCCCCCGGGTCGTGGTCTGCGTGCCCTCCGGCATCACCGGGGTCGAGCGACGCGCCGTGATCGAGGCGTCGACGCAGGCCGGCGCCCGCCAGGTGCACATCATCGAGGAGCCCATGGCTGCGGCCATCGGCTCGGGCCTCCCGGTCCACGAGGCCACCGGCAACATGGTGGTCGACATCGGCGGCGGCACCACCGAGGTCGCGGTGATCTCGCTCGGCGGGATCGTCACCGCCCAGTCCATTCGGGTCGCCGGTGACGAGCTGGACAACGCGATCATCCAGCACATCAAGAAGGAGTACTCGCTCCTCCTCGGGGAGCGCACCGCCGAACAGATCAAGATCACCATCGGCTCGGCGTACGACCTGGAGAAGGACGAGCACACCGAGATCCGCGGCCGCGACCTGGTCTCGGGCCTGCCCAAGACCGTCGTCATCTCGGCCGGTGAGGTCCGCAAGGCCATCGAGGAGCCGGTCAACGCGATCGTCGACGCGGTCAAGACGACGCTCGACAAGTGCCCGCCGGAGCTGTCCGGCGACGTCATGGACCGCGGCATCGTCCTCACCGGCGGCGGCGCGCTGCTGCGCGGCCTGGACGAGCGGCTGCGCAACGAGACGGGCATGCCGATCCACATCGCCGAGGACCCGCTGGACTCGGTGGCGCTCGGCTCCGGCAAGTGCGTCGAGGAGTTCGAGGCGCTCCAGCAGGTCCTGGACGCCCAGCCCCGACGGTAGTAACTCCACGGCCCCCGCGCGGACGCTGCCGCTCCGCGCGGGGGACCGCCGACATACAGGCACGATCATTCCTACGAGGAAGGCACGGCCGCCGCACTGTGAGGGACACACGAGAGAGCCGGCTGCTCCTGGTGCTGCTGATCGCCATCGCGTTCGCGTTGATCACGGTGGACATCCGCGGCGGTGAGGCGTCACCGGTGGACGGCGCCCGGCAGGCCGCCGCCACGGTCTTCGGACCCGTGGAGAACGGCGTGGCGTCGGCGGTCGACCCGGTGGGCAACGCCATAGGGGCGGTCCGCGCCTCCGGAACCCGCCACGACAAGATCGCCGCGCTGGAGAAGCAGAACGCCGAGCTGAAGGCGAAGCTCGGCAGCGACGACCGCAACCGCAGCCGGGTCCGCCAGCTGGACGAGATGCTGAAGAAGTCGGCCACCGGCCAGTACGGCATCAAGGCGGCCGAGGTCATCGCCATAGGAGCGGCCCAGGGCTTCTCCTGGACGGTCACCATCGACGCGGGCTCCAAGGACGGCCTCAAGCGCGACATGACCGTCCTCAACGGGGACGGGCTCGTCGGCCGCGTCACCACCGTCGGCCCGGACACCGCGACGGTGCTCCTCGCCAACGACCCCGACTTCACCGTCGGCACCCGGATGGAGTCCACCGACGAGCTGGGCTTCGCCACCGGCCAGGGCTCGCGCCCGCTGGCGGTGCAGTTCCTGAACGGCAAGGCCCGGGTCAAGAAGGGCGACCGCCTCGTCACGTTCGGCTCCAGCAAGGACAAGCCGTTCGTGCCCGGCGTCCCCGTCGGCGAGGTCGTCCGCGTCGACCCCTCGGGCGGCGACCTCACCCGGACCGTCTACGTACGCCCGTACGTTTCCTTCACCAAGCTGGACATCGTCGGCATCGTCGTCCAGGCCCCGCGCGAGGACCCCCGCGACATGGTCCTGCCGAAGAAGCCGAAGGCGCCCGCCAAGCCGAAGCCCACGCCGACCGTCACCGTCACCATCTCGCCCAACGGCGACATCGTGGACACCGAGGGCAACGTGGTCGGCAACATCCACGAGAGCCCCAGCCCGAACCCCAGCGGGAACGCCACTCCGAACGCCGACAACGCGGTCAACGAACAGAGGTAGAGCTGATCCCCATGCACGTCAACCGGACCCTGCTCTCCATCGTTCTGGTCGTCTTCGCCCTCGTCGTCCAGGTCTCCGTGCTGGCCCGCCTCCAGCTCCCCGGCGCCGTACCCGACCTGCTGCTCATGGTCGTCCTCGGCCTGGCCTTCGTCTACGGGCACGTCAGCGGCGCCCTCATCGGCTTCGGCGCGGGCCTCCTCGCGGACCTGGCGCCCCCGGCCGACCACGCCGCCGGACGCTACGCCCTGGTCCTCTGCGTCATCGGCTACCTCGCGGGCCTGGCCCGGCCGGAGAACGGGCAGCTGAAGTCCGCGTTCCTGCCGATGGCCGTGGTCGTCGCCGCGGCGATCGGGTCGACCCTGCTGTACGCGGGCGTCGGCGCGCTCGTCGGCGACACGGCGGCCCGTCACGTGGGTCTGGGCAGCCTGCTGTTCACCGCAGCGGTGTACGACCTGCTCCTGGCCCCGTTCACCGTGCCGCTGATCATGGCGCTCGCCAGACGTACCGTGAACGACCCCGTCACCGAGTCCTCCTCGGGGCGCGGCGACGTGGCGGCCGGCTGGCTGGCGGCGGGGACCGGGCTGCGGATCGGCAGCCAGCGCGGCGGACTGCGCGTGAAGGCGGCCCGCAACCGGGCGGCACGCGCCGGACGGATCAAGGGAGTCAAGCGACTGTGAGGCAGCATTCCGCCGGGCCCCGCCCCCGGACCACCACCGGGGGAGCCCCGTGAGCAACATTCCCGAGACCGGCCGCACCCAGCGCGTCCAGATCCGGCTGATCGTCATCCAGGTCCTCGTCTTCTCGCTGCTCCTGACCCTCGGCGGCCGCCTCTGGTACCTCCAGATCCGCAACGGCCAGGAGTACTCGGACGAGGCCAAGAACAACCACGTCCAGCAGGTCGTCCAGCCCGCCGCCCGCGGCTCGATCCTCGACGCGCGCGGCGTCCCGCTCGCCGACAACGAGACCCGCCTCGTGGTCTCCGCCAGCCGCACCGAGCTGCTGAAGATGGACGACGACGGCAAGGCCGTGCTGACCCGGCTCGCCGGCGTACTCGACATGAAGCCGCAGGACGTCTTCGACAAGGTCCGGCTCTGCGACGCCAAGACCCCGCAGCCGTGCTGGAACGGTTCGCCCTACCAGCCGATCCCGGTCACCGACGAAGCCACCACCCAGCAGGCCCTGACCATCCGCGAACGCGCCGAGGACTTCCCCGGCATCACCGCGGAGCCCACCGCCGTCCGCCGCTACCCGGCGCCCGGCAAGGCCAACACCGCCCAGGTCCTCGGCTACCTCTCGCCCGTCACGGACGAGGAGATCACCAAGGCCCAGGACAGCGACTCCCCGTATCTGCGCTCCGACATGGTGGGCCGCTCCGGCCTGGAGCGCACGTACGACAAGGAGCTGCGCGGCAAAGCCGGCGTCACTCGCTACGAGGTCGACAACCTGGGCCGCGTCATCGGCCAGGCCAAGAACGACGAGGCGGAGGCCGGCGCCAGCGTCGTCACCTCGATCGACGCCCGCGTCCAGGCCGTCGCCGAGTACGAGCTCAACGACGCCATGAAGAAGGCCCGCCTGGAGTTCGACCACAACACCGGCGAGAACTACAAGGCGGACTCCGGGGCGGTCGTCGTCATGGAGGCCAAGACCGGCCGCGTCGTCGCCATGGCGTCCCTGCCCAACTACGACCCGAACTCCTGGGTCGGCGGCATCTCCGCCAAGGACTACGCCGAGCTCACCGGCAAGAAGTCCAACTTCCCGCTGCTGAACCGGGCCATCCAGGGCCAGGCCGCCCCCGGCTCGATCTTCAAGGTCATCTCCTCGACCGCCGCGGTCAACGCCGGCTACCCCTTCGACGGCCACTACCCCTGCCCCAGCTCGTACTCCATCGGCGGGCAGACCTTCACCAACTACGAGTCCCAGGGCTACGGCGACATCACCATCGGCCGCGCCCTGGAGGTCTCCTGCGACACCGTGTACTACGGCATCGCGCACAAGGAGTGGCTGAAGGACGGCGGCAACAACCCCAAGAAGCACCCCAAGGACTGGTTCTACAAGACCGCCCACCAGTTCGGCCTCGGCAAGGAGACCGGCATCGACCTCCCCAACGAGGTCAGCGGCCGCGTCCCGGACCGCGAGTGGAAGAAGAACTTCGCCAAGGCCAACCACGACGCCTGGTGCAAGCAGGGCAAGAAGGACGGCACGTACGTCGAGAAGATCGCCTACGAGAACTGCCTCGAAGGCGACAGGATGCGCGCCGGTGACTCCGTCAACTACTCCATCGGCCAGGGCGACACCCTCGTCACCCCGATCCAGATGGCCACCATCTACGCGGCCATCTCCAACGGCGGCACGCTCTACGACCCCACCGTCGGCAAGGCGATCGTCAGCGGCGACGGCAAGACCGTCCAGGCGATCGCGCCCGAGTCGCACGGCAAGCTGCCCTTCACCAAGAAGACGCGCGACGAGATAGACGAAGCCCTCGCGGGTGTCGCGACCCGCGGTTCGGCCGCCTGGCGATTCGGCGGCTGGCCGCAGGACAAGATCCCGATGCACGCCAAGACGGGTACCGCCGAGGTCTACGGCAAGCAGACGACCTCCTGGTTCGCCACGTACACCAAGGACTATTCGATCGTCATGACGATCTCCCAGGGCGGTACGGGTTCCGGCGCGTCCGGGCCCGCCGTCCGCAACATCTACAACGCCCTGTACGGGCTCGACGCCACCGGCAAGCAGGACCTCAAGAAGGCTCTCCTGCCGACGCCGCAGAAGGGGCTGCCGAAGATCCGGACGGACGGCACCATCGACGCCCCGACGATCAAGCCGTACCACCCCGCCTCGGAGAAGCCGGCCGCCGAGCAGACGCTCGCCGCGGTGCTGGGGAGGCGCGACTGATGGCCGGATTCTCCGTCCCGCGCTACGGCCCCGAGCGGTCCGGCTGGGGCCGGCTCATGGCACGCGACTCCGTCGTGCGCCGGCTCGACTGGCCCCTCCTCGGCTCGGCGATCGCGCTCTCCTTCATCGGCTCGCTGCTGGTCTGGTCGGCGACCCGGGGACGCGACTCGCTGACCCACGGCGACCCGTACTACTTCCTGTTCCGGCACGCGCTCAACACCGGCATCGGCATGGCGCTGATGATCGGCACGATCTGGCTCGGCCACCGCACCCTGCGCGGCGCGGTGCCGATCCTCTACGGGCTGTCCGTGCTCCTCGTCCTGGCGGTCCTCACCCCGCTGGGCGCCACCGTCAACGGCGCCCATGCCTGGATCCTGCTGCCCGGCGGCTTCTCCATCCAGCCCTCCGAGTTCACCAAGATCACCATCATCCTGGGCATGGCGATGCTGCTCGCCGCCCGCGTCGACGCCGGCGACCAGGACCACCCCGACCACCGGACCGTCGCCAAGGCCCTGGGCCTCGCGGCGCTCCCCATGGTGATCGTCATGGGGATGCCGGACCTCGGCTCCGTGATGGTCATGGTCGTCATCGTGCTCGGTGTGCTGCTGGCCTCCGGCGCGTCCAACCGCTGGGTCTTCGGGCTCCTCGGCGCGGGCGTGGCCGGGGCGGTCGCCATCTGGCAGCTCGGGCTGCTCGACGACTACCAGATCGCCCGCTTCGCCGCGTTCGCCAACCCGGCGCTCGACCCGGCCGGCGTCGGCTACAACACCAACCAGGCCCGCATCGCGATCGGCTCCGGCGGCCTGCACGGCACCGGCCTCTTCCAGGGCACCCAGACCACCGGGCAGTTCGTTCCCGAGCAGCAGACCGACTTCGTCTTCACGGTCGCCGGTGAGGAGCTGGGCTTCCTCGGCGCCGGGCTCATCCTCGTCCTGCTCGGCGTCGTCCTGTGGCGCGCCTGCCGCATCGCCCGCGAGACCACCGAGCTGTACGGCACGGTCGTCGCCGCCGGGATCATCGCCTGGTTCGCCTTCCAGGCCTTCGAGAACATCGGCATGACGCTCGGCATCATGCCCGTCGCCGGACTCCCGCTGCCGTTCGTCTCCTACGGCGGCTCCTCGATGTTCGCCGTCTGGGTCGCCATCGGACTGCTCCAGTCGATCCGGGTGCAACGGCCGATAACGGCCTGAGCGTTTCCCGGCGGCGCGTTAGATTCGTCGTATGGCCGACTCCAAGCGCGAGATCGAGCGGAAGTACGAAGCCACCGACGCCACCCGGCTGCCCGACCTGGGCCGGGTGGCCGGCGTCGGGTCCGTCGTGCACGAGGGCGTCATGGAACTGGACGCCGTCTACTACGACACCGAGGACCTGCGCCTCGCCGCATCCGGGGTCACCCTGCGCCGCCGCACCGGCGGGGCGGACGCCGGCTGGCACCTGAAACTCCCCGTCGCCGAGGGCGTCCGGGACGAGATCCGGGCCCCGCTCTCCGACACCCCTCCGGCCGCCCTCACCGCCCTGATCCGCTCCCGGGTCCTGGACGCCCCCGTCGTCGCCGTGGTCCGGCTGGTCTCCGTCCGCGACGTCCACGTCCTCACCGGCGACGACGGCACCCCGCTGGCCGAGCTCAGTGTGGACGAGGTCCTCGCGGAGCGGCTGCACGGCGGCGACCGCACCGCGGCCTGGACCGAGATCGAGGCCGAACTCGCCGACGACGGCGACCCCGCCTTCCTCGACACCGTCGGCCGCGCGCTGGAGGAGGCCGGCATCCGGCCCTCCACAGCCCCCTCCAAGCTGGCCCGCGCACTGGCGGAGACGGCACCCGGAGAGGCGCCGGCCGACGAGCCCGGCACCCCGCGCACCGCCGGTGACCACGTCCTCGGCTACGTACGCCGCCAGGCCGAGGCGATCGTGGCGCTCGACCCGGCCGTGCGCCGGGGACTGCCCGACTCCGTCCACGCGATGCGCGTCGCCACCCGCCGGCTGCGCAGCGCCCTGCGCACGCACCGCCGCGTCCTGGACCGCGAGGCCACCGGGGCGCTGGGCGCCGAGCTGAAGTGGCTAGCGGGGGAGCTGGGCGTCGACCGGGACCAGGAGGTCCTGGACGCCCGCCTGCGCGCCCGGCTCGACGAACTGCCCGGCGCGCTGGTCATCGGACCGGCCGCGGCCCGGCTGCGGCTCCGGTCGGAGGCGGCCCGCAGCGCGTCGCGCCGGCGCATGGTCGCCGCCCTCGACTCCGCGCGCCACCTGGACCTGCTGCGCGCCCTGGACGCGCTGCTCGCCGCTCCGCCGCTGCTGCCCGGGGCCGCCGCCGCGCCGGACGAGGAGCTGGCCCACGCGGTCCGCAAGGATCACAAGCGCCTCGCCGGACGGGTGGCGCACGCCCTGGATCTGCCGCCCGGGCCGGACCGGGATGCCGCCCTGCACCGCGCCCGCAAGGCCGCCAAGCGGGCCAGGTACGCGGCGGAGGCCGCCCGCCCCGCCCTGGGCAGGCCCGCGAAGCAGGCGGCCAAGCGGCTCAAGGCCGTACAGAGCCTCCTCGGCGACCACCAGGACAGCGTGGTCGCCCGCGAGACCCTGCGCGCCCTCGCCGTACAGGCACACGCGGCGGGGGAGCCGTCGTTCACCTGGGGACTGGTGTACGGGCGGGAGGAGGCGGCCGCCGCCGCGACCGAACGCGAGCTGCCCGGGGTGTGGCACCGGGCGCACAAGGCCCGCATCCGGCGGTCCGCCGGAGGCTGAGCAGCGAGGTACGCTGGATGGTCACCCCTGCCGGCTCTCGAAAGTTCGCGATGTCTGTCGATTCGGTCTTCCCACAGCTCGAAGCTCTGCTCCCGCATGTGCAGAAGCCCATCCAGTACGTCGGCGGTGAGCTGAACTCCACCGTCAAGCCGTGGGACGAGTGCGACGTCCGCTGGGCGCTGATGTACCCGGACGCGTACGAGGTCGGGCTGCCCAACCAGGGCGTCATGATCCTGTACGAGGTACTGAACGAGCGCCAGGGCGTCCTCGCCGAGCGCACCTACAGCGTCTGGCCGGACCTCGAAGCGCTGATGCGCGAGCACGAGGTGCCGCAGTTCACCGTGGACAGCCACCGCCCGGTCAAGGCGTTCGACGTCTTCGGGCTCAGCTTCTCCACCGAGCTGGGCTACACCAACATGCTCACCGCCCTGGACCTGGCCGGCATCCCGCTGGCCGCCAAGGACCGGGACATCGACGACCCGATCGTGCTCGCGGGCGGCCACGCCGCGTTCAACCCGGAGCCGATCGCGGAGTTCATCGACTGCGCGGTCATCGGCGACGGCGAGCAGGCGGTCCTGGAGATCACCGAGATCATCCGCGCCTGGAAGGCCGAGGGCCGCCCCGGGGGCCGCGAGGAGGTCCTGTTCCGCCTCGCGAAGACCGGCGGCGTGTACGTCCCCGGCTTCTACGACGTGGAGTACCTTCCGGACGGCCGCATCGGCCGCGTCGTACCCAACAAGTCGGGTGTCCCGTGGCGGGTGTCCAAGCACACCGTGATGGACCTGGACGAGTGGCCGTACCCCAAGCAGCCCCTGGTCCCGCTCGCCGAGACCGTCCACGAGCGGATGTCCGTGGAGATCTTCCGCGGCTGCACCCGCGGCTGCCGTTTCTGCCAGGCCGGCATGATCACGCGCCCCGTGCGGGAGCGAAGCATCACCGGCATCGGCGAGATGGTGGAGAAGGGCCTCAAGGCGACCGGCTTCGAGGAGGTCGGCCTGCTCTCGCTGTCCTCCGCCGACCACACCGAGATCGGTGAGATCGCCAAGGGCCTTGCCGACCGCTACACCGACGACAAGATCGGCCTCTCACTGCCGTCCACCCGCGTCGACGCGTTCAACGTGGACCTGGCCAACGAGCTGACCCGCAACGGTCGCCGCTCCGGTCTCACCTTCGCCCCCGAGGGCGGCTCCGAGCGCATGCGCAAGGTCATCAACAAGATGGTCTCGGAGGAGGACCTGATCCGCACGGTCGCCACCGCGTACGGCAACGGCTGGCGCCAGGTGAAGCTGTACTTCATGTGCGGGCTGCCCACCGAGACCGACGAGGACGTCCTCCAGATCGGCGACATGGCGGTCAACGTGATCGCCAAGGGCCGCGAGGTCTCCGGGCAGAACGACATCCGCTGCACGGTCTCCATCGGCGGCTTCGTGCCTAAGCCGCACACCCCGTTCCAGTGGGCGCCGCAGCTCAGCGCCGAGGAGACCGACGCCCGTCTCGCCAAGCTCCGGGACAAGATCCGCGGCGACAAGAAGTACGGCCGCTCGATCGGCTTCCGCTACCACGACGGCAAGCCCGGCATCGTGGAGGGCCTGCTCTCGCGCGGCGACCGCCGGGTCGGCTCCGTCATCCGCGCGGTCTACGAGGCCGGCGGCCGGTTCGACGGCTGGCGCGAGTACTTCAGCTACGACCTGTGGATGAAGAGCGCCGAGGCGACCCTGCCGGAGTTCGGTGTGGACGTCGACTGGTTCACCACCCGCGAGCGGACCTACGAGGAGGTCCTGCCCTGGGACCACCTGGACTCGGGCCTCGACAAGGACTGGCTCTGGGAGGACTGGCAGGACTCGCTGGACGAGACCGAGGTCGAGGACTGCCGCTGGACGCCGTGCTTCGACTGCGGGGTGTGCCCGCAGATGGACACCAGCATCCAGATCGGCCCGACCGGCAAGAAGCTCCTGCCGCTGACGGTCGTGAAGTGAGCCGCGAAGCGGTCGCGGGCGTGTGACAGCTCGGTGACGAAGGCCCGGTCCGGGGAAACCCCCGGCCGGGCCTTCGCGTCATGGGGAGCATGGAACAGGGAAAGCACCGGGCACCGGCGGAGTACGGCGCCCACCAGGCGCCCGCGCACTACGAGGGCGGCGACGGCTGTCTCACCACGCTCATCCGGATCCCGGTCCGGATCGTGGTGCTCCTCGTCGTCCTGCCGGTACGGATGGTGTGGGACGCCCTCGTCGTCACCGCCCGGGCCGCCGAACGGGTGCTGTTCCGGCCGCTCGGACGCGCCCTGGCCCGGCTCTTCGACGTGCTGGTGGTGATCCCGGCGGGATGGCTGTGGCGGTACGTGTGCGTCCCGCTGGGACACGCCCTGCTCTGGCTGGCCCGCGCGGTGTTCGTATGGCCGTGGGTCGCGCTCTGGCGCCACGTCGTGGTGCCCGTGGTGCGGTACGGGATCGTGGTGCCCCTCCCATGGGTGTACGCGCATCTGCTCACCCCGCTCGGACACGGGCTGCGGTGGCTCTACCGGGAGGTGCTGGTCCCGGCGGCGCGGTGGCTGGGCTCCGCCCTGAAATGGCTGCTCGCCATGGTGTTCGTCATGCCGGTGGTGCTGCTGTGGCGGTACGTCCTGGTGCCCGTCGGGCTCGCCGTGGCCTGGCTGGTCCGGTACCTCGTGGTGGTCCCGCTCGTCTGGGTGTACCGGCGGGTGCTCACCCCGCTGGGCCACGGCATCGCCTGGGTGGTGGATCTGGTGATCCGGGGGATCGAGGCGTTCTTCCGGGGCATCGGCATCGCGCTGCGTTGGCTCGTCGTCGTGCTTCTCGTCACGCCCGTCGTCTGGGTGTACCGGCGCGTCCTGACCCCGGTCGGCCGGGAGATCGCCGCCGCGCTCGGCATCGCCTGGCGGGTCGCCGGATACCTCTCCCGGGCGGTCGGCCGGGCGCTCGCCTGGCTCGCCCGGAACCTGGTCGCCGCGCCGGTGCGCTGGGCGTACCGCACGGTGTGCGTCCCGGTCGGCCACGTCGTGCGCGACGCCTTCCTGGCACCCGTCGGGCGGGCCCTGCGCGCGGTGGGCCGCACGACCCGCCAGACGCTGCGCGCGGCCCGGGAGACGGTGCGCCGGGCCAGGCGCGACGCGTGGCGCGCCCTGGTCGGCGCGCCCGCCGAACCCGAGCCCGGGGAACCCGTAAGCCCCCTTGCGCGTACTCTGGGTAGTGCAACGACCGTGCCCAGCGCGGCGCCGGGTCCAGAGTTCTCCCCGCTCCCGGAGAAATCCGCACAGCAGGGGTGAGCCGGACCGGGCCCCCGGGCCACCCGTATTTCGAGGGCGGCGCGCCACCGCGCCCGCCCCGCACCGAGGAGAAGAACCACTGGGCAAGCGACAGCCCGAAGGCCCGCCGCCCGCACCGGCGGTGCAGCGCATCAGACTGCGCTACACCAAGCGCGGCCGCCTCCGGTTCACCAGCCACCGCGACTTCCAGCGTGCCTTCGAGCGGGCGCTGCGCCGCTCTCAGGTGCCCATGGCCTACTCGGCGGGCTTCACCCCGCACCCCAAGGTGTCGTACGCCAACGCCGCCCCCACCGGTACGGGCAGCGAGGCCGAGTTCCTGGAGATCGCCCTCACCGAGCCCCGTGATCCGGGTGTCCTGCGTGAGCTGCTCAACGACTCGATGCCGGACGGCCTGGACATCACGGACGCCGTCGAGGCCCGCACCTCGGGACTCGCCGACCGGCTGACCGCCTCCGTCTGGGAGATCCGCCTGGACGGGGTGACCCGGGAGGACGCGGAGAAGGCCGTGTCCGCCTTCGACGCGGCGGAGACCGTCGAGGTCGAGCGCCGTACGAAGAACGGCATGCGGGCCTTCGACGCCCGTGCCGCCGTGGTCGACCTCCGGACCCTCGATCTTCCGGCTGATAGGTCCGGTGACAGGGCCTGTGCGATACTGCGCCTGGTTGTTCGGCACGTGACACCTGCCGTACGGCCTGACGACGTCCTGTCCGGTCTCCGCGTTGTGGCCGACCTGGCGCCGCCGGTCCCCGCAGCGGTGACCAGGCTGGCGCAGGGGCTCTTCGACGAGGAGTCCGGCACGGTGACCGACCCGCTCGCGCCCGACCGCGAGGCAGCCCCGGCCGCATCAACCACGGCCACCGGGACCGCCGTCGCGACGGCGCCGGAAGGTGCAGGTTCCGCGTAAGGCGGTCGTCGTAGCGCAGCCCTCGCGCTCGGGAGCCACCTGGGCCGGGCCGCGCGCTGACCCATAAGACTTTCGCCAGGCCGTCCGCACACCGCGTACGGAACCGGCGAGCCAAGATTCAGCTCCCGTGCGGCGCCCGCGCCCCGGACGGCGGTGCCGCGGCCACCCGCGGACCGAGCCGGACCGGAATCAGGTGCGGCGCCCGGGAGCGCGACGGGAGAAACGCCCGCATGCCCCAGCCGAACGAACCCGGCACCGCCGGGAACGCAGAAGACAACAACACCCCCGGGGACAAGCTGCCCCCGCGCCGCAGGCGCCGCGCCGCCTCCCGCCCTGCCGGCCCGCCGTCGGCCGGGGCGCAGGCCGCCGCCGAAGCGCCGGCCATACCGGCCGTTGACGCCGCAGAGTCCCCGAGCGTCGCGGAACCGGCCGCCGAGGCCGCCCCCGCCCGCCCCCGCCGCCGCGCGGTCCGCAAGGCCACGTCCCCGGCCGGCGCCCCGAAGGGCGCCGAGTCGGCGGAGACCGTGGAGCCCGTGACCGCCGAACCGGCCGCCGAGCCCGTGACCGCCGGGCCGGCCGCCGCCGAACCGGCCGCCGAGGCCCCCCGTCGTCGCCGTGCCGTGCGCAAGGCCACGTCGTCCGCCGGTGCCCCGAAGGCCGCCGAGCCGGCCGAGATCGTTGAGGAGGCCCCCGTCGTGGAGAGCCCCGAGCCTGCCGCCGAGAGCGCCGCTCCGGCGCGCCCGCGCCGTCGTGCCGTCCGCAAGGCCACGTCGCCCGCCGGTGCCCCGAAGGCCGCCGAGCCGGCCGAGATCGTTGAGGAGGCCCCCGTCGTGGAGAGCCCCGAGCCTGCCGCCGAGGCCGCCGCTCCGGCGCGCCCGCGCCGTCGTGCCGTCCGCAAGGCCACCTCGCCCGCCGGCGCGCCCAAGGACGCCGAGATCGTGGCGGAGGCCGAGAAGGCCCCCGAGCCGGTCGCCGAAGCCGTCGCCGAGCCCGCCGAGGCCCCGCGCGGCCGTACCCGCCGCAGGGCCTCCGCCCCGGCCGGTGCCCCGCAGGCCGCCGCACCCGTGGAGCCGGCCGCCGAGGTCACCGACGAGGCGGAAGAGGCCGAGGAGACCGAAGAGCTCACCGAGACGCCCGCCGAGCCGGTCACCGCCGAGCCGGTCGCCGCCGAGCAGCCCGCAGAGGCCCCCCGTGGCCGCCGTCGCGCGACCCGCAAGGCCACCTCCCCGGCCGGTGCGCCGAAGGCCGCCGCCGAGCAGCCCGCCGAGGCCCAGCCCGGTGAGAGCCTGCCCGAGGCCGCCGTGGAGGAGCTGGCCGCCGAGCCCGTCGAGGTCGAGGAGGCCGCCCCGCGCGGCCGTCAGCGCCGCCGGGCCACCGCCGCCGCCGGCCGCCCCGAGTTCACCGCCGAGCCGGAGGAGCCCGCGCGCCGCGGCCGTAGGGCCACCCGCCCGGCCGTCGCCGTCTTCCAGGCGCCGGTCTTCGCCGAGCCGATGTTCCAGACACCGGAGACCGCGGCCGCCGCCGCGGCCGCCGCCTCGCACGAGGTGGAGCCCGAGGAGGAGTCCGCCCCGGCCGAGGAGCGCACCGCGCCCGCCGAGACCGCGTCCCAGAGCGGTTCGCGCCGTCGGCGCCGCCGTCGCGGTGAGGCCGCCGAGGCCGATGCCACCGAGACCGTGACCGCCGCCCCGGCGCAGGAGCAGGCCGAGGACGAGCCGGAGCCGGAGGCCGCGGCCGAGGCCGAGCAGGACGGCGAGGACACCGACGAGTACGGCGACCGCCCGTCGCGCCGCCGTCGCCGGGGCGGCCGTCGCCGTCGCCGGGGCGAGTCCGCCGAGGACGAGGGCGCCGAGCAGCAGACGGACGACGAGGCCGAGGACGAGCCCGAGGCCGCCCAGGAGTCCGGGGACGAGGCCGACGAGGAGGACGACGAGCGCGAGTCCGCCGCCTCCGGCACGAGCAGCAGCCGCCGTCGCCGTCGCCGTCGTCGCCGCAGCGGTGACGCGGCGTCCGACGCCGAGAACGGCTCGGACGACCCGGAGCGCACGGTCGTCAAGGTCCGGGAGCCCCGCAAGAAGGAGGAGCGGGAGCTCGGCACCGGCTTCGACGAGGTCCAGTCCATCAAGGGCTCGACCCGTATGGAGGCCAAGAAGCAGCGCCGCCGCGAGGGCCGCGAGCAGGGCCGCCGCCGGGTGCCGATCATCACCGAGGCCGAGTTCCTGGCGCGCCGCGAGGCCGTCGAGCGCGTCATGGTCGTCCGCCAGAGCGGCGAGCGCACCCAGATCGGCGTGCTCGAGGACAACGTGCTCGTGGAGCACTACGTCAACAAGGAGCAGGCCACCAGCTACGTCGGCAACGTCTACCTGGGCAAGGTCCAGAACGTGCTGCCGTCCATGGAGGCCGCCTTCGTGGACATCGGCAAGGGCCGCAACGCGGTCCTGTACGCCGGTGAGGTCAACTTCGAGGCGCTCGGCATGGCCCACGGGCCCCGCCGCATCGAGACCGCGCTCAAGTCCGGCCAGTCCGTCCTGGTGCAGGTCACCAAGGACCCGATCGGCCACAAGGGCGCCCGCCTGACCAGCCAGGTCTCGCTGCCCGGCCGCTACCTGGTCTACGTGCCCGAGGGCTCGATGACCGGGATCAGCCGCAAGCTGCCCGACACCGAGCGCGCCCGGCTCAAGACCATCCTCAAGAAGATCGTCCCCGAGGACGCGGGCGTCATCGTGCGCACGGCCGCCGAGGGTGCGAGCGAGGACGAGCTGCGCCGTGACGTCGAGCGGCTGCAGCAGCAGTGGGAGGACATCCAGAAGAAGGCGAAGGGCACCGGCAGCTCCAACGCGCCGACGCTCCTGTACGGCGAGCCGGACATGACCGTCCGGGTCGTCCGCGACATCTTCAACGAGGACTTCTCCAAGGTCATCGTCAGCGGCGACGACGCGTGGGAGACCATCCACGGCTACGTCTCGCACGTGGCGCCCGACCTGACGGACCGGCTGTCGCGGTGGACCTCCGAGGTCGACATCTTCGCGACGTACCGGATCGACGAGCAGCTCATGAAGGCGCTGGACCGCAAGGTCTACCTGCCGAGCGGTGGCTCGCTGGTGATCGACAAGACCGAGGCGATGGTCGTGGTCGACGTCAACACCGGCAAGTTCACCGGCCAGGGCGGCAACCTGGAGGAGACGGTCACCAAGAACAACCTGGAGGCGGCCGAGGAGATCGTGCGCCAGCTGCGGCTGCGCGACCTCGGCGGCATCGTGGTGGTCGACTTCATCGACATGGTGCTGGAGTCCAACCGGGACCTGGTGCTGCGGCGCCTGCTGGAGTGCCTGGGCCGCGACCGTACGAAGCACCAGGTCGCCGAGGTCACCTCGCTGGGCCTGGTCCAGATGACCCGCAAGCGGGTCGGCCAGGGCCTGCTGGAGTCCTTCTCCGAGACCTGCGTCCACTGCAACGGCCGCGGTGTCATCGTCCACATGGAGCAGCCCGCGTCCGTGGGCGGCGGTGGCGGCGGCAAGCGCTCGAAGAAGCGCCGCGGCGGTGGTCAGGACCACGAGCACGGCCACGAGCACGTCCAGGAGCACACCGAGGCGGAGGCCGAGACCGAGGCCGAGGTGGCGGCGGAGGTCGCCGCGCCGGTGGCCCTGCCCGAGCCCGAGTTCGTCCCGGACGAGGAGCTGTACAGCAGCGCCGCCGAGGCCGAGGCCGCCGTCGCACGCGGCCGTGGCCGCCGCCGGGCCACCCGCAAGGCATCGGCCCCGGCCGGCGCCCCGAAGACCTCCGCCGCCCCGGTGGAGGAGATCGTGGCCGAGCCGGTCGCGGAGCCCGTCGCGGCTCCGGAGCCGGTGGCCGAGACGCCCGCCGAGGCACCTCAGGGCCGTACGCGCCGCCGGGCGACCCGCAAGGCGACCGCCCCGGCGGGCTCGCCGGCCCCGGCCGAAGCGGTCGTGGCCGAGCCCGCCCCGGCGGCCGAGCCCGCCCCGGCCGCCGCCGAGGAGCCGGTCCAGGCTCCCGACCCGGTGGCCGCCGAGGACCCGGTCGTCGAGGCGTCGCACGCCGAGGCCCCGGCCGAGGAGCCGGCCGCGCCGCCGCGTGTCCGGCGCCGCGCCACCCGCAAGGTCAGCGCGCCCGCCGGGTCCCCCGCGGGGGCCGAGGAGGCCGCGGTCGTCGTGGTGGAGACCCCCGAGGCCCCCGAGGCGGAGGCGGAGTCCGAGGCGGCTCCGGCCAAGAAGGCGGCCCGCAAGACCGCCAAGAAGGCCACGGCCAAGAAGGCGGCCGTCAAGAAGACCGCGGCCAAGAAGACGGCCGCGAAGAAGACGACGGCCAAGAAGGCGGCGGCGAAGAAGACGGTGGCGGCGGAGCAGCAGACCGCCCCGGCCGTCACGGCCACGGCCGACGAGGACTGATCCGTCTCGCGTGACACGGTCCGGCCGGTCCCACCCCGGGACCGGCCGGACCGTGTCACGGGCCCGGGCCCTCCCGCCCCCGACACGAAAGCCCCCACATGCGCAAGATCCAGAAGGCCGTCATACCGGCCGCCGGGCTCGGTACCCGGTTCCTGCCGGCGACGAAGGCGACTCCCAAGGAGATGCTGCCGGTCGTGGACAAGCCGGCGATCCAGTACGTCGTGGAGGAGGCCGCCGCAGCGGGGCTGAGCGACGTACTGATGATCACCGGGCGCAACAAGCGCGCGCTGGAGGACCACTTCGACCGGAACTACGAGCTGGAGTCGGCGCTGACCCGCAAGGGCGACGCCGAGCGGCTGGTCCGGGTCCAGGAGTCGAGCGATCTCGCGACCATGCACTACGTCCGCCAGGGCGACCCGCGCGGCCTCGGCCACGCCGTCCTGTGCGCGGAGCCCCATGTGGGCGACGAGCCCTTCGCGGTGCTCCTCGGCGACGACCTGATCGACCCGCGCGACCCGCTGCTGACCCGGATGACGGAGATCCAGGAGCGCGAGGGCGGCAGCGTCGTCGCGCTGATGGAGGTGGCGCCCGAACAGAGCCACCTCTACGGGTGCGCGGCGGTGGAGCCCACCCCCGAGGACGGCATCGTCCGGGTCACCGGCCTGGTCGAGAAGCCGGAGCCGGGCGACGCGGCGAGCAACCTCGCGGTCATCGGCCGCTATGTCCTGGACCCCGCCGTCTTCGCCGTGCTGCGCGAGACCGAGCCGGGCCGGGGCGGCGAGATCCAGCTCACCGACGCGCTCCAGCAGCTCGCCGCCGACGAGAAGCTCGGCGGCCCGGTGCACGGCGTGGTCTTCCGGGGCCGGCGCTACGACACCGGCGACCGCGGCGACTATCTGCGGGCCATCGTCCGCCTCGCCTGCGAGCGCGAGGACCTGGGCCCCGACTTCCGTACCTGGCTGCGCGCCTACGTGGCGTCGGAACTCTGACCCGCCCGCCGCGCCCGTACTCCTGATCCCAGACACCCGTAACACCGCACCGAGGAGAACCCCATGATCGGCATGATTCTGGCCGCCGGCGCCGGCCGTCGTCTGCGCCCCTACACCGACACGCTGCCCAAGGCGCTCGTGCCCGTCGGCCCCGAGGGCGACGAGGAGAGCCTGACCGTGGTCGACCTGACGCTCGGCAACTTCGCCGAGGTCGGTCTGACCGAGGTCGCGATCATCGTGGGCTACCGCAAGGAGGCCCTGTACGAGCGCAAGGCGGCGCTGGAGGCCAAGTACGGCGTCAGCATCACGCTGATCGACAACGACAAGGCCGAGGAGTGGAACAACGCCTACTCCCTGTGGTGCGGCCGGGACGCCCTCAAGGACGGCGTCATCCTCGCCAACGGCGACACCGTGCACCCGGTCTCCGTCGAGAAGACGCTGCTGGCCGCGCGCGGCAACGGCAAGAAGATCATCCTCGCCCTCGACACGGTGAAGTCCCTCGCCGACGAGGAGATGAAGGTCGTCGTGGAGGACGGCAAGGGCGTCCGGCGGATCACCAAGCTGATGGACCCGGCCGAGGCCACCGGTGAGTACATCGGCGTCACCCTCATCGAGGGCGAGGCGGCCGAGGAGCTGGCCGACGCGCTGAAGACCACCTTCGAGCGCGACCCGGACCTCTACTACGAGGACGGCTACCAGGAGCTCGTCAACCGCGGCTTCAAGGTCGACGTGGAGCCGATCGGCGACGTCAAGTGGGTCGAGATCGACAACCACGAGGACCTGGCCAAGGGCAGGAAGATCGCGTGCCAGTACTGACCCGGCTGATACCCGCGCCGGTCGTCGTCGACATCCGGGCCGGGGCCCTCGCGGACCTGGCCGGCGTCCTCGCCGACCAGCGGATCTCCGGCTCGGGCAAGCTGGCGGTCGCGATCAGCGGGGGTTCCGGCCGGGCCCTGCGGGAACGGCTCACGGGCAGCCTGCCGGGCGCCTCCTGGTTCGAGGTGGGCGGCGGCACGCTGAACGACGCCGTGAAGCTCGCCGAGGCCATGAAGTCCGGGCGGTACGACGCCGTGGTGGGCCTCGGCGGCGGCAAGATCATCGACTGTGCCAAGTTCGCGGCGGCGCGCGTCGGGCTGCCCCTGGTCGCCGTGGCGACGAACCTGTCCCACGACGGGCTGTGCTCCCCGGTCGCGACGCTGGACAACGACGCGGGCCGGGGCTCGTACGGCGTGCCGAACCCGATCGCCGTGGTCATCGACCTCGACGTCATCCGCGAGGCCCCCGTCCGCTTCGTGCGGTCCGGGGTCGGGGACGCCCTGTCCAACATCTCGGCCGTGGCCGACTGGGAGCTGGCCCACCGGGTCAACGGCGAGGACATCGACGGCCTGGCCGCCGCGATGGCACGGCAGGCCGGCGAGGCCGTGCTGCGCCACCCGGGCGGCCTGGGCGACGACGCGTTCCTCCAGGTGCTGGCGGAGGGCCTGGTGCTCACCGGGATCTCGATGTCGGTGGCCGGTGACAGCCGCCCGGCCTCCGGCGCCTGCCACGAGATCAACCACGCCTTCGACCTGCTCTTCCCGCAGCGGGCCGCCAGCCACGGCGAGCAGTGCGGGCTCGGCGCGGCGTTCGCGATGCATCTGCGCGGCGCCGTCCAGGAGTCCGTACGCATGACCCAGGTGCTGCGGCGCCACGGGCTGCCGGTCACCGCCGAGGACATGGGCTTCGACGTGGACGAGTTCGTACGGGTGGTCGCGTTCGCGCCGAAGACCCGGCCGGGCCGGTACACGATCCTGGAACACCTGAACCTGTCGGAGGACGGGATCAGGGACGCGTACGCCGAGTACGTCAGGAGCGCCGCGGTCTGAGCGGGGCCCGGTTTGACCGGCTGTGCGGGGCCCCGTAACCTTGACCGTCGGCGTCTGTTCGCCACACCTCTGAGCACCGACCTCCCGCTCGTACGGGAGAGGCCGCTCGTCCACTCCGGATCGTCACGGGTTCCCGGACCCGTGTGAGCGGCTGGCATCAGAGGTTTCCGCTTCGAGTGAGAGTGAGATCCGCGTGTACGCCATCGTGCGCAGCGGTGGCCGCCAGCACAAGGTTGCTGTCGGTGACATCGTTGAGGTTGACAAGATTTCCACTGCCAAGGTTGGCGACACGGTAGAGCTCTCTACCCTGCTCGTTGTCGACGGCGACGCCGTGACCAGCGACCCGTGGGTGCTCGACGGCATCAAGGTCCAGGCCGAGGTCGTGGACCACCACAAGGGCGCGAAGATCGACATCCTTCGCTACAAGAACAAGACCGGCTACCGCCGTCGCCAGGGTCACCGCCAGCAGTACACGGCGATCAAGGTCACCGGTATTCCCGCGGCTGCGAAGTAAGGGACTGAGAACACATGGCACACAAGAAGGGCGCATCGTCCACCCGGAACGGGCGCGATTCCAATGCTCAGCGGCTCGGCGTGAAGCGCTTCGGCGGCCAGGCCGTCAACGCCGGTGAGATCCTGGTCCGCCAGCGCGGCACCCACTTCCACCCGGGCACGGGCGTCGGCCGTGGCGGCGACGACACGCTGTTCGCCCTCGCCGCCGGTGCGGTCGAGTTCGGCACGCACCGTGGCCGCAAGGTCGTGAACATCGTTCCGATCGCCGGCTGAATTCCCGGCGCTCGTAGAGCGGTATGACGTGGAGGCGGACCTCACTTCCCGAGAAGGGAAGTGGGTCCGCCTTTCGCGTGTTGCCCTTACGGGGGCGAGCGAAGTTTTTCCGCAGGTATGCAACTGGAGGTTCCATCCATGACCACCTTCGTGGACCGCGTCGAACTGCATGTCGCCGCGGGTAACGGAGGCCACGGCTGTGCCTCCGTTCACCGTGAGAAGTTCAAGCCGCTCGGCGGTCCGGACGGCGGCAACGGCGGCCGCGGCGGCGATGTGACCCTGGTCGTCGACCAGTCCGTCACCACGCTCCTCGACTACCACCACCACCCCCACCGCAAGGCCACCAACGGCCAGCCCGGCGGCGGCGACCACCGCACCGGCAAGGAGGGCCAGGACCTGGTCCTGCCCGTCCCGGACGGCACCGTCGTCCTCGACCGCCAGGGCAATGTGCTCGCCGACCTGGTCGGCCAGGGCACCGCCTTCGTCGCGGGCCAGGGCGGCCGCGGCGGCCTCGGCAACGCCGCGCTGGCCTCCGCCCGCCGCAAGGCCCCCGGCTTCGCGCTGCTCGGGGAGCCCGGCGAGAGCCGCGACATCGTCCTGGAGCTCAAGACCGTCGCCGACGTGGCCCTCGTGGGCTACCCGAGCGCCGGCAAGTCCTCGCTGATCTCCGTCCTCTCGGCGGCGAAGCCGAAGATCGCGGACTACCCGTTCACCACCCTCGTCCCGAACCTGGGCGTGGTCACCGCCGGCGAGACCGTCTACACCATCGCGGACGTCCCCGGCCTGATCCCGGGCGCCAGCCAGGGCAAGGGGCTCGGCCTGGAGTTCCTGCGCCACGTCGAGCGCTGCTCGGTGCTCGTCCACGTACTGGACACGGCGACGCTGGAGTCCGACCGCGACCCGGTCTCCGACCTCGACATGATCGAGGAGGAGCTGAAGCTGTACGGGGGCCTGGAGGACCGTCCCCGCATCGTCGTCCTCAACAAGATCGACATCCCGGACGGCCAGGACCTCGCGGACATGATCCGCCCCGACCTGGAGGCGCGCGGCTACCGCGTCTTCGAGGCGTCCGCCGTCGCCAGGACCGGGCTGAAGGAGCTGTCGTTCGCCCTGGCCGGCATCATCGCCGAGGCGCGCGCCGCCAAGCCGGTCGAGGAGGCCACCCGCATCGTCATCCGGCCCAAGGCCGTGGACGACGCCGGGTTCACCGTCACGCTGGAGGAGGACGGCATCTACCGGGTGCGCGGCGAGAAGCCGGAGCGCTGGGTGCGCCAGACCGACTTCAACAACGACGAGGCCGTCGGTTACCTCGCGGACCGGCTCGCCCGGCTGGGCGTCGAGGACTCGCTGCGCAAGGCCGGGGCCCGGGCGGGCGACGGCGTGGCGATCGGCGCCGAGGACAACGCGGTCGTCTTCGACTGGGAGCCGACCGTGACCGCCGGCGCGGAGATGCTGGGCCGCCGTGGCGAGGACCACCGCCTGGAGGAGCCGCGCCCGGCCGCTCAGCGCCGCCGCGACCGCGAGGCGGAGCGCGACGAGGTCGCCGAGGAGTACCGGGACTTCGACCCGTTCTCGTAGAGCACGGCCCCGTAGCGCACGACAACGACCGCGGGCCCGGCCCCTTTCCGTCATCCAGGCCGAGCAGGACCTCGTCATCCGGGCGCCCGCCGCCTCCGTCACCGAGGTCTCC
>NZ_JBEYCQ010000040.1:0-53489 GCF_040632905.1 Streptomyces sp. NPDC016469
GTCCCCCCCGGGGGGGGCCCCGCTCACCCCGGCCCGCCCCCTGGCGCCCCCGGGCGGGCCCCCCCGCCCCCCGGGGCCGGGGTGCGCCGCACCCGTGTGCCCGCCGGCGCACGCACCGATCGTCAGGAGTCCTCTTCCGGGATCTCCTGCTCGGTCCACAGCGCCTTGCCGTTCGTGCTGTAGCGGGTGCCCCAGTGGCTGGCGAGCTGCGACACGATGAACAGCCCGCGGCCGCCCTCGTCAACCGTCCGGGCGTGTCGCAGATGCGGGGCCACCGGGCTGGTGTCGTGGACCTCGCAGGTCAGCGCGCGGTCCAGCAGGAGCCGCAGTCGCAGGGGCGGCGTCCCGTACCGGACCGCGTTCGTGATCAGCTCGCTGATGATCAGCTCGGTCGCCTCGATGGTGTCCTCGTCGAGGTCCCAGCCCTCCAGCCGGTCCCGGACCAGGGTGCGGGCGACCGCCGGAGTCGTCCGGTCGTGGGCCAGCTCCCAGGTCGCCACCCGGTCCGGCGGCACCACGCCCGTCCGGGCGAGCAGCAGCGCGGCCCCGTCCCGATCGGCCTCGGCCGGCAGGTTGTACACGATCGCGTCGCACAGGTCCGGCAGCCGGCGCTCCGGAAAGGCCAGCGCCTCCCGCACCCGCTCCACCGACCGCTCCTCGGGCAGCAGCGAACCGGTCAGGAACGCCAGCACACTGCCCTCGTCCAGCCGCACCGAACCCGTCGCGAAGGGCGCGCTGTCCTCCGAGAAGAGCGCCGGCCCCTCCGGCACGTCCAGCACGAGCGGGCGCCCGTCCGGCCCCACGGCCACCGGCGCGGGATGCCCGGCGCGCGCCACCGTGCACACCTGCGTGAACGGGTCGTAGACCGCGTAGAGGCAGGTGGCCGTCAGCGGCTGACGGTGCAGCGAGTCCCCGGGCGGCAGCAGACGGCGCTCCTTCACCAGCCGGTCGGCCGTGTCGTTGAGCCGGGCCAGCACCTCGTCGGGCTCCAGGTCGAGCCCCGCCAGCGCCTGGATGACGGTGCGCAGCTGCCCCATCGTGATGGCCGTCTGCAACCCGTGTCCGGCCACGTTGCCGATGATGAGCGCCGTCCGGGCGCCGGAGAGGCTGATCGTGTCGAACCAGCAGCCGCTGTTGCGCCCCGGCAGCAGGATGTGCGCGGTCTCGACCGCGACCCGCTCTCCCTCGTGCTGGGGGAGCAGCCGGCGCTGGACGGTCGAGGCGATCACGTGCTCGCGGGCGTAGCGCAGCGCGTTCTCGATGCTCAGCGCCGTGTGCGCGGCGGCGGTCAGTGCGAGGGTGAGGTCGCGCTCGTCGTACGGATCGCCCCGGTGCCGGTACACGCTCACCAGGCCGAGCACGGATCCGTGCAGCTTCAGCGGCGCCACGATCATCGAGTGCGCCCCGGTCGCCTCGATCATCCGGCGCGTCGCCGGGTCGGCGTCCAGCCATGGCGTGTCGGGGCCCAGCTCGACCAGCCGGGGCCGCAGATCCGTGACGGCCAGGGCGAACGGGGTCGCCTCGGGCACCCGGCGCAGCTCACCGACCAGGCTGTCCGGCGCCAGCCCCGTGCCCCGCACCGCCGCACGCCGCAGCGGGACGTCCCGGTCCAGCGGACTCAGCGGCGGATCGGCGCCGCGCAGCACCTCGTCCACCACTTCGACCACGGCCAGGTCGGCGAACGCGGGCACCAGTGCCGACACCAGCCCCTCGCAGGTCGCCGCCACATCCAGGGAGTGGCCCGCCCCCCGCCGCACGGCCGCCAGCACATCGGCCCGGACATGCGCCTTCTCCCGCTCGTTGACGTCGACCACGGCCGCCAGCACACCGAGCGGGCGGCCGTCCTCGGCGTCCAGACGGTGCAGGGTGACGTTCAGGCTGCGGGAAGGGCCGGTGGCCAGGGCGAGGCGGCCGCGGATGGTCCGGTTGAGCACCGGAGTGCCCGTCTTCAGCACCTGGTCCAGCAGGCGTTCCGCCTCCTGCGGGTCGTCGAGCCGGTACGCGTCGTTGAAGTGCAGCCCGACGATCCGGCCGGGGTCCACGCCCTCGGTGAGGGCGTTGACACGGACGACCCGCAGACCGGTGTCCAGGACGTGCAGACCGACCGCGGACTGGCTGAACAGCGTGTCGAGCAGCGCCCCCGCCATGTCGTCGGCCGCGCCCGCACCAGGGGCCGTGGTACCGGTGTCCGACACGTCGCACCCCCAACGGGCTTCGCCACCCCTGGCGATCGGCAGCTCTCCGGACAGCCTGCGCGCCCCCGGGCCGCGCCCGCCACCGCGCGGCGCCGAACGGGTGAGGGCGTACGGGATCGCACGGGGCGGCAACCTTTCCGCGCCCGGCGGCCACTGAGGAGTACCCCACCCACCCCCACACCGGAAGGCACGTACCGTGGCTCAAGGGCAACCCCGCACTCCCCGCAGACGCCGTACCACCCGGACCCGTACCCTGCTCGGCGCCGTCACCGCCGGAGTGCTCGCCGCCGCCGGACTGGTCGTCACCGGCGAAACCTCGCACGCGGCGACCGCACGCCAGGTGGAGGCGCTGGACCGGGGCGTCGTCAGCGTGCACACCGACTCCGGCAACCTCATCAGCTGGCGCTGGCTCGCCACCGACCCGGACTCCGTCGCCTTCAACGTCTACCGCGCCGGTACGAAGGTCAACGCCTCGCCCATCACCGGCTCGACCAACTACTTCCACACGGGCGCCCCCAACTCGGCCGACTACACCGTGCGCGCGGTGGTCGGCGGCGTCGAACAGGGCGACTCCGTACACGCGGTCCAGTTCCGGGCCGGCTACAAGGACGTGCCCATCAGCCCGCCCCCGGGGGGTACGACGCCCGACGGTGTCGCCTACACCTACGAGGCCAACGACGCCTCCGTCGGCGACCTGGACGGTGACGGCGCGCTCGACTTCGTACTGAAGTGGCAGCCCACCAACGCCAAGGACAACTCCCAGTCCGGCTACACCGGCAACACCATCGTGGACGGCGTGAAGCTCGACGGCACCCGGCTGTGGCGGATCGACCTGGGCCGCAACATCCGTTCCGGCGCGCACTACACGCAGTTCCAGGTGTACGACTACGACGGCGACGGGCGGGCCGAGGTGGCGATGAAGACCGCCGACGGCAGCGTCGACGGCAGGGGCACCGTCATCGGCAGCGCATCGGCCGACCACCGCAACTCCTCCGGCTACGTCCTGTCCGGCCCCGAATACCTCACCATGTTCAACGGCCTGACGGGCGCCGCGATGGGCACCGTCGACTACGTCCCCGCACGCGGCACCGTCTCCTCCTGGGGCGACAGCTACGGCAACCGCGTCGACCGCTTCCTCGCCGGCACCGCCTACCTGGACGGCGGCAGACCCTCGCTGATCATGGCCCGCGGCTACTACACGCGTACGGTGATCGCCGCCTGGGACTGGCGCAACGGGGCCTTCACCCGGCGCTGGACCTTCGACACCAACAGCTCCACCAACTCCGGCCGGGGCTACGACGGCCAGGGCAACCACCAGCTGTCGGTGGCCGACGTCGACGGCGACGGCAGGGACGAGATCGTCTACGGTGCCATGGCCGTGGACGACGACGGCCGCGCGCTCTGGACGACGAGGAACGGCCACGGCGACGCCATGCACGTCGGCGACCTGGACCCGGCGCGCCCGGGCCTGGAGGAGTTCAAGGTGGACGAGGACGGCTCGAAGCCCTCGTCCTGGATGGCCGACGCGAGGACCGGCCAGATCATCTGGTCGACGCCCGCCGGCGGCGACAACGGACGCGGTGTCAGCGACGACATCTGGGCGGGCAGCCCCGGTGCCGAGTCCTGGTCGTCGGCGGCCTCCGGGATACGCGACCCGCACGGCACGGTGGTCGCGAGCCGCAAGCCCTCCAGCACCAACTTCCTCGCCTGGTGGGACGGTGACACCACCCGGGAACTGCTGGACGGCACCCACATCGACAAGTACGGCACCTCCGGCGACACCCGCCTGCTGACCGGCGCCTCGGTCCACTCCAACAACTCCACGAAGGCCACCCCGGTCATCTCGGGCGACCTGTTCGGCGACTGGCGCGAGGAGGTGGTCTGGGCCACCACCGACAACACGGCGCTGCGGATCTACTCCACGCCGTACGAGACCGGCACCAGGATCACCACCCTGCTCCACGACACCACCTACCGCACCGCACTGGCCTGGCAGAACACCGCCTACAACCAGCCCCCGCACCCCGGCTTCTTCCTCGGCAACGGGATGGCGGCCGCCCCGAGACCCACGGTGTGGACCCCCTGAGCCCAGGGCCCGCCCTCCCGGCACCGTGCCGGGAGGGCGGGCCCGCCGGGGTCAGGCGCCCAGCGCCGTGCCGGGAGGGCGGGCCCGCCGGGGTCAGGCGCCCAGCGCCGCCGAAACCACGGCCTTGGCCTCCTCCTGCACCTGGGCCAGATGTCCGGCGCCCCGGAAGGACTCCGCGTACACCTTGTAGACGTCCTCGGTGCCCGAGGGGCGGGCGGCGAACCAGGCGTTCTCGGTGGTCACCTTGATCCCGCCGATGGCGGCCCCGTTGCCCGGCGCCGTGGTGAGCACGGCGGTCACCGGCTCACCGGCGAGGGTGTCCGCGCCGACCTGCTCGGGGGAGAGGCGCGCCAGCACCGCCTTCTGCTCGCGGTCCGCCGGGGCATCGATCCGCGCATAGGCGGGCTCGCCGAAGCGGGCGGTCAGCGCGGCGTAGTGCTGGGACGGCGACTCGCCGGTCACCGCCTGGATCTCGGAGGCCAGGAGGGCGAGCAGGATGCCGTCCTTGTCGGTCGTCCACACCGAGCCGTCCCGCCGCAGGAACGACGCCCCGGCCGACTCCTCGCCGCCGAAGCCCAGCGAGCCGTCGGCCAGCCCGTCCACGAACCACTTGAAGCCGACCGGCACCTCGACCAGCTCCCGGCCGAGGTCGGCGGCGACCCGGTCGATCATCCCGGAGGACACCAGGGTCTTGCCGACGCCCGCCCCGGACGGCCAGTTCTCCCGGTGCGCGTACAGGTAGTTGATGGCCACGGCGAGATAGTGGTTCGGGTTCATCAGCCCGGCGTCCGGGGTGACGATGCCGTGCCGGTCGGCGTCGGCGTCGTTGCCGGTGGCGATCTGGTAGCGGTCGCGCTGAGCGATCAGCGAGGCCATCGCGTGCGGCGACGAGCAGTCCATCCGGATCTTCCCGTCCCAGTCCAGCGTCATGAACCGCCAGGTGGGATCGGTCAGCGGGTTGACCACGGTCAGGTCCAGCCGGTGCTGCTCGGCGATCCGCCCCCAGTACGCGACCGACGCGCCGCCCAGCGGGTCGGCGCCGATGCGCACCCCCGCCTCGCGCACCGCGTCCAGGTCGAGCACGGAGGGCAGGTCCGCCACATAGGTGCCGAGGAAGTCGTACCTGCCGGTCGTGGAGGCGGCGAGCGCCCGCGTGTACGGCACCCGGCGGACGTCCTTGAGCCCGCCGGCGATGATCTCGTTGGCCCGGTCCTGGATCCAGCCGGTCGCCTCCGACCCGGCAGGACCGCCGCTCGGCGGGTTGTACTTGAACCCGCCGTCGCCCGGCGGGTTGTGCGACGGGGTGACCACGACGCCGTCCGCGAGGCCGGAGGTGCGGCCGCGGTTGTACGTGAGGATGGCGTGCGAGACCGCGGGCGTCGGGGTGTACCCGTCCTCGGAGTCGATGAGGACGCGCACGTCGTTGGCGGCGAACACCTCCAGGGCGGTGACCCGGGCCGGCTCCGACAGGGCGTGGGTGTCCGCCCCCAGGAACAGCGGCCCGTCGGTGCCCTGGAGGGCCCGGTACTCGCTGATGGCCTGGCTGGTCGCCGCGATGTGGTCCTCGTTGAACGCGGTGGCCGTCGATGAACCGCGGTGCCCGGAGGTGCCGAACGCCACCCGCTGGCCGGGCTCGGCCGGATCGGGGTGCAGTGCGTAGTACGCCGTCACCAGCCGTGCCACATCGGTCAGATCCTCGGGGCGCGCCTGCTGTCCGGCTCGTGCGTGCGGCATCTGCCACTCCTCCGTATCGGTCGGTCGGTGCGGTTATTTTCGCCGGTCGTGGCCCTCGGCGGGCGGTCGCCCCGCCGCCTGTACGGCCACCGCCGCCACGTACCCGGCGGGGGCGGCGACATCGGTGACGGCCCAGCCCGGCGGGGAGAGCGGGCGCGGGCCGGTGCCGACGTGCTCGCGGTGCAGACCGCCCGCCAGGCCGGTGCCCTCACCCTTGAGGTACGCCTCCTTGCGGGTCCACACCCGGGTGAAGGCGGCGGGCCGCTCCTCCTGCGGCAGCTCGGCCAGCTCGGCCGCCTCGGCGGGATGCAGCTGGCCGGCGACCTCCGTCACCACCCGGGCCTCGGGGACGCGCTCCACGTCCACCCCGACCGGGACGCCCGCGAACGCCAGCAGCGCGACACCCCGGGTGTGGGAGAGCGAGAAGTGCGCGCCGCCGCCGGTCGCGGGCCGGCCGTGCGGGCCGTCGCAGGAGGGGCAGCGCTGCCGCGTCAGCCGTACGGCCTCCGGGGCGACGCCCTGGTGGGCGCCGAGCAGCAGACGCAGGGCCAGGTGGGCGGCGGTGTAGCACGCCCGGTCCGCGGGGAAGGCCAGCTTCTCCATCCGGGCGAGCTCCGAGGCGTCGAGGATCCTGGGCGCCAGCAGCCGGGCGGCCTCGGCCGCGCGCTCGGTGTCCACCAGCCACAGGGAGGGGTCGCCGGAGCTCCAGGAGGGCGCGGGCCCCCGGTAGCCGTCCTCGGTCAGTGTGAACACGTGGGGCTGGTACACCGTTGCGTCGTTTCCTCGGCGGGGAGGGGCGCCCCGGACGGGCACCGGCGGGGCAGGGGCGCTCTTATCCTATGGAGATCCGGAGCGTGCCCGACGTATGTTCGATCACCGTGCGCCCCGCGCCCCTGGCGGTGGCCACTCGGATTGGAGAGAGCCCATGCCGTCGGACAGCCGTCCCGCCGTGCTCCGGAAGGCCCGGCCGGACGACGCCGAGCCCCTCACCCGGCTCTTCCTCGCCTCCCGCGCCGCCGCCATGCCGTATCTGGCCCGGGTGCACAGCGACGAGGCGACCCTTGCGTGGATGACCCATGTGGTCCTGCCCGGCACCGACGTCCGGGTGGCCGAGACCCGCGAGGGCGGGGACGTACGGATCGCCGGCTTCCTCTCGCTGGACGGCTCCGAGCTGGAACACCTCTACATCGACCCCGGTCTGCGCCGCCGGGGGATCGGCTCGCTCCTGCTGGCGGCGGCCAGGGAGGCCGTCCCCGACGGCCTCGCCCTGTACACCTTCCAGCGCAACACCGGGGCCCGCTGCTTCTACGAGCGTCACGGGTTCACCGCGGTCGCCTTCGACGGCGGCAGCCGTAACGAGGAGAACGAGCCGGACGTCCGGTACCGGTGGGCGCGGCGGGTGAGCGCCCCGTTCCGTACGGGGCCGGGTGGCGGGTCATCAGTCCTGCTGCCTGCCGCCGTCCGCCGCCAGGCGGGTGAGCCACTCGTTCAGCAGGCGCTGCTCCGCGTCGCTCAGGACGCCGCTGTCGTCGGGGAGGGCGGCGCGCAGCGCGCGGGCCGCCGGGGCGGGGCCGGACTCGGCGGCGGAGACCGTGGGTTCGGCGCGGGTGACCGCGGCGACCATTGACTCGCGCAGGACGGTCAACAGCGCCGGATCGCGGCGTTCCGCGGGGGTGGAGTGCCAGGTGGCGACCCCGCCCCGGCCGGTTGCCTGGATGATCTGGGCGGCCAGTTCCTCGTCGACCCGCAGCCACCCCGCGGCCGCCAGCCGGCGCACCCGGCCGTGGAGGATCTCCAGGCCGGCATGGTGCGCCGCGTCCGATGCCGAGCCGGTGGCCCCGTTCATCACGGCGAAGAGTTCGGGGCGCGAAATCCCGAACTCCACCACCAGGTCCCAGCCGCGGCGCAGTTCCTCCACCGGGTTCTCCGGCGCGGGGTCGAGCTGTGCGCGCTTGCTCTCCAGGAACTGCGCGTAGCCGTACTCGGCGACCGCCTCCAGCAGCCCGTCCTTGTCGCCGAAGTGGCGGTAGATGGCCGGCGGCTGCATCCCGGCCGCGGCGGCGACCGCGCGGGTGCTCACCGCGCCGGGGCCGCCGCTCTCCAGCAGCCCGACGGCCGCCTCGATGATGCGGCGGCGGGGATCGGCGGTCGGTTCACGCAGAGGCATGTATCGATGATACCGAGAGTTTGCTTCCAGCGTTAGTTCCGGTGTTACCGTTGAATCGATTCCACTGGAAACAATGTTCGGAGAACGCTGTGATCATCGTTACCGGAGCCACCGGAAAGCTCGGCCGCCGCACCGTCGAGCGCCTCCTGGAGCGCGTCCCCGCCCACCGCGTCGGCGTCAGCGTCCGTGACCCCCGCAAGGCCCGGGGCCTCGCCGACCGCGGCGTCCGTGTCCGGCAGGGCAGCTTCGACGACCCCGCCTCGCTCGTCCACGCTTTCGAGGGCGCCGGACAGGTGCTGCTCGTCTCCCTCGACCGCACGGGCGAGGAGTGCGTCAACGGTCACCGCGCCGCGATCGACGCCGCCGTGAAGGCGGGGGCCGGCCGCATCCTGTACACGAGTCAGGCGGGTGCCGCCCACGACTCCCGCTTCCAGGCGTGCCGTGACCACGCCCGGACCGAGGACCTGCTGCGCGCCACGGGGCTGCCCTGGACCGCGATCCGCAACGGCTTCTACGCCGCCAGCGCCCTGCGGTTCCTGGAGCCCGCCCGCCGCACCGGCGACATCGCCCTCCCCGCCGACGGCCCTGTCGCCTGGACCGGCCACGACGATCTCGCCGAGGCCACCGCGGCGATCCTGACCGAGGAGGGCCGATTCGAGGGGCCCACCCCGCCGCTCACCGGTCCGGCGGCGCTCGACTTCGACGCCGTCGCCGGGGTGGCGGCCCAGGCCACCGGGCGGCCCTTCACCCGCACCGTCGTCCCCGACGACGCCTTCCGCGAGCAGGCCCTGGCGCACGGTGCCCCCGCCCCCATCGCCGACCTGATGCTGAGCATCTTCGCGGCGGCGCGGGAGGGTGAGTTCACCGCCGTCGATCCGACCCTGAGCGCGTTGATCGGCCGGCGGCCCACCGCCTTCCGCACGCTGCTGGAGCGCGCCTGGGCCGAATAGGCCGGACCCCGGAGCGAACACCCCTCCGAGCTGGCACCTTTCATCGGCTTACAGATTTACGCACATTCCTTGCACGTGTGGCGGCGTCCAGAAGTCTTGGCAGTCCTGTGGTCAAATGCCCTTCTTGTCAGGCCAGTTGGCTCCTGCGGGCAGCGCCCGCAGGACTGTCCAGTTCTGCCGGAGTGGTGGACTCCGCGTCAATTCTCTGCAACTCTCTGACCGCAAATCGCAAAAGGTCATCCTGTCAGTGCAGAAATTCATGTACTGGCAGGGTCGCAGACTGAGCCGCGCCTCGGCCGTCCTGCGCCGAGGCAGCAGATCGGGGACAGATGAGAACGCGACGCTGGAGATGGCGGATCCTTTCCGCGACCGTCTCCACCAGCCTGATGATGGTCGCCTGGCCGGCGCTGAACGCCTCGGCCGCCGGCGGCCCGAACATCGCCGCCGGCCACCGCGCCGCCGCGAGCAGCGGGAAGTCCGCCGGGAACGTCGCCGACGGACAGCAGTCCACCTACTGGGAGGGGTCGGGCACGACCCTGCCCCAGTGGGTGCAGAGCGACCTGGGCAAGGTCACCCGCATCGACCAGGTCACGCTGAAGCTCCCCGCCGACTGGTCGGCCCGCCGCCAGACGCTCGCTCTCCAGGGCAGCGTCGACGGCACCAGCTTCTCCACGCTGAAGACTTCGGCCTCCTACTCCTTCGCACCGGGCAGCTCCAACAAGGTCACCATCAGCTTCCCGGCCACCCAAGCCCGCTTCGTCCGGGCCGACATCACCGCGAACACCGCGTCCGGCAACGGCCAGCTCGCCGAACTGGAGGTCCGGGCGGCGGCGGAGTCCTCGGTGAACCTCGCCTCCGGGCGCGCGCTCACCGCCAGCAGCAACACCCAGACGTACATCGCGGCCAACGCCAACGACGGCAACCGGGCCAGCTACTGGGAGAGCCGCAACAACGAGTTCCCGCAATGGCTCCAGGCCGACCTGGGCTCCTCGGTGCGCGTCGACCGCGTGGTGCTGCGGCTGCCCGACGGCTGGGAGACCCGCAGCCAGACGCTGAAGATCCAGGGCAGCGCCAACGGCTCCGACTTCACGGACCTGACCCAGGCCAAGGCGTACACCTTCAGCCCCGGCTCCGAGACGGCGACGGTCGCCTTCGACGCCACCACCACCCGGTACGTCCGCGTCCTGGTCACTGCCAACACCGTCCAGCCCGGCGCCCAGGTCTCCGAGCTGGAGGTCTACGGCCCCGAGACCGGCGACACCCAGGCGCCGACCGCCCCGACGCAGCTGGCGTACACCGAACCGGCCACCGGGCAGATCCGGCTGACCTGGAAGCCCTCGACGGACGACACCGCCGTCACCGGCTACGACATCTACGCCGACAACACCCTCCTGACCAGTGTCGCCGGTGACGTCACCACGTACACCGACACCCGGCAGGCCGGCTCCACCGTCTCGTACTACGTACGGGCCAAGGACGCCGCGGGCAACGTCTCCGGCAACAGCAACACCGTCACCCGCAAGGGGGACTCCGGTGACACCCAGGCGCCCACCGCACCGTCGAATCTGGGCTTCACCGAGCCCGCCTCCGGACAGATCAAGCTGACCTGGACGGCGTCCAGCGACGACAAGGGCGTCACCGGGTACGACATCTACGCCAACAACGTGCTGCGCAAGACCGTGGCCGGCGACGTCACCACCTACACCGACACCCAGTCCGCCGGCACCACCGTGTCGTACGTCGTACGCGCCAAGGACGCGGCCGGCAACGTCTCGGGCGACAGCAACACCGTCACCCGCAACGGCTCCACCGGCACGGCCTCCAACCTCGCCGTCGGCAAGCCCATCACCGCCTCCTCCGTGGTGCACACCTTCGTCGCGGAGAACGCCGACGACAACCAGCTCTCCACCTACTGGGAGGGCGCCGGCGGCAGCTACCCCAACACCCTCACGGTGAAGCTGGGCGCCAACGCCGATACGCAGAGCGTCGTCGTGAAGCTCAACCCGGACAGCGCCTGGGGCGCCAGGACCCAGAACATCCAGGTCCTCGGCCGGGAGCAGAGCGCCCCCTCCTTCACCAGCCTGGTCGCCGCCAAGGACTACGCGTTCAGTCCGGGCAGCGGCAACACGGTGACGATCCCCGTCGGCGCCCGGGTCGCCGACGTCCAGCTCAAGTTCACCTCCAACACCGGCGCGCCCGCCGGGCAGGTCGCGGAGTTCCAGGTGCTGGGCGTCCCGGCCCCCAACCCGAACCTCCAGGTCAGCGGGGTCACCACGAGCCCGGCCGCGCCCGTCGAGTCGGACCCGGTCACGCTCACCGCGACGGTGCGCAACACCGGCGCCGTCGCCGCCCCGGCCGGCAAGCTCGAATTCCGGCTCGGCGGCACCAAGGTCGCGACCGCGAACGTGGGCGCGCTCGCCGCCGGGGCCTCCACGCAGGCCGGCGCGGACATCGGGGCGCGGGACGCGGGCACGTACACGCTGAGCGCGGTCGCCGACCCGGACAACCAGATCATCGAGCAGAACGAGACCGACAACACGTACACCAGCACCTCGGGCCTGGTCGTCAAGCCGGTCGCCAGCTCCGACCTGGTGCCCACCGCGGTCACCACCTCGCCGTCCGCCCCGGCCCAGGGCGACAACGTCACCTTCTCGGTCGCCATCAGGAACCAGGGCACGGTCGCCTCCGCCTCGGGCGGTCACGCCGTCACCGTGACCCTGCTCGACGCCAAGGGCGCCACGGTGAAGACCCTCACCGGCAGCTACAACGGCTCGATCGCCGCGGGTGCCACCAGCGCCCCGGTGAACCTGGGCTCCTGGACGGCGGCCAACGGCTCGTACACCGTGAAGACGGTGGTCGCGGACGACGCCGAGGAGTTGCCGGTCAAGCGCGGGAACAACACCGTCAGCAGTTCCTTCTTCGTCGGGCGCGGCGCCAACATGCCGTACGACACCTACGAGGCGGAGGACGGCGTCACCGGCGGCGGCGCGAAGGTCGTCGGGCCCAACAGGACCGTCGGCGACATCGCGGGCGAGGCGTCCGGCCGTAAGGCCGTCACGCTGAACGACACCGGCAACTACGTCGAATTCACCACCCGGGCCAGCACCAACACCCTGGTGACCCGCTACTCCGTCCCGGACTCCGCGGGCGGCGGCGGCATCGACTCCAAGCTCAACGTGTACGTGGACGGCACCTTCCTCAAGGCGATCGACCTCACCTCGAAGTACGCCTGGCTGTACGGCGCCGAAACCGGCCCCGGCAACTCCCCGGGCTCCGGTTCACCCCGGCACATCTACGACGAGGCCAACGTGATGCTGGGCAGGACCGTGCCGGCGGGGAGCAGGATCCGGCTCCAGAAGGACGCGGCCAACACCAGCACCTACGCGATCGACTTCATCAGCCTGGAGCAGGCCACCCAGATCGCCAACCCGGACCCGGCCGCCTACGCCGTCCCGGCCGGCTTCACCCACCAGGACGTCCAGAACGCGCTGGACAAGGTCCGGATGGACACCACGGGCAAACTGGTGGGCGTCTACCTGCCGGCGGGTGACTACGACACCGCCAGCAAGTTCCAGGTCTACGGCAAGGCCGTCAAGGTGATCGGTGCGGGCCCCTGGTACACCAGGTTCCACGCGCCCTCGACGCAGGAGAACACCGACATCGGCTTCCGGGCCGAGGCGAGCGCCAAGGGCTCGACGTTCGCGAACTTCGCGTACTTCGGGAACTACACCTCGCGCATCGACGGACCGGGCAAGGTGTTCGACTTCTCCAACGTGTCGGACATGGTCATCGACAACATCTGGAACGAGCACACGGTGTGCCTCTACTGGGGCGCCAACACCGACAACATCACCATCAAGAACTCCCGTATCCGCGACACGTTCGCCGACGGCATCAACATGACCAACGGATCGACCGACAACCACGTCGTCAACAACGAGTCGCGGGCCACCGGTGACGACAGCTTCGCGCTGTTCTCGGCGATCGACGCCGGCGGCGCGGACATGAAGAACAACGTCTACGAGAACCTCACCTCGCTCCTGACCTGGCGCGCGGCAGGCGTGGCCGTCTACGGCGGCTACGACAACACCTTCCGCAACATCCGCATCGCGGACACCCTGGTCTACTCCGGGATCACGGTCAGCTCGCTGGACTTCGGATACCCGATGAATGGCTTCGGGACCGGCCCGACGACGGTCGAGAACGTCTCCGTGGTCCGCTCCGGCGGCCATTTCTGGGGCACGCAGACCTTCCCCGGCATCTGGCTGTTCTCCGCCTCCAAGGTCTTCCAGGGCATCCGGATCAACCACGTCGACATCGTCGACCCGACGTACAGCGGCATCATGTTCCAGACCAACTACGTGGGGGGCCAACCGCAGTTCCCGATCAAGGACACGATCCTGACCGACATCTCCATCTCCGGCGCCCACAAGAGCGGCGACGCCTTCGACGCCAAGTCCGGCTTCGGGCTGTGGGCCAACGAGATGCCCGAGGCCGGCCAGGGACCCGCCGTCGGTGAGGTCACCTTCAACGGGCTCAGGTTCAGCGACAACGCCCAGGACGTGAAGAACACGACGTCCACCATGAAGATCAACATCAACCCGTAGCAACCGCCGCACCCAGGGGCGCCGTCCGGTCCGCCGGGCGGCGCCCCGTGCTGCGTGCACGCCGTGTTCCGCATGCGGCGTACCAATCGCTGTCAAACTTTTACGAAAACTGCGCGAGATATTGCGTTCACATGTCGACGCTGGTTGAGTGTGCCTCGCCCCGGCAGTCAGTCGGCCGAGGGCCATCCACGCTCATGCCCGAAGGGGACCATCGATGAGAAGTGCTGGGTTGCGCCGCACACGCCGTATCAGCCGTGCCTCCGCGGCTGCCCTTGTCACCGCACTTGCCCTGACCTCGCTCGCGTCCTGCGGCACGAGCAGCAGCAAGGACGACGACTCGAGCAGTTCGTCCAAGGGTTCGTCCGATCCCTCGGCTCCGCTGGACCCGAAGGCCAAGGTGACGATCTCCATCGACTGCATGCCGCCGGCCGCCAAGGCCGCGGAGCTGCGGGAGTGGAAGGAGGACATCAAGACGTTCAACCAGAAGTACCCGAACGTCACGATCAACGGGAAGTCCACTCCGGGCCAGTGCAACGAGCCGCCCCGCTTCACCGCCATGCTGAAGGGCAAGTCGCAGCCGGACGTCTTCTACGCCTACTTCAGTGACCTCCAGCAGGTCCTGGACAACGACGGGGCCGAGGACATCTCCGCCTACGTCAACGACAAGACGGTGCCCGCGCTCAAGGACATCCAGCCGCAGGTCGTCGATGTGGCCCGCAAGGACGGCAAGCTCTACGGGCTGCCGACCAGCAACTACACCATGGGCCTGATGATCAACCGGAAGCTGTTCGAGCAGGCCGGTCTCGACCCGAACACCCCGCCCGCCACCTGGGACGAGGTGCGCGCCGCCGCCAAGAAGATCGCGGGCCTCGGCAAGGGCATCTCCGGCTACGGCGAGTACAGCGCCGGCAACAACGGCGGATGGCACTTCGCCGCGACGCAGTTCGGCCTCGGCGGGGAGATCGTCGACGCCTCGGGCAAGAAGGCCGCCTTCAACAACGAGACGGGCAAGCAGGTCCTCCAGCAGCTGCACGACATGCGCTGGGAGGACGACAGCATGGGCAAGACCCAGCTGCTCAAGTGGGGCGACCTCCAGAAGCAGATAGCCAGCGACAAGCTGGGCATGTTCCTCGCCGCCCCCGACGACATCGCGTACATGGTGCAGCAGCTCGGCGCCCAGTACGAGACCTTCGGCCTCGGCCCCATCCCCGGCGGCAAGGGCACCCTCTTCGGCGGCAACAACTACCTGATCAAGAAGGGCAGCTCGCCCGACCAGATCAAGGCCGCCATCGCCTGGCTGAACTTCAAGAACCTCACCCCCGGCAAGGGCCAGTTCGACTGGGCCCGCACCAAGGCCGACAAGCTCCCCGTCGGCCTGCCGCAGCCGAACTTCTTCCTCGGTGAGAGCAAGGCCAAGGACGACGTCGCACGCGCCCAGAACGCGACGATGCCCGTCGAGAACTTCAAGGCGTTCATGGACAACCCCGTCCCCGGCAAGGCCGAGCCGCCGAAGGCCCAGGAGATCTACAAGATCCTCGACAACGCCATGTCCGGTGTCCTGACCAACAAGGACGCGGACATCGACAAGCTGCTCTCCACCGCCGAGCAGCAGGTCAACCAGGTTCTGGCGAACCAGTAACGGACGCGCGGGGCCGGGTCACGCGGACCCGGCCCCGCATCCGGACCCCGTCCGCTACGCGCTCGTCGTACACCGGCACCGAGGAGACACCATGTCGGCCCCAACCCTGTCCCCCCGCAAGGCGACCCGGCCTCGCCCAGGACACCCAGGCCCCGCAGGCCGGGACTCCGCCCGCGAGGAGTTCCTGCGCGCCCTGCGCCGCAACATCTCAGCGCACGGCTTCCTGATCGGAGCGGTGCTCTGCTTCTCGCTCTTCTCCTGGTATCCGATGGTCCGGGAATTCATCCTGGCCTTCCAGAAGAACGAGGACGGCACCACCACCTGGGCCGGCTGGTCCAACCTCACGTACGTCTTCAACGACCCGGCCTTCTGGCAGGCATGGCGCAATACCCTGCTGTTCACCGTCCTCGCCCTGCTCCTCGGCTTCGTCGTCCCGTTCGCCGTCGCCGTCGTGCTCAACGAGTTCCGGCACGGCCAGGGATACCTGCGGCTGCTCGTCTACCTCCCCGTGATGCTGCCGCCGGTCGCCTCCGTACTGCTCTTCAAGTACTTCTACGACCCCGGCTACGGGCTCTTCAACCGCATCCTGGCGATCTTCCACCTGCCCGAACAGCAGTGGCTCCAGGACACCAGCACCTCGATGCTCTCCGTCGTCATCGCGGCCACCTGGATGAACATGGGCGGCGCCACCCTCATCTACCTCGCCGCGCTCCAGGGCATCCCCGGCGAGCTGTACGAGGCGGCCGAGCTCGACGGCGCCGGGCTGCTGCGCAAGATCTGGCACGTCACCATCCCGCAGACCCGCCTCATCCTCTCGCTGCTGCTGCTCATGCAGATCATCGCGACGATGCAGGTCTTCACCGAGCCCTTCCTGCTCACCAACGGCGCCGGACCCGAGGGCTCCACCACCACCGTCGTCTACCTCATCTACCAGTACGCCTTCAACTTCAACAACTACGGCAGCGCGGCGGCACTCGGCCTCGTCCTGCTCGTCGTCCTCGCGGGATTCTCCGCGGTGTACGTACGACTGAGCCGCAGCAGCGAAGACTAGGACGGGAGTCAGGACCATGGCATCGAACACGCTTGTCTCCCGGCGCGGGGGCACCCCACGCAAGTCCGCACGACGCAGGTCCGAGGGCGCCGCCGAACGCGGCCGCCAGCGCACCCTGATCTCACCGGCCCAGCTCGGCCGGCCGCGCGGCAAGGCCGTCTACTGGATCGTCTTCGGCCTGGTGATGGTCCTGTTCACGGCGGTCTTCCTCGGCCCGTTGTACTGGATGGTCACCGGCGGTCTGAAGACCACCCAGGAAGTGGTGCAGAGTCCGCCCACGGCCTTCCCCAGCTCCCTGCACACCGAGAACTACAGCCAGGCATGGACGGTCATGGACCTGTCCAAGCTGCTGTTCAACACCCTGTACTACGCGTTCGGCGCGCTCGCCTTCCAGCTGATCTTCGACGTGGCCGCCGCCTACTCGCTGTCCAAGCTGCGGCCGGTCTTCGGCAAGGTCATCCTCGGCATGATGCTGGCCACCCTGATGATCCCCGCGACCGTGCTCGTCGTTCCGCAGTACCTCACGGTCCTGGACGTGCCCGTCGTCCAGCGCAACCTGGTCAACTCGCCCTGGGCGATCTGGCTGCCGTCGGTCACCAACGCCTTCAACATCTTCCTGCTGAAGCGGTTCTTCGACTCCATCCCGGGCGAACTCCTCGACGCCGCGGCCATGGACGGTGCCTCACCCCTGCGCACCCTGCGCTCGATCGTCCTGCCCATCTCGCGGCCGATCCTCGGGGTCGTCTCCATCTTCGCCGTCGTCGGCGTGTGGAAGGACTTCCTCTGGCCGATGCTCACACTGCCCGACCCGAACAAGCAGACCCTCAACGTGGGCATCTACTCACTGGCCAGCGGCGTCCCCGAGAACATCCTGATCGCCGCGCTCACCATCGCGTCGATCCCGACGCTGCTGATCTTCCTGCTCTTCCAGCGCAACATCATGAGCGGTCTCACCGCGGGCGGCCTCAAGGGCTGACACCCGCTCCCCGGACCGCCTCCCCTCAGCGCTCCGCCGCCGGCCCTTCCATCCTGCCCCGCTTGCCGGGCCGGCGGCGGAGTCCCACCTGCCCGAAAGGAACGTCAGTGGCAGCCAACCGTCCGTCCGAGGCCACCGCACACTGGTGGCGCGACGCCGCCATCTACCAGATCTACGTACGCAGCTTCGCCGATGGCGACGGCGACGGCACCGGCGACCTGGCAGGGGTACGGGCCAGGCTGCCCTACCTCGTCGAACTGGGCGTGGACGCCCTCTGGTTCACCCCCTGGTACCTCTCGCCGCTGGCCGACGGCGGCTACGACGTGGCCGACTACCGGACGATCGACCCCGCGTTCGGCACCCTCGCCGAGGCCGAGAAACTGATCGCCGAGGCCCGCGAGCTGGGCATCCGCACCATCGTGGACATCGTGCCCAACCACGTGTCCGACCAGCACGCCTGGTTCCGCGCCGCCCTCGAAGCCGGCTCCGGCAGCCCCGAACGCGACCTCTTCCACTTCCGCAAGGGCCGCGGCGCGAACGGTGAGATCCCGCCCAACGACTGGGTCTCCGAATTCGGCGGCACCCCCTGGACCAGGCTGGACGACGGCGAGTGGTACCTCCACCTCTTCGCCACCCAGCAGCCCGACCTCAACTGGGCCCACCCCGCCGTCCGCCGCGAGCACGAGGACGTGCTGCGCTTCTGGTTCGAACGCGGTGTCGCCGGCGTACGCATCGACTCCGCCGCCCTGCTCGCCAAGGACCCCGCGCTCCCCGACTTCGTCATCGGCAGCGACCCGCACCCCTTCGTCGACCGCGATGAACTCCACGACATCTACCGCTCCTGGCGCGCCATCGCCGACGAGTACGGCGGCGTCTTCGTCGGCGAGGTCTGGCTCCCCGACACCGAGCGCTTCGCCCGCTACCTGCGCCCCGACGAACTGCACACCGCCTTCAACTTCAACTTCCTGGCCTGCCCGTGGGAGGCGGAGAAGCTGCGGACCGCCATCGACGACACGCTCGCCGAGCACGCCTCGGTCGGCGCCCCCGCCACCTGGGTGCTCTGCAACCACGACGTCACCCGGACCGTCACCCGCTACGGCCGCGAGGAGACCGGGTTCGACTTCGCCGCGAAGACCTTCGGCACCCCCACCGACCTCGCCCTCGGCACCCGCAGGGCCCGTGCCGCCGCCCTCCTCTCGCTGGCCCTCCCCGGCGCGGCCTACCTCTACCAGGGCGAGGAACTGGGGCTGCCCGAGGCCGACATCCCGCTCGACCGCATCCAGGACCCGATGCACTTCCGCAAGAACGGCGCCGACCCGGGCCGGGACGGCTGCCGGGTGCCCATGCCCTGGGCGGCGGGCGAACCGTACGCCGGATTCGGCGCCACCACCGAGCCCTGGCTCCCGCAGCCGGAGGGCTGGTCCGGCTACGCCGCCGACATCCAGTACGGCGACCCGGACTCCATGCTCAGCCTCTACCGCGAGGCCCTGCGGCTGCGGCGCGCCGAACCGGGCTTCGGGACCGGGGGAGAGCCCGGCATCCGGCGGCTGACCTGGCTCGACGCCGCGCCCGGGGTGCTCGCCTTCGCCAGGACCGACGGACTGCTGTGCGTCGTCAACCTGGCCGCTGAGGCCGCCGAGCTGCCCTCGCACAGCACGGTGCTGCTCACCAGCGGACCCCTGGACGAGGCGGGCCGCCTCCCGCAGGACACGGCGGTGTGGCTGCGCGCCTGACGACGGCACGGGCGCACGGGGCTGGGCGTGTGGGAGCGCGCCCAGCCCCGTGCGGCAGGTTCGCGGGCCGGCCGGGGCTGCGGCACAGTGGGCATATGGACGCTCCGAACGATCTGAATGCCCTCGCCGCCGAGCACCTGGCCGCGGCCCGAGACGCGCCGCACGGCCGCAGCGCCCACCTCCTGCTCCACCAGGACCCGCTGCGGCAGACCGTCATCGCGCTCACCTCGGGCTCCGCGCTGGACGAGCACAACGCCCCGCCCGCCGCCTCGCTCCAGGTCCTGCGCGGCTCCGTCCGGCTCACCGCGGCCTCCGGCGACGTCGAACTGACACCCGGACGGCTGCACCCGATCCCGCAGGAGCGGCACGGGCTGCTCGCCCTGGAGGACGCGGTCGTCCTCCTCACGGCCGTCAACCCCTGAACCCCCTTGTGGGAGCGCTCTCAGAATCGGCAGGATGGGCCGGTGACCCCGCTTCCCGGCCTCCGGCCCTACCGCCCCGAAGACAGCGCCGCCCTCTCGGACATCTGCATACGCACCGCCGCGGGCGGCGGCGACGCCCGGGACATCTACCCGGACCACGAACTGGTGCCGTCCATCTTCGCCACGCCCTACGCCGAGCTGGAACCGGACCTCGCCTTCGTCGTCGACGACGGCACCGGCCGCGCGGTCGGCTACATCCTCGGCACCGCCGACACCCCCCGCTTCGTGAAGGAGTACCGCGAGCGCTGGCTGCCCCGGGTCGCGGACCGCTTCCCGCTGCCCGAGGGCCCGCCGCGGAGCCCCGCAGACGAGATGGCCGCCCTCCTGCACGACCCGGAGCGCATGGTCCTGCCCGAACTCGCCGGCCACCCCGCCCACCTGCACATCGACCTGCTGCCCGACTGGCAGCGCAAGGGCTACGGGAAGGGGCTCATGAACACCTTCCTCGCGGCCCTGAACGCCAAGGGCGTCGAGGGCGTCCATCTGTCCATGCTCACCTCCAACACGCCGGCCAGGGCCTTCTACGACCGGCTCGGCTTCACCGAGATACACGTCCCCGACCCCGGCCCCGTCACCTACCTCGTACGCTCCACGCGGGCGGATCTGTAGGAGCCGCCCCTCCGGCGGGTGCGGCCCGCGATTGCTGGGCAGGTACTGGTCGACCGCCGTCGCCGGGCGGCGGAATCCGGCTGGGAGGCGTGTGACGTGAACGAGCGGACCGTGTGGCAATTCACCGACGACCGGGGGCAGTTGTCGGCAACCGGGGAGCGCCCGCAACGGGTGCTCGCCTACATCCAGGCCGGCGCGACCCTGTGGGACCACGGGATACGACCGGCCGGGCTCTTCGGCTCCGGCCACGACGACCCGGCCGCGCCCGACCCCGCGAAGACCGGGTCGCTCCCCCTGGACGCAATCGCGTACGCCGGTGCCGGGGCCACCCTGGACGCGGACGCCTTACTGAGCTGCGCACCGGACCTCGTCGTCGCCGTCAGCTACGGCGGCGGCCAGGTCTACGGCCTCGACCCGGAGACCGCCAAGCACCTGGAGGGACACGTCCCGGTCGTCGTCATCGACGTCGGCCAGGCGCGCACCCTCGCCGAGATCGGCGACCGGTTCGCGGAGCTGGCCCGCTCGCTCGGCGCCGAGGAGCCGGACTCGGCGACCCGGGAACTGGACGCCGCGCGGGACCGGCTGCGCGCCCTCACCGAGGGCCCCGGCCGGGTGAGGGTCCTCGCGCTCTCCCCGGCGGGCCAGGACCGGGCGCACCTGGCCCGCCCCCGCATGTGGCCCGAACTCCGGGTCCTCGCGGACCTCGGCGTCGACCTGATCGAACCCGCCGAGGGCCCGGGGGCCAACTGGTCCACGACCGGCTGGACCGAGGCCGCCGCACTGCGCCCCGGCATCGTCCTCGCCGACATCCGGGCCAACGCGACCCCGCTCGCCGAGCTGCGCGACAACGCCGAGTGGACGACCCTCGCCGCGACCGCCCGCGTGGTCCCGTGGAACCCGGAACCGGTGTGCAGCGCCCACGCCCACGCCCGGTTCCTGGAGCTGGTGGCCGACGCGCTGGACACGTAGGGCCGCCGCCCGGACAGGCCGGGCCGGGGTCGTACGGTGGGCCGGACGCCCCGTCACACCCCCGCCGCACCCCGGGAGATCCCGCCCCCATGCCCGACCGCCCCGACTTCCTGGTCATCGGTGAATGCGTCGCCGACATCGTCCGCGTCCCGGACGCCCCCGACCGGATCCACCCCGGGGGCAGCCCGGCCAACCTGGCGTACGGTCTGGCCAGGCTCGGCCACGACGCGACGCTGCTCACCCAGCTGGGCCGGGACGACAACGGGCGGCTGATCCGCGCACACCTCACCGGGGCGGGGGTCGAGGTGCTGACGGACGGCGCCCCCGGCGCCACCCCGTCGGCCGTCGTCACCCTGGACGGTGAGGGCCGTGCCTCGTACGCGTTCGACATCGCCTGGACGCTCGGACAGGTCGCCCTCGACCGGCAGCCCCGGCACGTCCACACCGGGTCGATCGCGGCGGTGACCGAACCCGGGGCGGCCACGGTGCTCGCCGCCGTCGAGTCGCTGCGGACGGCCGCCACCGTCAGCTACGACCCCAATGTGCGCCCGGCGCTGATGGGCGACCACGGCACCGCCGTACGCAGGGTCGAGCGGTGCGTGGGTCTCAGCGACGTCGTCAAGGCCAGCGACGAGGACCTGGACTGGCTGTACCCCGGCCAGGACCCGGCCGAGGCCGCCCGGCGCTGGCTCACGTCCGGCCCCGCACTCGTCCTTGTCACCCGGGGTGGCGACGGCGCCACGGCAGTCCTGCCGGGCGGCCAGATGGACATCGGCGCGCTCCCCGCCGACGTGGTCGACACGGTGGGCGCCGGGGACGCCTTCATGTCCGGCACCCTGCACGCGCTCGCCGCCCACGGCCTGCTCGGCGCGTCCGGCCGGGAGCGGCTGCGCGCCCCGGAGCGGGGCACGGTGAGCGACGTACTGCGTCACGCGGCGGCCTCGGCGGCCGTAACGGTCGCCCGGGCCGGGGCGAACCCGCCGGACGAGGAGGAGTTGCGCGGGGCGCTCGGGCTCGGCTGACATCCGGCCCCGCCCGCACCCTCGACGGCGTCCGGTGCGTTCCTTCCTCAGAGGGACCGACGACGCAGTGGAGGGCCGGGGCATGGCGCGGGACGCGAGGACGGTGACCGTGGTGACGGGGCTGGGGGTGGTCACCCCCGTGGGCGACGACGAGCGGGCCTTCTGGACCGGGCTGTGCGCGGGGCGGTCCACGGCCCGGCACTGCGGGGAACTCGCCGGGCTGCCCGCCGACTTCGCCTGCCGGGCCGACCGGACCGACCTGGACGAGGCCATCGGGGGCCGCGCCGGCTGGCGGATGGCGCGGTTCGCGAAGATGGCCCTGGTCGCCGCGCGCCGGGCCGTCGCCGATGCCGGGCTGCGCCCGGACCGCTGGGACGGCGCCCGGGTGGGCGTCGTGCTCGGCGTCGGCGTCGGTGGGGTCTCCGCCCTCGTGGACAACGTCCGCCGGTTCGACGACGGCGGCGCGCAGGCCGTCTCCCCGCTCCTCGCGCCGATGATGATGCCCAACGCGGCGGCCGGCGAGATCGCCATCGACCTGGGCGCCCAGGGCCCCAGCCTGGCCCCGGCCACCGCCTGCGCCTCGGGCGCCACCGCCCTCGCCACCGCGCACGACCTCCTGGCCACCGGCCGGTGCGACCTCGTCGTCGCGGGCGGCGCGGAATCCGTCCTGACGCCCCTCGTGGCCGCGGCCTTCGCCCAGTTGGGCGCGCTGTCCACGCGCACCGGGGACCCGGCCGCCGCGTCCCGCCCCTTCGCACCCGACCGCGACGGCTTTGTCCTGGGCGAGGGCGCCGGCGTGCTCGTCCTGGAGCGCGGCGCGCACGCGGCGGCCCGGGGCGCCCGCGTACGGGCCGTGCTCGCCGGGACCGGAGCCGCCACGGACGCCCACCACCCCACCGCGCCCGACCCCGGTGGCCACGGCGCCCGGCGCGCCGTCGAGGCCGCCCTGGACGCGGCGGGCTGGGCCGCCCACGAGGTCGGGCACGTCAACGCGCACGGCACGTCCACACCGCTGAACGACGCGATGGAGGCCGAGCTGATCGCCGGCCTCTTCCCGCACCGGCCCCCGGTCACCGCCCCGAAGGGGGTCCTCGGGCACACGCTCGCCGCCGCCGGCGCGATCGAGGCCGCCGCCACCGTGCTCACCCTCGAACACGGGGTCGTCCCACCGGTCGCCAACCTGGACGCCCCGCCCGCCGAGTGGGACATCGACTGCGTCACCAAGGAGCCGCGCCGCCTGCGCGTCGAGCGGGCCGTCAGCCACTCCTTCGGCTTCGGCGGGCACAACGTCGCCCTCTGCTTCGAACGGTTTCGCCCCTCCGGACGGTGAACATCTGCACGAGCCCGGTGTCCTGACCGTACGCCGGTCGTTCAGCCTTGTATGACCACCATGCTCACCGGCGTCGATCCCCTCGTACGCCCGCTCACCTCCGTACTCCTCGGCGCCGACGCCCGCCGCGAGCACGGCTTCTGGCGGCGCCTCGTCGCCACCGAACCGTTCAGGCTGCCCCCGGGGCCGGGGGCCGGCGGCACCCCGGACGAACGGCTCGCCCGCGCGTACGCCCGACTGCGCACCCTCAACAACGCCCTGGACAGCGCCGCCCGCCCGGCCTCCGACTTCCGGGCGCTGGCGGCCCTGCACGAGTGGCTGGCCCCGGTCGACCCGGCGCTCGCCACCATCGCGGGCATCCACTACAACCTCTTCCTCGGCAGCCTCCTGGACCACATCGCCGACAGCCCCCGCGACCTGTCGGAGTTCCTGACGCTGCGGCGTACCGGAACATTCCTGTGTACGGAGGTGGCGCACGGCAACGACGCGGCGGCCGTCGAGACGACCGCCGCCTACGACCCCGTACGCGACGGGTTCGTGCTGCACACCCCGCACTGCGGGGCGCAGAAGTTCATGCCCAACACCGGGCAGCCCGGCGGCCCCAAGTCGGGGCTCGTCGCCGCGCGGCTGCTGGCCGGCGGGGCGGACCGGGGGGTGTTCCTGCTGCTGGTGCCGCTCACCGACGCCGACGGACCGCTGCCCGGCGTACGTGTGCGCAGACTCCCGGCGCGCATGGGCAGCCCCGTCGACCACAGCCTGACCTCGTTCGACCACGTCTTCGTGGGGCGCGAGGCGCTGCTGACGGGCCCGCAGGGCCGGATCGACGGCGACGGGGAGTTCCGCAGTGCCATCGAGGGCCGCAGGCGCCGCTTCCTCGCCTCCATCGCCCGCGTCGTCACCGGCAGGATCTCCATGAGCGCCAGCGCCGTCGGCTCGGCGCGCGCCACGCTGGCCGTCGCAGTGCGGTACGGGGGCCACCGCCACGTCTCCGCCGGGCGCGGGGCGCGGCTGCCGGTGCTCGCGTACCGCACCCACCACGGGCCGCTCGCCGAAGCCATGGCCACGGTCTTCGCCATGAGCCTGCTGCACCGCCGCGTCCTGGACCGCTGGGAGGCGGCCGAGGCGGGACCCGAGGCCGGACGGGAGGCGGCCGAGCGGCTGGTGGACATCGCCAAGGGCTGGATCACCTGGCAGGCCAGGGCCGTGATCGTGGAGTCCCGGGAGCGCTGCGGCGCCCAGGGCCTTCTGGAGAACAACGGGATGGCCGCGCTCGTCACCGGCGTCGAGGGCGCCATCACCGCCGAGGGCGACAACCTCGCCGTCCACGCCAGGGCCGCCGCCGCCCTGCTCGCCGACCGCCCCCCGTACGAGCCCGCCGCCCCGGCCCACGGCGACCTCACCGACCTCCGGTTCCTGGTCCGGCTGCTGGGGCGCGCCGAGGAGCTGTGGTTCGCGCGCGCCGGGGCCCGGGCTGCCCGGACGGCGCACGGCGATCCGCTGGGCCGGTGGAACGCGGCGGCGGGGCCCGCGCTGCGCGGGGTCGAGGCGCACGCCTGCCGACAGGCGGCCGAGGCGTACGCGGAGGCGGTCGAGGCGCTGCCCCCCGGGGCGGACCGGGACCGGCTCGGCGAACTGGCCCGGCTCTTCGCCCTGGGCCGGGTCGCGCGCGACAGCGGGGACCTGCTCGCGGCCGGCCACCTGAGCGCCGGTCAGGCGGAGGCGCTGACGGACCACACGGAACGGCTCATCGGCGCGGTGGCCCCCCACCTCCCGGAACTCGCCGACTCCTTCGCCTTCCCCGACGAGATGCTCGCCGACTGGCCGATCACGGGCGCCGGTTACGCCGACGCGTACGACGATCCGGAGGCCCACTGGCACCCGGGGACGGGGCGATGAGGGGCACCCGGGCGCGCCGTGCGGCGCGGGCCGTACAAGGGCTCGGGGCGGGCGCCGTCCTCCTTGCCTACTGGACGACCGTCGCCCTGTTCGCGCGGTGGCCCGGGACGTCCCGGCCGGGCGTTGGTGAATCGGTTCGCCGCAAGGCGTAACCGGAGCGGCGCTGCTCAGTTGTTCCGGCGTCGGGCCGTGCGCGCCGGCGCCGGACACCCGACCCGGATGGCATGAGGAAAGGAAGACCATGAGCACGATCCACCCCCGCATCACCGACGTACTCAGCAGTACCTTCAGGGTGCCCGTGGCCGAGATCCTTCCGGATTCCACGATGGACAGCCTGGACATGGACTCCCTCGCGGCCGCCGAGTTCGCCGTCGTCCTCCGGGAGACCACCGGGGTCGAGCTGGACACCGGCATCCTGACCCGGGGGACCACCCTCGCCGAGCTCACGGAGCACCTCCACGCGGCGGCGGGCGTCGCCCGATGAGGACACCGGCCATCGCCGTCACCGGCCTCGGCATGATCACCCCGGTCGGCAACGACACCGAGTCCACCTGGGACGGGGTGTGTGCCGCGGTGAGCCCGGCCCGCACCGTTCCCGCGCTCGCCGGGTGCGCGATCGACTTCGCCTGTGTGGTCGACGGAATCGACCTGGACGCCGAGATCGGCCGCCGCACGGCCTTCCGGATGGGCCGGTACGTCAAGTTCGCGGTCCTGGCCGCCCGGGAGGCCGTCGCCGACGCCGGGCTCGACCCGGCCGGCTGGGACGGCAGCCGCGTCGCGGTCGTCGTCGGCACCAGCAGCGGGGGCTCCGCGCACCTCACCGACCAGGCGCTGGTGCTGGAGCGGAGGGGGCCGGAGGCGACCTCGCCGGCCGGGGTCCTGCTGACCATCCCCAACATGCCGGCCGCCGAGATCGCGATCGAGATGCGGGCCACCGGCCCCAGCATGGCCCCCTGCACGGCCTGTTCGTCCGGCGTCACCGCGCTGTCCGTCGCCCGCGACCTGCTGGTGACCGGGCAGTGCGACGTCGCCATCGCGGGGGCGACCGAGTCGACCGTCTTCCCCATCGCCATGACCGGCTTCGCCCGGTCCGGGGCCGCCGCCCGGGCGGACGGCGACCTGTCCCGGCTCAGCCGGCCCTTCGCCGCCGACCGCGCCGGACTCGTCATGGGCGAGGGGGCCGCCGTGATGGTGCTGGAACGCGCCGCCGACGCGGAGGCCAGGGGCGCCGAACCCCGGGCCCTGCTCGCCGGCACCGGCGCCACCACGGACGCCCACCACCCCACCAGCCCGCACCCCGACGGGCGGGTCGCCCGGGCCGCCGCCGAGGCCGCCCTGCGCGACGCGGGCTGGCGGGCCGACGAGGTGGAGCACGTCAACGCGCACGGCACCGCGACCGTACGCAACGACGCCGCCGAGGCCGCGCTGATCAGCCGGGTGTACCCGCACCGGCCGCCCGTCACCGCCCCGAAGGGCGTGCTCGGGCACTGCATGGGCGCGGCCGGGGCGATCGAGGCGGGGCTGACGATCCTCACCCTCCAGCGCGGGGTCGTCCCGCCGGTGGCCAATCTGGACGCCCCCGCGCCCGGGTTCGACATCGACTGCGTCACCAAGGTGCCGCTGGTGCGGCCCGTCCACCGGGCCGTCAGCCACTCCTTCGGCTTCGGCGGGCACAACGCGGTGGTGGCCCTCCAACGTCCGTGAGCGGCCCTTTCCGGACGGGCACGGGCGCCGCTGAGCCGCGCGGACCCGCGTGGTAGCGTGCCCAGGCCAGTCGAACTCCACGTAGGGGTCAGGGAATCCGGTGCGAATCCGGAACTGACGCGCAGCGGTGAGGGGGACGGGCGGGGCCACGGCCACTGGGAGACCACCGTCTCCCGGGAAGGCGTCCCGCCCGAGCGAACCCGAGTCCGAAGACCTGCTGGCGACCGCCGTCCGGGACCGGACGGCGGGTTCCGTACAGCGGGCCCCGCGCATGGGCCCAGAGACGCCGAGGTACCCCGTGCCGCCGATATCCGGCCCCGCCCGTTCCGCCGCCCTGCTCACCGCCGCGCTCCTGCTGCTGACGGCCTGCGGAGGAAGCCCGCCCGACGCGGCCGGGGACAAGGGCACGGCGGACGGCTATCCGGTCACCCTCAAGAACTGCGGGCGCACCGTCACCGTGCCGGCCGCGCCCCGCCGCGCGGTCTCCGTCGACCAGGGCACCACGGAGATCCTGCTCTCGCTCGGACTCCAGGACCGGATCGCCGCCACCGCCACCTGGACCGACCCGGTGATGAAGGGCCTGGAGAAGGCCAACGCCGGCGTGAAGCGGATCGCCGACAACCGGCCCTCCTCCGAGAAGGTCCTCGACCAGGAGCCCGACTTCGTCGCCGCCGACTTCGAGTCGACCCTCGCCAAGGGCGGCGTCGCCCCGCGCGAACAGTTCGAGCAGCTGGGCGTCCCCACCTACGTCTCGCCCGCCGACTGCACGGCCAAGGACAACACCAGGGACGGCGACGGCGTCCGCACCGGGGCCCTCACCATGGACAGCGTCTACGGCGAAGTGCGCGACCTGGCCCGGGTGTTCGGCGTGCCCGAGCGCGGCGAGAAGCTGGTCGCGCGGCTCCGCACCCGTATCCGCGAGGCGGCCGAGGGCATCGACGGATCCGGCACCTCCGTCCTGTACTGGTTCGCCAACTCCGAGTCCCCCTACCTGGCGGGCTGCTGCGGGGCGCCGGGCATCATCACCCGGGAGCTCGGCCTGAAGAACGCCTTCGACGACACACACGACGAGTGGCCCCGGATCAACTGGGAGACCGTCGCCGACCGCAACCCGGACGTGCTGGTCATCGGCGACCTCACCCGCAAGTCGCAGACCGCCGAGAGCGCCGCCGGGAAAATCGCCTTCCTGGAGTCCAACCCCGTCACGAAGAAGATGGACGCCGTACGCCACAAGCGCTACGTCCTGCTCAGCGGCCAGGCGATGAACCCGACCATCCGCACGGTCGAGGGCGTGGAGCTGGTGGCCGCCGGGCTGCGCGAGTTCGGGCTCGCGGGGTGACGGCCACCGACCCGCTGACCGCCCCGCGCGAGAAGGCGCCGGAAGCCGCCGTGCCCGCCCGCCCCCGCCCGCGCCGCCTGCGCGGCGGCCTCCTGTGGACCGGCGGCCTTCTGCTGCTCGTCCTGTCCGTCGCGGTCGCCGTCACCATCGGACCGGCCCGGATCTCCGTCGTGGACGTCTGGTCCGCCGTCGCCGCCCACCTCGGCATCGGCGAGGCCCGGCTCAGCCCGATCCGCGACGGCATCATCTGGAACCTGCGCATGCCGCGTACCCTGCTCGCCGCCGTCTGCGGGGCCGGCCTCGCGGTCTGCGGGACCGTCATGCAGTCCTTGCTGCGCAACCCGCTCGCCGACCCGTTCGTCCTCGGCGTCTCCTCCGGGGCGTCCACCGGCGCGGTCCTGGTCGTCGTGCTCGGCGTCGGCGGGGGAGCGGTGTCGCTGCCGGCCGGGGCGTTCATCGGGGCGCTCTGCTCGTTCGCGCTGGTGATGCTCCTCAGCCACACCCTGGGCGGCTCCACCGACCGGGTCGTGCTGTCCGGGGTCGCCGCGATGCAGCTGTTCTCGGCGCTGACCTCGTTCGTCGTCATGACGGCCGCCGACGCCGAGCAGACCCGGGGGGTGCTGTTCTGGCTCCTCGGCTCGCTCGGCGGGGTCGGCTGGACCGATGTGTGGATCTGTTCCGCCGTTCTCGCCGTCAGCCTGCTGGTCTGCCTCGGCCACTCCCGTACGCTCGACGCCTTCGCCTTCGGGCAGGACGCGGCCGCCGCCCTCGGGGTGAACGTCGCACGCGTCCGGACCGTCCTGCTCTGCACGACCGCGCTGCTGACCGCCGCGCTCGTCAGCTCGGCCGGGGCCATCGGCTTCGTCGGGCTGGTCCTGCCGCACGCCGCCCGCGCCCTCACCGGCTCGGGCCACCGCAGGCTGCTGCCGGTCACCGCGCTCGCCGGAGCCGTCTTCCTGGTCTGGGTCGACACGCTCGCCCGGACCGTCCTCGACCCGCAGGAGGTCCCGGTGGGCGTCGTCACCGCACTCATCGGCGTGCCCGCCTTCGTCGCCGTCCTCTACCGCACCGGGCGGCCCGCATGACCCGGACGACGGCGGAGGGCCTACGGGCCGACGGAGTCAGCCGCGAGGCCGGCGGCCGCCTCCTCCTGGACGGCGTGACGCTCGCCCCGGAGCCCGGCACCACCGTGGGCCTGATCGGCCCCAACGGCTCCGGCAAGTCCACGCTGCTGCGCATCCTCGCCGGGGTACTCGCCCCGCACGCGGGCGTCGTCACGCTGGACGGCGGATCCCTGACGGCCGTCGGCCGCCGCGCCGTGGCCCGGCGCGTCGCCGTCGTCGACCAGCACGCAGTCACCCAGGACGAGCTGCGCGTCCTGGACGTCGTACGCCTGGGCCGTATCCCGCACCGGCGCGCCTGGTCGGCGCCGACGGATGCGGACGCGGCGGCGGTGGACGAGGCGCTGGAACGCACCGGTCTGACCGGCCGGCGCGACCAGTCCTGGCACACGCTCTCCGGCGGGGAGCGCCAGCGCGTCCAGATCGCCCGCGCGCTCGCCCAGCAACCGCGCGAACTCCTGCTGGACGAACCGACCAACCATCTGGACATCCAGCACCAGCTGGACCTGCTCTCCCTGGTCGCCTCGCTCCCGCTGACCGCCGTCGTCGCCCTGCACGACCTCAACCTGGCCGCCATGTTCTGCGACCAAATCGTGGTGCTCAGCGGCGGACGGGCGGTCGCGGGCGGGCCCCCCGGACAGGTCATCACCGAGCAGCTGATCGAGGACGTCTACCGGGTGCGGTCCGTCGTGACACCGGACGGCCCGCAGGGGCGGCCCTCGGTGCGCTTCCTGCCCTGACGGGCCCGGGCGCGCGAGAGGGCGGACCCGTCGGGCGGGTCCGCCCCTCGCCTGTCGTGCGGTACGGCCGGCATGCCGGCGAGGGGTCAGCGGTGGCGTCCTCGGCCGAGGTCGCCACCGGTGTCCTTGCCGCCCATGTCCTTGCCGCCCTTGGTGGTTCCGTCCGCGTAGTCGATCTGCTCCTTGCGCAGTTCGGCGGAGACCTCCTTCTGTTCCGTCACCCTCTCGGTTTCCATCCGGACGCGCTCCACCGGGACGGTCTCCTTGCGCATCGTGGCGCGTTCCGCGTGCAGGGTGACCTCCACGTCCTGCTCCGCCAGATCGCCCGCGCGCGCGGCCGTCCTGTCGCCCGGCTGCAGCGGCTCACGGACCACCCGTACCTCCTCGTGCGAGACCGGCACGCTCCGCGTGACGTTCTCGGTGACGACGTACTTGTGGAGGCGGGCCCTGCCGCTCTCGTACTCCTCGGTGCCGATGTGCAGCTGCTCCTCGGAGCGGATCATCTCCTCCTTGCCGCCCAGGTCGGCCCCGGACCGCTGCGCACCCGCGCCGGCCCCGGCCAGCGGACGCCCCGCGCCCGTGCCCGCGGTGTCGGTGTCCCGGTGCCTGCCGGTGCCGCCCGCCTGCGTGCGGTCCGTGCCGGCCGCACCCGCGGCCCCGGCTCCCGCCCCGGCCGCCGCGCCGGTGCCGGCCGCGCCCATGGTGCCTGTGCCGGCGGTGGTCGGTGCGCCGGTGCCGGAGCGGTTGCCGAGATTGCCCCTGGTGTTCCTGGTCAGGCCGTAGTGCCGGTACAGCTCCTCCTCCTCGGACACGGACAGATGTGCGTCCGCGTCCACCCGGGGGGCTTCCTTGACCTGGTCCTTGCCGTGGGAGATGTGCAGGTCGGAGCCCACTCGACGGGCTCCGGCGAGAGGCACGAAACTCTCCTTCATGCCGAACAGGCCGGTCTTCACCGTGATCCAGTCCGGGCGGCCGGTGCTGTCGTCGACATACACGCGGCCCACGTTGCCGATCTTCTCGCCCTCGGTGTCGTACACCGTCAGGCCGTCGAGCTCTCCGGAATCCGTGAAACCGTCAGCGGCTCCCATATCCGAATCCTCCTCGCCCGGGCGCGTCCTGTGGGTGGGTCCAGCAGAGAAGGCGCGTCCGGATTCCATCGCGCCTCACCCGGATGGACGCTGCAACCGCCCGGCCACCGGGCGCGGCGCGCTCCATCCGCCTCGAACCGGCGCAGCGCCCGTGTCACGCGGTTGCGCGGCTCTCGGACCCGTTACGCCATCCGGGTGAACAGCCGGGTGGTGCGCACCCCGGCGGGGGAGCGGGGCGGCCCCCGGACGCCCCGGCCCCGGCACATATGATCAACGGGTCCAGGCCGACCGACGTCCCACCGCGCCACCCGGGGGTGCCCATCCGTTCCGTACGCATCCGGCTCCCCCGGCAACGCGGGGAGCTGCTCGCCCGGCGCGAGGACGGCGCGGAGCTCCACCACCTCCTGTGGCGGCTGGGCCCCGGCTGGCGGGTCTGCAGCAGCGCGGTCCTGGGCGGCGGCATCGGCCCGCGCGAGTGGATCCTCAACGCGCAGGTGCCCGGCGGCTACCCCCGCATGGACCCGGACCGCCACCTCGCCGAGATCGCCGCCGATGCCCACCTCACCGGCCCCGGTGCCGGCCTCATGACCGCCGCCGACGTCACCGCGTACACCACCGCCGACGACGAGGGCGTGCACGCCACCGCCACCTGCGGTCTGGGCGTACGCGGCTGGGCCGCCGTGCCGGACGAGGGCACCGGCGGACCGCCGCGCCCCGGCACCGTCAACATCGTGGTGACGTTCCCGGTGCCGCTGTCCGACGCCGCCCTGGTCAACGCCGTCGCCACCGCCACGGAGGCCAAGGTGCAGGCGCTCCTGGACGCCGGGCTCGACTGCTCCGGCACCCCCACGGACGCCGTCTGCCTCGCCGCACCGGAACCGGGACCCGGGTCCGGCGCCGCCGAACCGTTCGCCGGGCCGCGCTCCCGCTGGGGCGCGCGACTCGCCAGAGCCGTACACGCCGCCGTGCTGGAAGGCGCGCTGCGGCAGCCCTGAGAAGCCGAAGCCGCCGCGCCCCCGGGGAGCGGCCGACGAAGGGAACACCATGACCTCAGCAGTCCCCACCGCCCCGCAGCGGCCCGTCGTCGCCGTACTCGGCACCGGGATCATGGGCGCGGCCATGGCCCGCAGCCTGCTCCGCGCCGGTCTGGAAGTCCGGGCCTGGAACCGCACGCAGGCCAAGGCCGCCCCGCTCGCCGCCGACGGCGCCACCGTCACCGGCACGGCGGAGGAGGCCGTGCGCGGCGCCCACGTCGTGCTCACCGCGCTCACCGACTCGACCGCCGTCGCCGCCGCGCTCGCCGCCGCCTCCGAGGGGCTGCACCGGGGCCAGGTGCTGCTCCAGACCTCCACGGTCGGCCCGGACGGCGCCGTCGAGCTGGCCCAGCGCGCCGCCGACCTGGGGCTGATCCACCTCGACGCCCCGGTCGTCGGCACCCGGCAGCCCGCCGAGCAGGGCGCGCTGACCGTCCTCGTCTCCGGTCCCGAGGCCGCCCGCGCGGTGGTCGAACCGGTGCTGGACGCGATCGGGCAGCGCACGGTGTGGTCCGGAGAGGAGCCGGGGGCGGCCTCCCGGCTGAAGCTCGTGGTCAACGCCTGGGTGGTCAACATGGTCGGCGGCGTCGCGGAGTGCCTGAACCTCGCCGAAGGGCTCGGCGTCGACCCGCGTACGTTCCTCGGCCTGGTCGAGGGCGGACCGCTCGACTCGGGCTACCTCCAGGCCAAGTCCGCCGCCGTGCTGGACGGGGATCTCACTCCGAGTTTCGCCCTGTCCACGGCGCTCAAGGACACCCGGCTCATCCTCGACGCGGCCGCACAGGCCGGTGTCCGGCTGGACCTGGCCGCCGCGTCGGCCGCCCGCTTCGCGCGCGCGGAGGCCGCGGGACACGGCGACGAGGACATGATCGCCACCTACTACGCGGGCCGGGCACCCGAGCGGGACGGCGGCTGACCGGACCGGGGCACCGGCTCCGGGACGACGGAGGACCGCCCCACCGGTACGGGGGAGCCCGGTGGGACGGCCGCCATCAGCGTGCCACAGGACGGTCCGCCGCAGGGGCCGACCGGCGGGTACCGGGCCGTGATTGAGTCGAAATCGACGGTACGGGAATACCCGCGCGCCACTCGTCCTTGCCGCAGCTGTGGCGCCCGGCAGCGGGGCGCCGGCGCACGAACAGGGGAGAAGGAGCTCATGCCGAAGGCGTACGTGTTCACCCGCAACGGCGGACCGGAGGTGGAGGGCTTCGCCGAACTGGAACGGCCGAAACCCGGCCCCGGTGAACTGCTCGTCGCCGTTCGCGCGGCAGGCGTCAACCCGGTCGACTGGAAGCTGCGCACCGGCTACACGAGGCCCGGTAGCGAGCCGCTGCCGTTCCCGACCGTCTTCGGCAGCGAGGCCGCCGGCACCGTCGTGGAGACCGGACCCGGGACCGAGGACTTCGCACCCGGCGACGAGGTGTTCGGCAACCCGCTGACCGGCGGGTACGCCGAGTACACCCTCATGCCGGTCGCGGTCACCGCCCACAAACCGGCGGCCCTCTCCTTCACCGACGCGGCGGTCCTGCCCGTCGCCGCCGCCACCGCCTACGACGGGGTGCGTCAGCTCGGCCTCGCCCCCGGCGCCACGCTCCTGATCACCGGGGCCGGCGGCGGCGTGGGCAGCGCCGCCGTCCAGCTCGCGCGCCACGCGGGCCTCCGGGTCCTCGGCGTCGCGGGCGAGGCCAAGAAGGACTTCGTGGAGTCCCTGGGCGCCGAGCACATCCCGTCCGGCGCCGGCCTCGCCGACCGGGTGCGGGCGGCCGCCCCCGAGGGCGTGGACGCGGTCTTCGACCTGGTCGGCGGCGACACCCTGCGCGAGGCGGCCGGCCTGGCCGGCCCGGCCGCGCTCATCAGCGCCGGCGGCAAGCCCCTGGTGACCGAGCTCGGCGGGGAACCCGTCCGGCGCGCCCGCACCGCCGCCGTCCTCGACGAGGTGGCGCGGCTGGCCGTCGAGGGGATCCTGCGCACCCACGTGACGCTGACCGTGCCCCTCGACCGGGCAGCCGAGGCGCTGCGTGCGGTGGAGGACGGCCACGCCCTGGGCAAGACCGTGATCGAGGTGTCCGCGTGAGCGCGCACCCGGTTTCGGCCCACCCCCTGGACGACCCGGTGGGCACCGCGCTGCGCGGTCCGCACGCCCACTTCGCCGAGCGCCGGGGCCGCGTGCTGCGCTACCCCTCCGAGGTCGCCCCCTGGGTCGCCCTCCCGCCGGACCCCGGGCCCGCCGACTGGGCCGACGTGGCGGCGCTCACCGGGCCGGGCGGGGGCGTGACGGTCACCGCGTTCCGGGAGCCCCCGCCCGCCGACTGGGAGATCACCTTCCACGCCGACGGCGTCCAGCTGGTGGACGCGGGGGTGGCCGCGGCGCCCCTCCCGGAAGCGGTCCGGCTTGGCCCCGCCGACGTACCGGAGATGCTCGACCTGGTCGCCCGCACCCGGCCCGGCCCCTTCGAGCCCCGGACCGTGGAGCTCGGCACCTACCTGGGAGTGCGCCGGGACGGCGTGCTCGTCGCCATGGCCGGCGAACGCATGCGCCCGCCGGGCTGGAGCGAGATCAGCGCCGTCTGCACCGACGAGTCGGTACGCGGCCAGGGGCTCGGCGGCGGACTCGTGCGTGCCGTCGCCCACGAGATCCGCCAGCGCGGCGAGATCCCGTTCCTGCACGCGGCCGCCGCCAACACCGGCGCCGTCCGGCTGTACGAGGCGCTGGGCTTCGAGCTCCGCCGACGGATCGAATTCCTGGCCGCCCTCGTCCCGCACGCGCCGACCGTCCCCGCGCCCGGCCGCCGCGCCGACGCGACGGCCGCACGCTAGGCGTGTCCGCCGGGTGCCTCCGGACCGGGAGGCACCCGCCCCGGGCGTATTCCGGGACCTTCGGCCGGGCCCATCAGGCCGTAAGCCTCGTGTGCTCCTTCCCTCGGCCCGGTCGAATGGAAGAGAACGCCGGCGCGCGGGGCGCCGGCCGATCCCGGAAGGAGAGGGCCGTGACCTTCGGACTCCTGAGCCGGCCGGCGCCCCGCGTGGCGCTCCCCGGCACCGAGGCGGGGGAGGCCGCGGCGCGCGGCCCACGCATCGGGAACGGGGCACTGTCCGGCGGCCTGGCCCTGCTGACCGCCGTGATCGTCAGCCTCGACATCCTCGCCGGCGAGGACCTCCGGCTGGTGCCGCTCCTCGTGGTCGCGCCGGCCCTCGTCTCGGTCTTCGGGACGGTCGGTCAGACCGCGGTCGCCGGCGCCTGGGTCACCGGGGCGGCCGTCGTCACGCGTGCGGCGACCGGTGGAACCGCGTGGGACATGGTCAGCAGCATCGTCTTCACCCTGTTCGCCTGCCTGCTCAGCGTCGGCGCCTGCGCCCTGCGCATCCGGCACGCCACCGAGATCGCCAGGCTGCGCTCCGCCGCCGTCGCCCTCCAGCGCCAGATCCTGCGCCCCCTGCCGATCCCCACCGACCAGATCACCGCCCACGGCACCTACACGCCGATCGAGGAGGACCACCTGGTCGGCGGTGACATCTACGAGGCCGTGCAGTCGCCGTACGGCACCCGGGTGATCATCGGAGACGTCCAGGGCAAAGGGCTCCCCGCCATCGGCGTGGGCTTCGCCGTCCTCGGCGCGTTCCGCGAGGCCGCCATCCGCGAACCCTCCCTCACCGGTGTCGTGGACCGCCTGGAGGACGCCGTCGCCCGGCAGAACGCCTTCGCCGCCCAGACCGGTGACACGGAACGCTTCGTGACCGCGCTCGTCCTCGGCTTCGACGGCGACGGCCGGGTCCGCGCGGTGAACTGCGGCCATCTGCAGCCCCGGCTGCTGCACGACGGGATCGCCGTCCCCGTGCCCCTGCGCCACACCTCCGTACCGTTGGGCCTGGCGGAACTCGGCAACGAGGGCCGCACCGCGGAACGGCTCGACTTCCCGCCCGGCGCGACGCTCCTGATGTTCACCGACGGGGTCACCGAGGCCCGGGACGCCGACGGGCACTTCTACCCGCTCGACACCCGGCTGAGCCGCTGGGCGCACGGGAGCCCCCAGGAACTGCTCGACGCGCTCGAACACGACCTGGAGGAGTTCTCCGGCGGGGTGCGGCGCGACGACGTCGCCGTACTCGCCCTGCGCCGCAGCTCCTCCGCGGTGCCGGCTCCGCCCGTCCCGGCGGAGCACGAGGCGGTACGGGCCGCCGAGGTGTTCAGCGGGCGCTGAGCGGCACACCAGGCCCTTCCTGTCCCGGCGCGACTTCTGTCGCGTCGGGACATTTTTGGGTGTACGGTGGCACACATGCAAGCGGAACGGAAGATTCCGGACAGGCGGGGCCGCAAGGCCCGCCGGACCCGGGACGCGCTGGCCGGGGCCGCGTTCGAGCTCGTGCTCGACCGGGGGCTCAGGGAGGTCACGGTCGAGGAGATCGCCGAACGCGCCGACCTGGACCGCCGCACCTTCAGCCGGTACTTCGCCGGCAAGGAGGACGCCGTCCTGGACTCGGTCCGGGGCGACGGCAACCGGATCAACGACGCACTGCGCGCCCGCCCGGCCGACGAGCCCCCGCTCACCGCGTACCGCCGGGCCGTCCAGGACTGGCTCCGGGACCCGGTGGTCCCGGCCTGGCACCGCCGCCCGCGCATCTACGAGCTGCTGGTCCTGGCCGAGCGCGAACCGACCCTCTACGCGGCCTTCCACCACATCCGGGTGGACGCGCAGGCGGACTCGGTCGCCATCGTCGCCGACCGGCTCGGCACCGACCCCCTCAGCGACCTGCGGCCCGCCGTCACGGTCGCCGCCGGAGCCGGCGCCCTCCTCGCCGCCCAGGCCGCCTGGGTGCGGGGGGACCGCCCCGACGAACTGCCCCAGCTCGTCGAACGGGCCTTCGACGCCCTGGCCGGCGAACTCTTCACCGGTCCCGCGCCGCACAGCACCACCAGCACCACGGAAGGAAACGGCACCCCATGAGCACCACCACCCCCACCGACCAGGAGTTCGCCGGCCGCACCGCCCTCGTCACCGGCGGGGCCTCCGGCATCGGCCTGGCCCTCGCCCACCGGCTCGCCGGCGCGGGCGCCTCCGTCGTCGTCGCCGACTACAACGAAGCGAGCGCCCGCGAGGCGGCCGCCGCGCTGGAGAGCGCCGGCGGCCGGGCCGCCGCCGTGGCCATGGACGTCACCGACCCCGCGTCCGTCGAGGCGGGCGTGCGGTTCGCCGTCGACACCTTCGGCGCACTGCACCTCGCGGTGAACAACGCGGGCATCGGCGGCCCCAGCAACCCGACCGGTGAGTACGCCGTCGAGGACTGGGACCGGGTCGTCGCGACCAACCTCAGCGGCGTCTTCTACTCGATGCGCCACGAGCTGCCCGCCATCGTCGCCGCGGGCGGCGGCGCGATCGTCAACATGTCCTCGATCCTGGGCACCAACGGTTTCGCCGGCTCGCCGGCCTACGTCGCCGCCAAGCACGGCGTCGTCGGCCTCACCAAGACCGCCGCCCTGGAGTACGCCGCCCAGAACGTCCGGATCAACGCCGTGGGCCCCGGCTTCATCGACACCCCGCTGCTGCGGAACACGGAGGGCCCGGCCCGGGACCACCTGATCTCGCTGCACCCGGCGGGCCGCCTGGGCACGTCCGAGGAGGTCGCGGAGCTCGCCGCGTTCCTGCTCTCCGACCGCGCCTCGTTCATCCACGGCAGCTACCACCTGGTGGACGGCGGCTACTCGGCCTCCTGACGGGGGAGGGGGACTCGGGGGTCCGGGGGTTTTCGGGGGTCAGCACAAGAGCCACAGCCACAGAGGTCGAGGAGGACCCCATGAAGGCAGTTCAATACCGCGAGATCGGTGCCGCACCCGAGGTCGTCACCGTGCCCGACCCGGAGCCGGGCCCCGGACAGGTGCTGCTGAAGGTCACGGCGGCGGGCGTCTGCCACTCCGACATCGCCGTGATGAGCTGGCCCGCGGACCAGTTCCCGTACCCGCTGCCGCTCACCCTCGGCCACGAGGGCGTCGGCACGATCGCCGCGCTCGGTGACGGCGTCACCGGCCTGGAGACCGGCCAGTCCGTCGCCGTCTACGGCCCCTGGGGCTGCGGCACCTGTGTGAAGTGCGCCGAGGGCAAGGAGAACTACTGCCTGCGCGCCGCCGAGCTCGGCATCAACCCGCCCGGCCTGGGCTCGCCCGGCGCCATGGCCGAGTACATGATCGTGGACGACCCGCGCCACCTCGTGCCCCTCGGCGACCTCGACCCGGTACGGACCGTGCCGCTCACCGACGCGGGCCTCACCCCGTACCACGCCATCAAGCGCTCCCTGCCGAAGCTGGTACCCGGGGCCACCGCCGTCGTCATCGGCACCGGCGGCCTCGGCCACGTGGCCATCCAGCTGCTGCGCGCCCTCACGGCCGTCCGGGTCATCGCCCTCGATGTCACCGAGGACAAGCTGGCCCTCGCCCGCACCGTCGGGGCGCACGAGACCGTCCTGTCCGACGAGCACGCGGCCGTCCGCATCCGCGAACTGACGGGCGGCATCGGCGCCCAGGTCGTCCTGGACTTCGTCGGGGCCCCGCCGACCGTCGCCACCGCCGGCGCCGCGGCCGCCATCGACTCCGACGTGACCATCGTCGGCATCGGCGGGGGAGCCCTGCCCGTGGGCTTCGGCGGCCTGCCGTTCAACACGACGGTCACCGCCCCGTACTGGGGATCGCGCTCCGAACTGGCCGAGGTGCTCGACCTGGCCCGTACGGGCGCGGTGGACGTCCACGTCGAGACGTACCCGCTGGCCGAGGCACCGCTCGCCTACGAGCGCCTGCACGCCGGCAAGATCAACGGCCGGGCGGTCATCCTCCCGCAGAGCTGACCGGGCGGGCCCCGTCGTACGGGCGCGGCCGTTGCGCCGGCCGCGCCCGTACGACGACACTGGCCGCATGGGATTCCTCGTGCTGATGACGCTGCCCGGCCTGGTCATCGGTCTGACCGTCGCGGCCTTCCTCGACCAGCTGCTGCTGCGCGCCGGGCGTGCGGGGCTGCTGCCGTGGCGGAACAGCGCCCGCCAGGGCCAGATCTCGGCGACGGGTTTCGAGCAGCTGCACGCCACGTTCTCACCCGGCAAGCAGAGCGAACTCAAGGAGCGGCAGAGCGCCCTGCTGCTCCGCGACGACGAGGAGGACGGTGCCCCGCCGCACCGCTCCACCGTCGATCTCGACGGCGGCCTCGCCGTCATCCGGCTCCACCACTGAGCGAACCGCCCTCCGCCAGCCGCCCGCGCAGCCGGTCCACGAAGACCCGCTGCCCCTTCACCAGCCGCTCCGCCGCCTCCTCGGGCGTGCACCAGGCGAACCGGTCCATCTCCGGGAACTCCCGCAGCGTCCCCGACTTCCGGGGCCACTCCATCGCGAACGTGCCGGGCACCGCCGTCGCCGGGTCGATGTCGGCCTCCAGCGCCCACACAGTCACCGTCTTCCCGCTGGGCTGGCGCGCCTCGCCCAGCGCCACCCACGCCCCGTCCGGCGCCGGATGCCCGAACTCCTCCTCGAACTCCCGCCGCGCCGCGGCCCCCGGCTCCTCGTCGGAGGCGTACTCGCCCTTGGGCACCGACCACGCGGCTTCCTCGCGCCCCGTCCAGAACGGGCCGCCCATGTGGCCGATGAGCACTTCGAGGCCACGCCCGGCACCGGTGCGGAACAGCAGCAGGCCCGCGCTGCGGCGGGTGGTCTTCTTGGCCGTCATGCCGTCAAGTGTGCGCGGCGCCCGGGGCCTACGCCTTGCGGTAGTCGTACGCCTCGGAGGCCGCCGCCTCCACCGCGTCGAGGTCGCCGCCCGCCGACGCCGTGACCACGGCCGCCACCGCGCCCTCCACGAACGGGGCGTCCACCAACCGCGTCCCGGCCGGGAGCTCGTCGCCCTCGGCCAGCATCGCCTTGACCGTGAGGACCGCGCTGCCCAGGTCCACCAGGACGGCGACCCCCGCCCCGCCGTCCACCGACCGGGCGGCCTCCGCGATCTGCTCCGCGCTCGTCCCGAGCCCGCCCGCCCCGGTGCCGCCGGCCGCGGCCACCGGAGCCGTCGCCCCGCCCGCCGCCAGCCCGCGGGCCAGCTCCGCCACGGACTCGGCCACCGGCCCGCTGTGCGAGACCAGCACGATGCCCACCTGCGCCCCCGCGCTCACGCCGCGCCCCCGTCCGTCTCCGCCGTGTCCGCCAGCGCGGCGATCAGCAGCGCCGCCGAGGTGGCCCCCGGGTCCTGGTGCCCCACGCTCCGCTCGCCCAGATAGCTCGCCCGGCCCTTGCGCGCCCGCAGCGGCACCGTCGCCTCCGCGCCCGCACGCGCCGCCTCCCGGCCCGCCGCGAACGAGGTCCCCAGCGCCTCGACGGCCGGCAGCAGCGCGTCGAGCATCGTCTTGTCACCGGCCCCTGCCCCGCCCAGCTGCGCCACCGCGGCGACGCCTTCCCCGAGCGCCCGCGCCAGAACGGCGGGGGACACGTCCGGGGCGTCGCCCAGCGCCTTGCCCGTACGCCGCAGCAGCGTCCCGTACAACGGCCCCGACGCACCGCCGACCGTCGAGATCAGCTGCCGTCCGGCAAGGGCGAGTACGGCACCCGGGGTCCGCGGCGGCTCCTTCGCCAGGGCCGCCGAGACGGCGGCGAACCCGCGCTGGAGGTTGCTGCCGTGATCCGCGTCCCCGATCGCGGAGTCCAGCTCGGTCAGGCGCGCCGCCTCGCGGTCGACCAGACCGGCGGTCGCGGTCATCCAGCGGTGAAAGAAATCGGCATCGAGCACGTGCACTCCCAGCTCCGTCGCGTGCGGATCAGCGGATCAACGGCCCCAGCGCAGCGCCGGCGTCTCGACCGGCGCGTCCCACAGCCGCAGCAGCTCCTCGTCCACCTGGCACAGCGTCACCGAGCAGCCCGCCATGTCGAGCGAGGTCACGTAGTTGCCCACGAGCGTACGGGCGACCACCACGCCCCTTTCCCGCAGCACCCGGTGCACCTCGCCGCCGAACCCGTACAGCTCCAGCAGCGGCGTCGCGCCCATACCGTTGACCAGGGCGAGGACCGGGCCGCTGGGGCGCAGGTCGTCCAGGACCGCGCTCACGGCGAAGTCCGCGATCTCCCCGGAGGTCATCATCGCCCGCCGCTCCCGGCCCGGTTCCCCGTGGATGCCGATGCCCAGTTCGAGCTCGCCCACGGGCAGGTCGAAGGTGGGGGAGCCCTTCGCGGGCGTCGTGACGGAGCTGAGGGCCACGCCGAAGCTGCGCGAGGACTCGTTCACCCGGCGGGCGATCGCGGCCACCCGGTCCAGCGGGGCGCCCTCGTCGGCCGCCGCGCCCGCGATCTTCTCCACGAAGAGGGTGGCCCCGGTGCCGCGGCGCCCGGCGGTGTACAGACTGTCGGTCACCGCGACGTCGTCGTCCACGAGCACCTGCGCGACGCGCAGCCCCTCCTCCTCGGCGAGTTCGGCCGCCATCTCGAAGTTGAGCACGTCCCCGGTGTAGTTCTTGACGACGAAGAGCACGCCCTCGCCGCTGTCCACCGCGGCCGCCGCCCGCACCATCTGGTCCGGCACCGGCGAGGTGAACACCTCGCCCGGACACGCCGCCGACAGCATCCCGGGGCCGACGAACCCGGCGTGCAGCGGCTCGTGCCCCGACCCGCCACCCGAGACCAGGGCCACCTTTCCGGCCACGGGCGCGTCCCGGCGTACGACGACACGGTTCTCCACGTCCACGGTCAGCTCGGGATGGGAGGCGGCCATCCCGCGCAACGCGTCGGCCACCACGGTTTCGGGAACGTTGATCAGCATGCGCAACGGAATCTCCCAGGAGAGCTGTCGGACCCGGACGGCGTGAACCACCCCACCGTAGGCCGTGATCGCGCCGCTGCGAAGACGGCGGGGCTACGCTGTCGTCGTCCGCCGCGCCCCGCGTTCCCTCCCGCATGAACAGGTGACCGGATTTGCTGTACATCGCACTTCTCCGAGGGCTGAACGTACCGGGCCGCTCCGTGAAGATGGAGCGCCTGCGCGCACTCTTCACGGAGCTGGGTCTGGCCTCCGTGCGCAGCTACATCCAGAGCGGCAACGTGTTCTTCGAGTCCGACGAGACCGACCGTGCCGCGCTCGCCGCCCGTATCGGCGACCATCTCGCCGCGGCCCTCGGCTACGACGTCGCGGTGTGCCTGCGCACGGTTCCGGAGCTGGAGGCGCTGATCGCCCTCGACCCGTTCAAGGACGTCACGGTCACCGACGACATCCGCTGCTGCGTCGTCTTCACGACCGAGCGCATCGCCCCTGACCTGGCCCTGCCGATGCTCTCCCCGAAGAAGGACATGGAGATCATCGGCCACACGGACCACGACGCGTTCGTCGTCTGGCACCTGATCAACGGCAAGGCTCCCGCCGCCAAGGGCTTCCAGGAAGGCGTCCTGGGCCGCGACGCGACCACCCGCTTCTTCCACACCGTCGTGAAGATCCTGGCCGCCGCCCGGAAGGGCATGGGCTGACCGGTCAGGCGCGGTCGATGTGCACGCTGGTCGACTTCACCCGGGCGGTGGCCTGCACACCGACCTCCAGGCCCAGTTCCTCCACGGCCTCCCTGGTCAGCAGGGACACCAGCCGGTGCGGTCCCGCCTGGATCTCGACCTGTGCGGCCACATCGCCCAGCTTCACGGCGGTGACGATGCCGGCGAACGCGTTGCGCGCGGAGGTGTACGAGACGTCTTCGTCGCCCGCGCCGCTCTGCGCGACCTCGACGGAGAACGCCGCCAGGTCGCGGCCGTCGATGAGGCGGCGGCCGCCCTCGTCGCGGTGGGTCGCGACGCGCCCCGCGTCGGCCCAGCGCCGGGCGGTATCGGGGCTGACGCCCAGGAGCCGGGCCGCCTGCCCGATCGTGTACGACTGCATGCGCCGTACCCTAACCGGCCCTCGTCCGCGCGATCCCCGCACGGCCGGGTGGACCAGCCGGGATGAGGAATCACCGCACGCGTCCTAGGGTGCCAACCATGGCAGACAGCGCGGCGGACCGGGGTTCCGACGGGCGGGACGCGAGTCCGGGGTCCGGGCACGACACGCCCGATCCGCGACGGTGGCAGGCGCTCGCCGTCTGCCTGGTCGCCGGTTTCATGACCCTCCTGGACGTCTCGATCGTCAACGTCGCGCTCCCCTCCATCAAGGAGGGGCTGCACACCCCGGAGTCCGACCTCCAATGGGTCCTGTCCGGATACGCCCTGGCCTTCGGCCTGTTCCTGATCCCGGCCGGGCGGCTCGGCGACGCCCGGGGCCGGCGCGCGGTCTTCATGGCGGGGCTCACGCTCTTCACGCTGTCCTCGGCGGCCTGCGGCGCCGCCCAGTCCAGCCTCTGGCTGGTGATCGCCCGCCTGGTCCAGGGGCTGGCCGGCGGCATGGTCTCGCCGCAGATCTCCGCCCTCATCCAGCAGATGTTCCAAGGCCGGGAGCGCGGTCGCGCCTTCGGCATGTTCGGCACGGTGGTCGGCATCTCCACCGCCGTCGGCCCGCTGCTCGGCGGCCTGCTGATCCAGGCGGCCGGAGCGGACGAGGGCTGGCGCTGGGTGTTCTACGTCAACCTGCCGCTGGGCCTCGTCTGCCTCCTGCTCGCCCGCCGCCTGCTGCCGGACACCCCGTCCGCCGGTCCGGTCCGGCTGCGGGACCTCGACCCGCTCGGCGTGCTGCTGCTCGGCTCCGGGGTCCTGGCCCTGCTGCTGCCCTTCGTCCAGTCCCGCCAGTGGCCCGGCGACGAGAAGTGGCTGCTGCTGATCCTGGCCGTGGCGCTGCTCGTCGCATTCGTCGGCTGGGAGGCCCGGTGCGGCCGGCGCGGCACCCACCCGGTCGTGGACCTCCGGCTCTTCAAGGTGCGCTCGTACTGGCTGGGCTGTCTCCTCATCCTGCTGTACTTCGCCGGATTCACCTCGATCTTCTTCATCACCACGCTCTACCTCCAGAGCGGCCTGCACTACACCGCCCTCCAGGCCGGTCTGGCGATCACCCCCTTCGCCCTGGGCTCCGCCGTCGCCGCCGGACCCGGCGGCAGGCTCGTCGGGCGCTTCGGCCGCCCCCTCGTCGTCGTCGGACTCGCCGCCGTGGCCGTGGGCCTCGGGGCCACCGCGCTCGCCGTCCACCTCGTGCCCGGCCGGGGCGCGGGCTGGGCGATGGCCGCCCCGCTGCTCTTCGCGGGGCTCGGCAGCGGCCTGGTCATCGCGCCCAACCAGACCCTGACCCTCTCCGAGGTGCCCGTCGCCACCGCGGGCAGCGCCGGCGGCACCCTCCAGACCGGGCAGCGCGTCGGTTCCGCCATCGGGATCGCCGCCGTCGGAGCGGTGTTCTTCGCCCAGGTCGGCGGCGACGGCTGGTCCGACGCGTACGACCACGGGCTCATCGTCTCCGTCGCGTTCGTCGTCGGCGCCCTGCTCGTCGCGGTCGCCGACGTGGGCGGCGGCCGACGGGGCAGACGCCGTACACAGCACTCCCCACCTTCCGCAGCCGCCTCCTGAGGAGAACGCGATGAACGACTCCGCCGGCACCGACGGCAACAGCTCGTACGGGCACAAGCCCTTCAAGCGCTCCCGCAGCCACTTCGCGGACCGCATCACCGCCGACGGCCGCGACGGCTGGCCCGTCGAGGCGGGCCGCTACCGGCTCGTCGCCAGCCGGGCCTGCCCCTGGGCCAGTCGCGCCCTGGTCTCCCGCAGGCTGCTCGGCCTGGAGGACGCGCTCTCGCTCGCCGTCGCCGACCCGCTCCAGGACGACCGCAGCTGGCGCTTCACGCTCGACCCGGACGGCCGCGACCCGGTGCTGGGCATCCGCTACCTCAGCGAGGCGTACGACGCCCGCGAGCGCGACTACCCGGGCGGCGTCAGCGTGCCGGCGATCGTCGACGTACCCAGCGGCAAGCTGGTCACCAACGACTACCAGCAGATCACCCTGGACCTCGCCACCGAGTGGACCGCCCTGCACCGGCCCGGCGCGCCCGACCTCTACCCCGAGGCGCTGCGCGCGGAGATCGTCGACGTCATGGAGGGCATCTACCGGGACGTCAACAACGGGGTGTACCGAGCCGGGTTCGCCGATACCCAGGACACCTACGAGGAGGCGTACGAGGCGCTGTTCCGCCGCCTGGAGGAGATGTCCGGGCGGCTCGCGGACCGGCGTTACCTCGTCGGCGACACGATCACCGAGGCCGACATCCGGTTCTTCACCACCCTGGTCCGCTTCGACGCCGTCTACCACGGCCACTTCAAGTGCAACCGCCGGAAGCTCTCCGAGGACCCGGTGCTGTGGGCGTACGCCAGGGACCTCTACCAGACCCCCGGGTTCGGGGACACGGTCGACTTCCACCACATCAAGCAGCACTACTACCGGGTGCACACCGGCATCAACCCCACCGGCATCGTGCCCGCGGGCCCCGACCTCTCCGGCTGGCTGACCCCGCACCACCGCGAACAGCTCGGCGGCCGCCCCTTCGGCGACGGCACCCCGCCGGGACCGGTGCCCGCCGGCGAGGAGATTCCGCCCGGAGGCCGCCCGTAGGACGTCTTCCGGCCGGTGTGGGGCAGGGCCCTGTCGAGCCTGCGCCGCTCACGAGATATCTTGATGTCAAGCAATGTTGCAGACGTGGAGCGGAGCACAGGGTGACTGACTCGACCATCATCTATACACACACCGACGAGGCCCCGGCCCTGGCGACGTATTCGTTCCTGCCCGTGATCGAGGCGTACGCCTCGAAGGCCGGGGTCACCGTCGAGAGCCGGGACATCTCCCTGGCGGGCCGGATCATCGCGGGCTTCCCCGAGCGCCTCCGGGAGGACCAGCGCATCGACGACGCCCTCGCCGAACTCGGCGAGCTGGCCACCACTCCGGGCGCCAACATCATCAAGCTGCCCAACATCTCGGCCTCGATCCCGCAGCTGAAGGCCGCGATCGCCGAGCTCCAGGCCCAGGGCTACGCCCTCCCGGACTACCCGGACGACCCGAAGACCGACGAGGACAAGGACGTCCGCGCCCGTTACGACAAGGTCAAGGGCAGCGCCGTCAACCCGGTCCTGCGCGAGGGCAACTCCGACCGCCGCGCCCCCGCGTCGGTCAAGAACTACGCCAAGACCCACCCGCACCGCATGGGCGCCTGGACCGCCGACTCCAAGACCAACGTCGCCACCATGGGCGTCGACGACTTCCGGTCCACCGAGAAGTCCGCGGTCATCTCCGAGGCCGGCACCCTGCGCATCGAGCTCGCCGGTGACGACGGCACCACCACCGTCCTGCGCGAGTCCGTCCCGGTCCTCGCGGGCGAGGTCGTCGACGCCTCCGTCATGCGCGTCGCCGCCCTGCGCGAGTTCATCACCGCCCAGATCGCCCGTGCCAAGGCCGAGGGCGTCCTCTTCTCCGTGCACCTCAAGGCCACGATGATGAAGGTCTCCGACCCGATCATCTTCGGCCACGTCGTGCGCGCCTTCTTCCCGAAGACCTTCGCCGCGTACGGTGAGGTGCTCGCCGCCGCCGGCCTGACCCCGAACGACGGTCTGGGCGGCATCCTCAAGGGCCTGGAGGCCCTGCCCGAGGGCGCGAAGATCAAGGAGTCCTTCGAGGCCGAGCTCGCCGAGGGCCCCGCTCTCGCCATGGTCGACTCCGACAAGGGCATCACCAACCTGCACGTCCCCAGCGACGTCATCGTCGACGCCTCCATGCCGGCCATGATCCGCACCTCCGGCCACATGTGGGGCCCCGACGGCAACGAGGCCGACACCATCGCCGTCCTGCCGGACAGCAGCTACGCCGGTGTCTACCAGGTCGTCATCGACGACTGCCGCGCCAACGGCGCCTTCGACCCGGCCACGATGGGCTCCGTGCCCAACGTCGGCCTCATGGCGCAGAAGGCCGAGGAGTACGGCAGCCACGACAAGACCTTCGAGATCCCCGCCACCGGCACCGTCCGGGTCGTGGACGCCGCGGGCAACGCCGTGCTGGAGCAGGCCGTAGGCGCCGGCGACATCTTCCGCATGTGCCAGACCAAGGACCTGCCGATCCAGGACTGGGTCAAGCTGGCCGTCACCCGCGCCCGTGCGACCGGCAACCCGGCCGTCTTCTGGCTCGACGCGGACCGCGCGCACGACGCGAAGCTCATCGAGAAGGTGAAGACCTACCTCGCCGAGCACGACACCGAGGGCCTCCAGATCGAGATCATGACCCCGCAGGAGGCCACCGCCTTCTCCCTGGAGCGCATCCGCCGCGGCGAGGACACCATCTCCGTCACCGGCAACGTGCTCCGCGACTACCTGACGGACCTCTTCCCGATCCTGGAGCTCGGCACCAGCGCGAAGATGCTCTCCGTCGTCCCGCTGATGAACGGCGGCGGCCTCTTCGAGACGGGCGCAGGCGGCTCCGCGCCCAAGCACGTGCAGCAGCTCGTCAAGGAGGACTACCTGCGCTGGGACAGCCTGGGCGAGTTCCTGGCCCTCGCCGTCAGCTTCGAGCACCTCGCGCAGACCACGGGCAACGCCCGCGCCCAGGTCCTCGCCGACACGCTGGACCGGGCCACGGCCACGTTCCTCAACGAGGACAAGTCGCCCTCCCGCCGCCTCGGTGGCATCGACAACCGCGGCAGCCACTTCTACCTGTCCCTGTACTGGGCCCAGGAGCTGGCGCAGCAGACCGCCGACGCCGAACTCGCCGCCGCGTTCGCCCCGCTCGCCAAGACGCTGTCCGAGCAGGAGCAGACGATCGTGGACGAGCTGATCGCGGTCCAGGGCAAGCCGGCCGACATCGGCGGCTACTACCAGCCCGACCCGGCCAAGGCCGCGGCCGTCATGCGTCCGTCCGCGACGTTCAACCAGGCGATCGCGAGCCTCGCCTGACCCGACGGTCACCGACGCCCCGGCCGGTCCGCGCCGCGCCGGGGCGTCGGCGTGTCAGCACACGAAGGGCGCTGACCCCCTGACGGGTGAATGTCGTGCTCCGGCGGGTGCCGGGCCGCGCGACGGGGCCGCTTCGCTGCTTTGCTGCATCCGGTAACAGGGATGCACGAGCGAAGGAGCGGCCCCGTGACGACGACGGGTACACCAGGTACGGCCGAGGACGAGGAGTCGTACTCCAACGAGCTGCCGGTACGGGGCAGGGAGCCCGGCAACGTCGTCATCAAATGGCTGACCACCACCGATCACAAGACGATCGGCACGCTCTACCTGACCACCTCGTTCGCGTTCTTCCTCGGCGGCGGGCTGCTCGCCCTCTTCATGCGCGCCGAGCTCGCCAGGCCCGGCATGCAGATCATGTCGAACGAGCAGTTCAACCAGGCGTTCACGATGCACGGCACGATCATGCTGCTGATGTTCGCGACACCGCTGTTCGCCGGATTCGCGAACTGGATCATGCCACTGCAGATCGGCGCGCCCGATGTGGCGTTTCCGCGGCTGAACATGTTCGCGTACTGGCTGTACCTCTTCGGCTCGCTCATCGCGGTGGCCGGCTTCCTCACCCCGAACGGCGCCGCCGACTTCGGCTGGTTCGCCTACACACCGCTCACCGACATCGTCCGCACGCCAGGCGTCGGAGCTGACCTGTGGATCATGGGTCTCGCCTTCTCCGGCTTCGGCACGATCCTCGGTTCGGTCAACTTCATCACCACGATCATCTGCATGCGCGCGCCCGGCATGACGATGTTCCGCATGCCGATCTTCACCTGGAACGTCCTGCTGACCGGTGTGCTGGTCCTGCTCGCCTTCCCGGTCCTCGCCGCCGCCCTCCTGGCACTGGAGGCGGACCGCAAGTTCGGCGCGCACATCTTCGACGCGGCCAACGGCGGGCCCCTGCTGTGGCAGCACCTCTTCTGGTTCTTCGGCCACCCCGAGGTGTACATCATCGCCCTGCCGTTCTTCGGCATCGTCTCCGAGATCATCCCCGTCTTCAGCCGCAAGCCGATCTTCGGCTACATCGGTCTGATCGGTGCCACGATCGCCATCGCCGGCCTCTCGATCACGGTGTGGGCGCACCACATGTACGTCACCGGCGGGGTGCTGCTGCCGTTCTTCTCGTTCATGACGTTCCTCATCGCGGTGCCCACCGGGGTGAAGTTCTTCAACTGGATCGGCACCATGTGGAAGGGCTCGCTGTCCTTCGAGACACCGATGCTCTGGTCGGTCGGCTTCCTCGTCACGTTCCTCTTCGGCGGGCTGACCGGTGTGATCCTGGCGTCCCCGCCGCTCGACTTCCACGTCTCCGACTCGTACTTCGTGGTCGCGCACTTCCACTACGTCGTCTTCGGCACCGTGGTCTTCGCGATGTTCGCCGGCTTCCACTTCTGGTGGCCGAAGTTCACCGGGAAGCTGCTGGACGAACGGCTCGGCAAGATGACCTTCTGGATGCTGTTCGTGGGCTTCCACGGCACGTTCCTGGTGCAGCACTGGCTGGGTGCCGAGGGCATGCCCCGCAGGTACGCGGACTACCTCGCGTCGGACGGCTTCACCGCGCTGAACACCATCTCGACCATCTCCTCGTTCGTACTGGGCCTGTCCATGCTGCCCTTCCTGTACAACGTGTGGAAGACCGCCAAGTACGGCAAGCAGCTCGAGGTCGACGACCCCTGGGGCTACGGACGTTCGCTGGAGTGGGCGACCTCCTGCCCGCCGCCCCGGCACAACTTCGTCACCCTGCCCCGTATCCGCTCCGAATCCCCGGCATTCGACCTGCACCACCCCGCCGTGCGCGAGCTGGAGGAGGCAGCCACCCGGCCGCAGACCTCCGCGACGGTGGCGCCGGGGGACAAGCAGGCGTGAGCGGCGAGGAGAGGCGGGCGCCGGCCGACCCGGACGCCGAGAGCGCGCGGGGACTGGCCCAGATGGAGGGCTACCTGCTGTGGAACGCCGAGGTCGAGCAGGCACGCCGGCTCGCCCGCCGCTTCACCGACCAGCTGCCCTGGCTCACCACCGCCCAGCGCGAGGACGTGGAGCGGGTCTACACCGCCGAGCGGACCGCCGAAGCCCGGGTGGTGCTGGCGCGGATCTCCGCCCGCGCCCTGCAACTGCGCGGCGAGTACACCGAGCGCTACCGAAGGCTGCGTGCCCGCTGCGTCGCCGCCGCCGTGGTCTGCGCGGGCGCGGCGGGCGGCGCCTGCGGCGTGGTCACCTACCTGGCCAGGTGACCCGGCACGGTCGTCCGTTCTGCCCTGCCCAGCAGGCGCACTCGGCTGCCGGTCGTGAAGATGAGAGGTGACGGGCGCGTGTGACGGGGCAGGCGAACGGACGACCGTGCAGACCCCCAGAAGGGACGATCACTGTGGCACGACCCAGGATTCTCGTAGTCGGAGCCGGTTTCGCCGGGGTCGAGTGCGTACGCCGTCTGGAGCGGAAGCTGCGGCCCGGTGAAGCGGACATCGCGCTCGTCGCCCCGTTCTCGTACCAGCTCTACCTGCCCCTGCTGCCCCAGGTGGCCTCCGGGGTGCTGACCCCGCAGTCCGTCGCGCTCTCGCTGCGCCGCAGCAGCCGCCATCGCACCCGGATCATTCCCGGCGGGGCCATCGGCGTGGACCCCGAGGCGAAGGTGTGCGTGGTCCGCAAGATCACCGACGAGATCGTCAACGAACGGTACGACCACCTCGTCCTCAGCCCCGGCAGCGTCACCCGGACCTTCGACATCCCCGGGCTCCTCGACCACGCCCGCGGCATGAAGACGCTGGCCGAGGCCGCCTACGTACGCGACCACGTCATCGCGCAGCTCGACCTCGCGGACGCCAGCGACGACGAGGAGGAGCGGGCCTCCCGGCTCCAGTTCGTCGTGGTCGGCGGCGGGTACGCCGGCACCGAGACCGCGGCCTGCCTCCAGCGCCTCACCACCAGCGCGCTGCGGCACTACCCCCGCCTCGACCCGAAGCTCGTGAAGTGGCACCTGATCGACATCGCCCCGAAGCTCATGCCCGAGCTGGGCGACAAGCTGGGCGCCAGCGCCCTCAAGGTGCTGCGCGACCGGGGCATCGAGGTGTCGCTCGGTGTGTCCGTCGCCGAGGCCGGCCCCGACACCGTGACGTTCACCGACGGCCGGGTGCTGCCCTGCCGGACGCTGATCTGGACCGCCGGGGTCGCCGCCAGCCCGCTGGTCGGCACCTTCGACGCGGAGACGGTGAAGGGCCGGCTCGCCGTCACGCCCGAGATGGTCGTGCCCGGCCACGACGGGATCTTCGCGCTCGGTGACGCGGCCGCCGTGCCCGACCTGGCCAAGGGCGACGGCGCGGTCTGCCCGCCCACCGCCCAGCACGCCATGCGCCAGGGCCGCAAACTCGCCGACAACCTGCTCGCCAAGCTGCGCAACCAGCCGTTGCAGCCGTACGTGCACAAGGACCTCGGGCTCGTCGTGGACCTCGGCGGCAAGGACGCCGTGTCCAAGCCCCTCGGCGTCGAGATGCACGGCATCGCCGCCCAGGCCGTGGCGCGCGGCTACCACTGGTCGGCGCTGCGCACCAACGTGGCCAAGGCCCGCGTCATGGCGAACTGGCTGATCAACGCCGCCGCCGGCGACGACTTCGTCCGCACCGGGTTCCAGATGCGCAAGCCGGCGACGCTGCGGGACTTCGAGTACACCGACAGCTACCTCACCCCGGAGCAGGTCCGGAAGCACACCGCCGCCCTCCACACCCGGATGTGACCGGGCGCGGCGGGCGGCGGAACCCTCAGACCGCCGGACCGGACCCCCGGAACGCGGCAAGGATCTCCTCGGCGGCCAGGGTCGCCGGGAGCGTCCCCTCCCGCACCCGGCGCTCCAGGTCCGGCGCCACCGCCCGCACCCCGGGGTGGCCGCGCAGGCTTCCCAGGAGTTCGTCGCGCACCATCGTCCAGGCCCAGTCCACCTGCTGCTCGCTGCGCTTGGCGGCGAGCCGGCCGGTCGACTCCAGCAGCGCCCGGTGCTGTTCCAGCCGCTCCCACAGCGTGTCGAGACCGGTCGACTCGCGCGCGCTGCACGTCAGGACCGGCGGGGTCCACGCCGCGTCCGCCGGGTGCATCAGCCGCAGCGCGCCCGCCAGTTCACGGGCCGCGGCCTTCGCGTCGCGCTCGTGCGGGCCGTCCGCCTTGTTGACGGCGATGGCGTCCGCGAGCTCCAGGACGCCCTTCTTGATGCCCTGCAGCTGGTCACCGGTACGCGCCAGGGTCAGCAGCAGGAACGTGTCGACCATGTTGGCGACCGCGGTCTCCGACTGGCCGACACCGACGGTCTCCACCAGCACCACGTCGTAGCCCGCCGCCTCCATCACCACGACGGACTCGCGGGTCGCCTTCGCCACCCCGCCCAGGGTGCCGGCGGTGGGGGAGGGGCGCACGAAGGCGTTCGGGTCCACCGCCAGCCGCTCCATCCGGGTCTTGTCGCCCAGGATGGAACCGCCCGTCCGGCTGGACGACGGGTCGACCGCCAGCACGGCGACCCGGTGCCCGAGCCCGGTGAGCATGGTGCCGAGCGCGTCGATGAACGTCGACTTGCCGACGCCGGGCACCCCGCTCACGCCGACGCGCCGGGCGTGGCCCGAGTGCGGCAGCAGCCGCCGCAGCAACTCCTGGGCGACCGCCCGGTGGTCGGGGCGGGTGGACTCGACAAGGGTGATGGCGCGCGCGATGTGCGCGCGCTTCCCGTCGAGCACGCCCTTCACATAACTGTCGAGATCGATCCTCGGGGCCATCGCTCAGCGGCTCACAGCTCGTGGCCGAGCGCGGACCCGAGCCGCCTCACCAGGTCGTGGGCCGCCTCCGGGATCACCGTCCCGGGCGGGAACACGGCCGCGGCACCCGCCTCCAGCAGCGCTTCCACGTCCTGCGGCGGAATCACCCCGCCCACCACGATCATGATGTCCTCGCGCCCCTCGGCGGCCAACTCCTCGCGGAGCGCGGGGACGAGGGTGAGGTGGCCGGCGGCCAGCGACGAGACGCCCACGATGTGCACGTCCGCCTCGACCGCCTGCCGGGCGACTTCGCCCGGGGTCTGGAACAGTGGGCCGACGTCCACGTCGAAGCCCAGGTCGGCGAAGGCGGTCGCGATCACCTTCTGGCCCCGGTCGTGCCCGTC